>DASYYN010000026.1:0-13631 GCA_035933815.1 Acidobacteriaceae bacterium
CCACGACGCGATTGAAGGCCAGCCGGGGTTCCGAGCAGTACCACTCGACGAACTCGTCGATGGCATGTCGATAACCACGCTGGGCGTCGATGTTGGTCAGGCTGTTCAGGACTGCTGTTCTGGCGTGCTCCAGATCGGGAATCCGCAATACAGTCTTCGGCTTCTTCCGACCGCCTCGGCGGGTGTGCTTCTGCTTCATGGCTCTGTGGCCTCCAGTCCACGTCGCCATGGTGGCCCCGCGGCGGCTCCGACAGCGGCTCAGAAGCGGGCGATGCGTCGGATGGCGTCGAGCTTGCCCGGGGCGAAACCTTGCAGGTCATCTTCGCTGAGTTGACCATTGCGGAGCAGGGTGGCAAAGACGAGTGGCAGAACGGAGTAGCGAAACTGGAACTTGCCGTCGATCTCGCGGCGGCGGTCACCCAGCCAGCATTCTAGTTCCCATAGCTGTGCGGCATTTGCTGATCCGTGCGGCCCTATCTTTCGCTTCCTTAATGACGCCGTCCAGTACCCGGCTGAGGGCAAGGTCGAAGGCTCTGCGGGCAGCGGCCTTTTCCTTCGGCGACCACTTCCAATCCGGAATTTCGGCTGCCGCCGGTGTGTGTGGGCTGGCCATAGAGGGGTTCCTCCTGGGCGGCATTTTAGCCCCCGATCACTCGGCTCCATTTGGTCGCGGTAGGGACGATCATGGCTGATCGCCCCCCGCACAGATCCGTACGAGCGCGTCTACGCATACGGCTCTTATGAAGGATGGACAGCGCAGAAGCGGGCATGCGGATAGGAGTGGAGGGTGCGGGGGTACGGGAGCCACCTGTCGAAGAGCGGAGCAAATTGCTCCCATCTTTTGCGAGCGCGCTGACTGCGGCGCACGAGCACGTTATGCCACAGTCGACTGACGCGCATTCTGAAGATGCGCAGCCGTTCGATATTGCCGGGCACGGCGTAGTACTGGTAGTAGCCGGAGACGACCTTCCGGAGCCATGCACCGACGAGGCTGGGGCGGTCATGCAGGCGGCGGCGCAGCTCAGTCCTGATAGCTTTGAGCTTTGCCACCATCCGCTGTTTCGCCGTGAGCCGCCAGACGGTGAAGGTGTCCGTTTTGTGGCGTCGCCCACAGTAGTGGGTGAAGCCCAGGAAGTTGAACGTCTCTGGTTTTCCCTTCCCCTGCCGTGTGCGGTCTCGGGCCGCGAAGCGCCCGAACTCGATCAGCCGCGTCTTCTCCGGATGGAGTTCCAGACCGAACTTCGCCAGCCGTTCCCGGAAGTCACCGAGGAACCGGACGGCTTCAGCCCGGTGCTGGAAGCCCAGCACAAGATCGTCGGCGTAGCGGACGATGATGACATCGCCCGTTGCCTGTTTCCTGCGCCAGACGTCCGCCCATACGTCGAAAACGTAGTGCAGGTACAGGTTGGCAAGCAACGGCGATATAACCGCTCCCTGCGGTGTACCCAGCTTCGTTTCCGACCACTGGCCGTCCTCCGATACTCCTGCCTTCAACCATCTCCGGATCAGGCGAAGTATCCTGCGGTCGGCCACCCGGTGCTCGATGAACTTCACTGTCCACTCGTGACTCATGTTGTCGAAAAAGCCACGTATGTCGGCGTCGAGCACCCAGTTCACCTTCTTCCGCTCCAGTCCCACAGCCAGCGCATCGAGCGCCTGATGAGGACTGCGCCCCGGACGGAACCCGTAAGAGAAGCCCTTGAAGTCGACCTCGTATATCTGGTTGAGGATCGTCACCGCGGCCTGTTGGACGATCTTGTCCTCCAGCGCCGCGATGCCCAGCGGACGTTGCCGCCCGTCAGCCTTCGGTATATAGACTCGCCTTGAGGGTTGTGCCCGGTAACTTCCACGGTGAACCCGAGTGTGGAGATCAGTGAGCCGATCTTCAAGCCCGGATTCATACTCCTCCCATCGCATGCCATCGACTCCCGGCGAAGCCCCACGCTGGAGTGCGTAAAAGCTGTCGCGCAGCAGATCGATGGTGAGATGGTGAAGCAGAGAGGTGAACCGTTCCTCTCTCCTTTCCCTTGCTGCTTTACGCACACCGCTCAGCCCCGGGGACATACGTTTCCCGCTCTGTGTCGGGAGCATGCGTGACTGCCCGGTGTTCTCCTTCATCTGCGCCCTTCCCTCCCCGGCCTCCGCAGGAGGTTACCTCCGTTGTTCGGTCGGTTCACAGGTACTACGGCACAGTCCGACTTCTCCAGCGCGTGCATGTCCGTCGTGCGGCTTTGCGCCTTCACGGACCGGCCTTCGCCGACTGCCGGAGGCGCGCTGGAGATCTCCCGGTTCTCGTGCATGTTGTTTCTCAGCGTGCGCGGGTTCTAACGACTACGCAGGACCGGACGACCGCTCGCGAATAACGCAGCCGCCCGTGTTGCCTTCCTCCTACTCGGAAGGGAGTCGGCATCCTGATCTACCGGCTTTTCGAAGCTCAATCACCCCGCCCACCGATGCCTCCGTTCTACGCTTCGGAACTCACCTCGCGATGCGTCCCGCAAGACTGGAGGTCAGGATGGAGTCGCTGTCTCCTTTCCTGTAGGGATTCTTCCTCCCCTGCAACATGCCGGCTTATCCCGGCGCTCTCCGAGTTACCGGTAATACGGCCAATAGCCGCTCCCCTGCCGTATCAACGGGGTGGACGGATGAGGCGCGCGAAAGCGTCATGGTCTACGCAAACCTTGTCGATTAAATGGTCGAGAGGTTTCGCTTTCCTGCAGTCAACTCGGCTGTAGAAGACAGATTCCCTGAATGTCCCCAGTATCCGTGAGCACGTGCCATTCGGGAGCCAGACTTTGGCATCATCAATGGACCAGCCATCGAGTTCATAGGCCTTCCCGCTGTACCGCGCCGCTCCCCAAATGTCGTTCTCAGACATCCCGCCTCCCCACATCGGTCCACGTCCCTGGTACGCGAAGACTGTGGTTGAATCCGATTTGACACGCACTGATCGCAACCAATAGTCGGTGCCTGGTCTCTCGTGATGTGCCTTTGCAAACCCGGTTTTGGGAAGCTGAAGAACCCCTCTCCATCCGTGCGCTCGATCCGCAAGATCAGCAGCCGTGCAAACCGGGAAAGCGGTGCCGAGTGGCAGCCTTCGGAGCACCACGCGAAAACCTGCGGAGACATCGTTCCTGACAAACGCGCTCTCATAGCCGGGCTTTTTCGCGACAAACGACGGCGCTGCTGTGTCGAATTCAAATTCGCCATTCGAGCCTGTTCGGATCACCCGGGAAGGATTCAAATAGACAAGCAAGACATTGTCGATCGGCTTGCCATCTTCACCAACAACTTGTCCCTTTACGTGCGATGCATGCGGGAGCAGCAGAGCGGGGACAGACGGCAAGTTATCCCCAGCCTGTTGTGAGATACAGACCTGTCCGACAGACCCACACAGCAGGAACACCAGCGTCGCAAATCGGCCGTTGAACTTCATCTTGATTGTGTGCTGGAGGGCATAATACCGCCTCTCGACACAAGGCCGGATTGTTGCGTATTGTCGGCAATACGGACATTCCGCTTCTGCTCCCGCCGGTCTGCGCCCCGGGGCCGTTATGCACGAGTTGCCGGTGATCCGGCAGCCTGACCTGATCGTTGCTGATATGGAAGCCTTCCGACGTGAAACTGCTCAGGTATATCGAACTCAAGAGCGGCTATGAAGACGACGGCCCGGCTTGGATCGGCTATGTCACCGCGTCAAAGACGGGTCGCACATTTTATTTCAATGGCCGAGGGCTGATGAAGCTCAAAGGACAAAGGCGTGGTGAATGGGGCGGCAACTACGTCGACATGGAAACCGGGCAGTTTTTTCGGGTTTCCGGCGTGAAGAAAAACGGTGAAGATCGTCATTGGGCTGGATCAGGTAAGGTTCTAATTCAGAAAGAAGCAGTTTCAGAGTATCTGGAAATCATCGGGGCGAAAAAGCTGGACACGTCAAGGTACGAGCTAACGACCTCAATCCGCGAGACGGACGTCGAGAGGCTTTCTCGACTGGCAAATTCGGCTGGTCGGGGTTGGCCTGGCGATCCAGAAGAGAGGACCCCCTACTCATTCCGCCGCAACATCACCTCGTCCGACAGGTGACGCCACGATTGCTGCGGGACTTGATGAGTGCGCTGCGAACCGAGCTCTGCATCGGAAGAGATCGACTGTTGGAGACAGCGGTCGTCAGTTTACTGCGAACGCCGCATCGAGAGCATAATGGCTGCCGTCTGGATTCGTGACCGTAACCTGCACCGGCCCCCTGGGCAGGGATGAAGGCAGGATCGCCTGCAGGGTCGCGCTGTCCACATAACTAACCGTGCTGCCGGTCGAGCCAAAGCTCACGGTTGAGCCGCTCTCGAATCCGCTGCCGCGAATCGTTACCGTCGTCCCCACACCGCCATTTGCCGGCGTCACTGACCCGATGCTGAGCGGTGCTTCGTATAGCTGAACGATCGTAATCTCACCGACGGAAAGACAAAACAACCGCGTTCCCGTCTCGTCCAGGGCCATTGCCTGGGCGTCGACGTTTCCAATCCACATCACCATGTTGCCGTGGTGCACATCCATTACAACAACCGGGCCGTTCGGCTCGAACAAGAGACTTCCTGACGCATTGAGCACATCGAACGGCGATGAAGAGTACGGTCCACTGGGCTGCCCGCTCGTGTAGTAGATCTCTTCCGTCCCCACCGTGCTCAGCGGATGCAGCGTCGCGTCGTACGTATTCAGGCTGTCAGCAATCAAATTGTTGTCGGTATCAATAGCCAGCACGTGGCTGCCGGTAGACATAGCCGGAGCGGAAATCAGAGAATTCTGCGTCATGTCCAGCACTGCCAGTTTTCCCGAGCCATCGCTGAAGGCGAGTTTCGTGCCGTCGGGCGAGGACGCAACCGTCGCAACGTAGATTCCGGGGTTCAGATTGATGCCGGTGCTGTCGCATCCCGTCACGCCTGTACAACTCAGGCTTCCGGTCGTCAGATCCAGCAGACGCACGAAGGGGGCGCCATACCCCACGACGACGCTGTGCGGTGCCGCCAGGGAGAGCAAAAAGGGACGCATTCCCGCCGATTTTTCAGCAGCCGTCACGGCGGCCCACGTTGCCGTGACCTTCAGCTGCGATGTGTCGATTACAGAGACCGTCGCATCCGTCTGGTTCAGCACTGCCAGGATGGAGCCGTCACCCGTGAGCGCGAGTTTAGTCGGCCCGTTCCCTACCGCAATCGGCGAATCGAACGTGGAACTCGCCAGATCGAAGACGGCCACGTTGTTATTCGCGGTATTCGAAACATAAAGCCGCTGGTGCGCTTTGTCGTAGACGATCGCGTCGGGCGAACCCGTCATTGGATACGTGTTCACGCTCTTCAGGAATTGCACGGCGTGGTGCAGGGTCGCCGTTCCGGTTCGATTGGCGAAGGTGACATCCGCCCATCCCGGCGTTCCGGAATTCGTCGTCATGGAAACGCCCAGCAGCGGATAGTACAGGTCAAAGCTCGAAATCGGCGCGCCACCGGTCTCCGTCGCGGTCGAGGCGCCCACTGTTACCGTTTCGCCTTCGACGCCGATCCCGTAGCCGACGGCCGTCATTTTCGCTGCCTCTGTCGCCGGAATCGTATTTGGGTACACACCAATCGGATACGGCCCGTACGTCAGCGCGTCCGGAATTACCTCATACCAGCCATCCGGCCGTGTCACTGTCAGATTTACCGGGCCAGGCGTGCCACTGGCCGGTGTCAGGAAATTCAGTTGGGTGCTCGATGCAACGGAAACCCCCGACGCCTGCATGGACCCGGGCGCCCCCGGCGGCGCTCCCACATACACCCCATATTTGGTGTTGGAGTCGAACGCGTGCCCGAAAATGATGTTCTCGACGGAAGTGTTGAGGCCCACGATGCTGTTGGTCACCACCTGCGGATAGGCGAAATCCGGAAAAGCGAAGCTGGTCCCGCTATCGCTTCCAATCGCCCCCGGGTGGCTTGCATCCGTCACGGCCAGCCCCGCTGTGGAGACTGCACTTCCGTACACCAGTCCTGATTCGTCGATCGCAAAGGGCTGCGTCACAGCTGTGCGATTGGCGACAGCAAACAGCCCCATCGGGCTAAAGCTTACGGCATCGTATGCCATGCCAACTTCTCCTGTGTTCGAATTCACGAAGAAGTCAGCCGTTTTGCCGTCCAGGCTGTAGATCGTTTGGGCGCTCCATCCGGGAGAGCAAAGGACCACATTTGACGTGTTCGCTTCCAGCACGTTGAACTGATCGTCGTAGAACGAAATCGCGACTGCCGGTGTTCCCGCCGTGTCGCACGCCGCCGCGATCTGTGAGCCATCCGGGCTCAGTGCCGGTATTCCGCTAAGATTGGTCCCGTAGTTTCCCCAGGTGTCGCTGCCCGAGGAGAACAAAACCGCCGACGATGACCCATACGCGAGCGCCTTCGAGTGGTCCGCGCTGCGGATCAGGCTCCCTGCG
Organism: Acidobacteriaceae bacterium; assembly: GCA_035933815.1. GTDB lineage: Bacteria > Acidobacteriota > Terriglobia > Terriglobales > Acidobacteriaceae > Palsa-343. The sequence continues at coordinate 6,449 of DASYYN010000026.1, forward strand.
AAGGACACGCCCGGCACAGCGGGAGGATCGTCCGGCGTGAAGGTCTGGGCAACTGGGTTCCAGAGATAGATGTGGCTGTCGGAGTTCTCCACCAGCAGGTTGCCATCCGCTAACGTTACGAGCTGCGCCGCATTTTGATAGGTCGATGGAGTCGGAGTTCGCACGGTGCCAACCACCTGCAGCAGCCCCGGATCGATGATTGCAATCTGCCCCGCTCCGCCCACGTACACGCGCGACCCGTCGGCGGCTTCGTCAATCGTCTGTGCGCCCTGGGTGCCCGGCTGGTATTGCGCAACCGGAATTGTCGCCACAATGTGCTGGTCCACCGACGAATAGGCAACCACCTGGTTCAGACGACCGTAGGCAACGAAGACCAGTTTTCGTACCGGATCGTACACGCCGCCCCACGGCGTATCTCCCGCGCGCACAAAGTTGCTGCGCGTCAGCGCGGTCACGGGAGGGAACGTCTTTACCGTGAGATTCAGGACCGCAACCGCGCTTGACGCGGTCGTTCCCGAGTACGCCTGCACGAACAGCGAAACAGTGGCTGGACTGACGACCGGCGGAGTCCCAACGACCAGCTTCCAGGTGTTCGTCCCTGTCGGCAGAACCGAGGTCACGCTCGCGTACTGCGAGACGCTCGGATAGCTACTCACCTGAAGGGACAGGTTGCTGGGAATGTTGGATCCGGTCACCGTCGCCGTCACGGTGCTGCTCTGTGTCGGCATCAGCGTGAGCGTCGAAGGCGAAAGGCTAATCTGAAATCCGGCCCCCTGCGTGACCGTTACATTCACGGTCCAGCTGTGAGTCACTGAACCGTTCGTTGCCGAAATGCTGAAGCTGCTCGATCCGGCAGCGGCTGCGGCATCTGCGCCGATCTCCCAGGTGTACGACGGCGTCGAGGTCACATCGGTGAACTTGTAGGCGGAGCCGCCATATAAACTGAGTCCACTCCCCAGGCCGGATATTGTGACCGTCACCGGAAGATTGTTCTGGCTGCTCTGGAAGGAAATCTGGAATGGCTGGGGCAGCCCCCCGCTCTGCACCGTAAGCTGAGCCGGTATCGTCAGCGCGAAATCGGCCGGCTGTGTGCCGCCTCCACCCGATGAGCCGGTGCTGCCGCCTCCGCCTCCGCAACCGCCGGTCAGGAGAGCCAACATGCCTCCCACCACCAGAGCAGGCAGCGCGGCAGAAACGTTCAGTTCAAAGAGTGACCTGCAGGAAGACCGCAAACTGGACGGCAGAAAACCGGAAGAAGCCATTGGCCCAAATCCTTAGACGACGAGCAGTAACAGCAGGAAAAGGCAAGGCCATTCTATGGCGGGCCTGCCCGTTGTCAATGCCCCTTTGGCACTTGAATGCGGGGTCTGCTGATCGACCTCAGCCAGCTAAACCTGAACATCACGGCGCAGCCCGGAGCCGGATAGATCGGGGGAACGGCTTCTCCGAGGGCTGGCGCTGGACCGGGCCAGCCACCTGCCGGAGCGTGCGGCGAACTTCACGACGCCGCTATGGCGGACCATCATTCTTCGAATGTCCCACGCGCGAATGCTCATGACAATGGAATGACATCTCCATTCCCAGTCGCGTGCAACACTCGTCGTTGGATCAGGAGTCTATTGCGACAGGTTCGATTTTGCCCTGAACATCAGTCGCTCGCGTGACTCGAGGCTCCCATCTCTCAGCGGACATTTCTGTCCGCACGGCCTATCGACGCAGCAAGGAGGATTGTATGAAGCCACCAGGCTCGCTATTGATGGTGTTCGCGACTGTCCTGACGATCGAGGCGCAGACCGCTGTGCCCTCCAACGTTGTAATTCCGCCGGGCTACGAGATGACCGCCGTTGCCACAGGCCTGAATTTTCCGACGGCACTCACTTTCCAGGGCGACTCGATCTTTGTGGCAGAGGCGGGAATCATCACGCCCCCGGCAGTGAAGCAGATTGACCAAAAAGGCAATATCACCACCGTGCTGACTTCCAGCATGCTGCCGACGGGAGTTTTGGTATCCCCGGTGACTGGTATCACCTTCGCTCAGGGCTGGATTTGGCTGGTGCATCGCCAGATGGTGGGGGGCGTGCCGGTAGGCGCTATTTCTAAATTCATGCCGCACGATCCTGCGGGCACCTTTCAAACCGTGTTGACCGGTTTGCCGTTTTTCGGTGACCATCCGGGATCGTCGATTGAATTCGGCAGCGACGGCCGCGCGTATTTCACGACTGGTTTGCCGACCAATGCCGGCGTGGTGGGGCCGGATAACAGCTGGGCAGTCAGCCACCCTGCCCTCCACGACGTTCCACCCGTCGATATCGCGCTGAGCGGCATCGGATACAGAACAGCGCCAACGGCTAAACCGTTTGCCCTCGACCCAACAGCAACACTGATCACCGAACCGTTCATGCCGTTTGGAAGCGGTACGGTGGCCCCGGGCACCGTGGTGCACGCCGTCACACCTTCGAATCCGGGGAACGGCATCATCACGGTAGGCGGCGGCTCTGTATATTCGTTCGACCCTCAGGCAAGCAATGCGGCAGCGACGCTGCGGCTGGAGGGATGGGGTTTCCGTAATGACTACGGCCTGGGTTTTGATCCCTTCAACCCCGGCATGCTGTTCGTCAGCAACAATGGCGCCGACGCCCGAGGATCTCGCCCAATTGCCAATGACTGGGATGATATGTTCATCATCCAGACCGGGGGCAGCCTGCAGTTCTTTGGGTGGCCGGACTATTTCCATGATCCGGTGAGCCGTCAGCCGCTTCCCGTCACTGATTCCTTCTTTTGCCCACCGAACCCGCCCTATGGAATGTGCCCGCAGTTTGCCTTCTCTGACAGCTTTCGGGCTACTTTGACGGTTCAACCGGCATTTGCGGAACTGGAAAATCACTCCTCGGCGAACATGTTTGATTTCTCGCCCAATTCCGGCTTTGGCTTTATGGGTGACGTTTTTGTCGCCGAGACCGGATCGATTCCACCGGGCACCGGGGCAACTTCACTCATTGGCTACAAAGTTGCGCGGATTGACCGCAGCACCGGCGCGGTTAGCGATTTCATCGCGCATACCTCCAACGACACGGCGACCATCTTCGAGCCTAACGGTTTCAACAAGCCCATTGACGTGAAATTCCGGGGCAGCGCAATGTTCATTGCTGATTTTGGTGTTTTCGCTCCGGCAAAGCCCACTCCGGGATCCGGCAAGGTCTGGATGGTCACGCGCGACCACTGAAATGGCCAGCGACTACCGACCAGTAGGCCACATTAGCCGCGGCTAGGGGCAGGGGACGCGGTCATCCTGCGAGGCGATGATCTGCCATACCCCTGCGCGCCTGAGCCAGGTGTCGGTCCAGATCTGGCAGATCTTCGCATGGGGCTGGGTGGGATCCTTCCCGATCGCGTGTTCGCGGCCATAGACAATTGCCAGGTTCTCGCCGAAGAAATGCACCTTGGTTTCGTCCAGTCCGCAGTCATGAGCGACGTGCGGGCCCTTCTCGTCGCGCAGCTCATCGGACTTGGTGAAGCGGGTGTTGTGCGTTGAGGTGCCCTGGAAATCGTCGGCGAGCAGATGGGCGACAACGCCGTTATTGACGCACACGCCTTCGGCCCACAACCGCTCGCTCTCGATAATGGCCTGCGCGGTGGGATCGCTCGGCGAAGCCCAGTGGCTCTGCTGGGCGAGTGCTGGAACCCAACCCACGGTTGCGGTGAGGGCAACTGCAAAGAATCGTGCATAGCGGTTGCGCATGCGGGAATCGTACACGACCCGGCCGCACGAGCCGTCCGCACGAGCCGACCGGGGCATTCGCCATCGGCGCGGTTCTGATTTTCTGCGGTGAAGTTCCGCACAGCGGTCCGAGCGGGAGTTCTCTTCTCCGGAGGCGCGTTACAATTTGCCTTCAGGCGCGCACCGTCGCGCTTCATTTTTATGGATCTCGGACTGAAAGACGGCGTCATCGTAGTCACCGGCGGAGGAGCCGGTATCGGCGAGGCCATCTCGCGGGCGTGCCTCGATGAAGGCGCGACCGTCGTGGTGGTGAGCCGCGCCTCGGACAACGTAAAGAAGTTCCTCGGCGAAATGCGCGAGAGCCGGCGGAAGTGCGATTTCTTTGAGGCCCAGCTCGCCGACCCGGAGCAGTGCCGGCGCGCCATCGAGCATGTCCGCACGAAGCACGGCAGCCTGCTCGGACTGGTCAACAACGCCGGCGCGAATGACGGCGTAGGGCTCGAGTCGGGTTCTCCTGACCGCTTTCTCGAGAGCCTGCGACAAAACCTGCTGCATTACTACGCGCTGGCCCACTACGCCCTGCCGATGCTGAAGGCCTCGCGCGGCTCCATTGTGAACATCAGCTCCAAGGTTGCGCTCACCGGCCAGGGAGGAACTTCCGCCTATGCCGCCGCCAAAGGCGCGCAGCTCGCACTCACGCGCGAGTGGGCCGCCGAGCTTGCCCCCTATGGCGTGCGGGCCAATTCCGTGCTGCCGGCCGAGGTGATGACGCCTCTGTATGAGCGCTGGATTTCCACGCGGCCCGATCCGCAGCAGGCGCTCGACGAGATTCGCCGCCGGATCCCGCTCGGCCACCGTATGACCGAAGCCTCGGAGATCGCGGCGATGACAGTCTTTCTGTTGTCGCCCACCCGAAGCGGCCACACCACCGGACAGAACATCGTCGTCGACGGCGGGTATACGCACCTCGATCGGGCGCTCACCTAGGCAGACTCGGGCACCCGAAATGCGGGGTTTTGCCCGAAGAAAGCACTGCCCAAGGGAAATCTTGACAAGGGCAGAGACCGCGCCATAGACTTCCCTCGACTCTTCTTTGAAAGCTTTCAGCTTTCGGCCAGCAGCGGCGCCTTTCGCGCGCGGGCTGCATTCTGCCGGGGCCGGAGAACGCAGGGACACCATGACGGCTGGGTTTGCGAGCAGCGGGAGGCCAATCCACCTGGGAGCCTCGATTGCGTGCGCGAATCTGGCGCGGCTGGAGGCCGACCTGCAGCAGCTGTGCGCCGGAGGGATCGATTCCCTGCACATCGACATGATGGACGGCCGGTTCGTCAGCAACTTCGGGCTGGACTTCACCCTGATGGAGACGATCGGGCGGATTTCGGAAATCCCGATGGACTGCCACCTGATGATCGAGGAACCGGAGCGCTACATCGATCGAGCCGCGGCGGCGGGCGCACAGTTCATCACGATCCATTACGAGGCGACGCGGCATGCGCAGAAGGCGCTGGCACTGATTCGCGAGACGGGAGCGCGGGCGGGCATGGCGCTGAATCCCGCGACGCCGATCGAGTGCCTCGAGTACCTGCTGGACGATATTGATTTTGTCACCGTGATGACGGTGAATCCGGGAGCAGCCGGGCAGAGGCTGATTCCGGCGATGCTGGGCAAGATTGCCGACGTGCGGCAGATGCTTGATGAGGCGGGGCGCGCCGATGCCGACATTCAGGTGGACGGCAACGTGAGCTTCACGCACATTCCCGCGATGGTGGAAGCGGGCGCGACGATGCTGGTGGGCGGCACGTCAAGCGTATTTCACAGGGACTATTCGATTCCGGAAGCCATAAAGGCAGTACGACAAATCGTCACGAAGATTGGGCAGGCCTGATGATCATCGTTCATTCGTATCCCATTGCCGTCGCACTCTGCATCCTCACGATGTTTTGCTGGGGATCGTGGGCCAACACGCTGAAGATGGAGCCACGCTCCTACGGATTCGGCCTCTTCTACTGGGATCAGGGCATCGGGTATTTCGTCCTGCCGCTGCTTCTGGGGCTGACGTTCGGCATGTTCGGCCACGACGGGCGGACGCTCTTCGCCGACATGGCGCAGGGCAGCGCCGGCGCGTACCTGTGGGCGCTGCTGGGCGGCGTGGTCTTCAATCTGGCGAACATCCTGTTCATGGCGTCGCTGGATCTGGCGGGCATGGCCGTCGCCTATCCGGTGGCGATCGGGATCGCGCTGGTCGAAGGCGTGCTGATCAACTACATCGCGCAGCCGAAGGGGAATCCGACGCTGATTTTCGGCGGCGTGGCGCTGGTGACGCTGGCGATCATTCTGGACGGGCTGGCCTACCGGTCGTGCCAGGATCAGAACGCCGCGCCGGGACAGGTGCGCAAGGGGCTGCTGCTGGCAATCTCGGGCGGCATTCTGATGGGGCTGTTTTATTTCCTGGTGCAGCGGTCGGTGTCGCTGGACTTCACGCATTTGGAGCCGGGGAAGTTCGGCCCGTACGCGGCGGTGATCGTCTACTCGTTCGGCTCGCTGATTTCGAACGTGGTGTTCAACACGTACTTCATGGCGCATCCGGTGAAGGGCAAGCCGGTGACGTACTCGGATTACTTCGGCAAGGGCACGATGCGGTATCACCTGATCGGCGTGCTCGGCGGCGTGATCAACGGGATCGGCGTGACCTCGAATTTCGTGGCGTCGAAGGCGGCGAGCCCGGCGATTGCGTACGGCCTGGGACAGGGCGGAACGATGATCGCGGCGATCTGGGGCGTGTGCATCTGGAAAGAGACGAAGGGCGCGTCGCGGAATGTGCAGCTGATGATTGGCGCCATGTTCGTGTGCTTCCTCGCGGGGCTGATCATGCTGGTCGATGCGATGGTGCACTAGCGGAGGCTGCGCATGATTGGCATCGGTTCGGATCACGCGGCGTTTCCGTTCAAAGAAGAGATCAAGGCCTGGCTGCTGGCGAAGGGCTGTGAGGTGCGGGATTACGGCACCTGCGGCCTGGAGCGCGTGGACTACTGCGACTTCGGCTTCGAGGTGGCGGAGGCCGTCGCGCGCGGCGAGTGCGAGAAAGGGCTGATCTTCTGCGGAACGGGCGTTGGCATTTCAATCGCCGCCAATAAGGTGCGCGGCATTCGCTGCGTGGTGTGCAGCGAGCCGTACTCGGCGAAGCTTTCGCGCGAGCACAACGACACGAACATGCTGGCGCTGGGCGCGCGGGTGGTCGGGATTGAACTGGCGAAGATGATCATCGACGTGTGGCTGACAACGGAGTTCGAAGGCGGACGGCACGCGGAACGGGTGAGCAAGATCAGCGCATATGAAAACGCACACGGAGAGACCGTGGCGCGGAATGGAAGGTAGCGCGGGGGCTGCGATGGGCGCTCAGGAATTCAGCGTTGGCGTGGACATCGGCGGAACGAACATCAAGTTCGGCATCGTCGATGCCGAAGG
>DASYYN010000089.1:0-2918 GCA_035933815.1 Acidobacteriaceae bacterium
GTCGGATGCCCCATCGTCTCCATCTGGTAAATCTCCAGCGGAAACCAGATCGCCAGCGAGGCAATCTGGATGACGGTGCTGATCGCAAGCAGGGCGATGCCCGTGCCGAATACCCACTGTCCCAGTGGGCGCCGAAACCGCAGCAGAAGCGGAACCGCGGGCAGCGCAACCAGCTCAACCGCTGTCGACACGTAGCGGTCGCCCCAGGCAAAGTCGCCGCTCCACACCGTGTAGCGCGCGTAAAAGCTGAGGTACGCCAGCAGCATGAGCGCTGTCGCAATCACATACGCTTTCACCGGCGGGCTGCATCGCTTCCACGTGAGAACAACGACAATGATGGCCAGAACGATCAGCGGATCGAACAGGAAGATCGACTTCTCCGGCGTAAACAGCGCGCCCAGAAAGCCAACGTGGAACGGATTCTCAAAAGGATACTTCGCCGGCAGCGACGGATCGCGCTGGCGGGCCTCGGCGGCAACGATGCTGATGTAGGTATTCGTGAATGAACCGAACCGGTAGTACTGATAGAGCCGATCGAGGATCCCGAAAACAACAAAGACCGGCACGGCCGTTTTGACAAACACGACACATCGAACGCGAAAATCGCGGCCGCGCACGCCTCGCATCCGCATCGCCAGCAGCACGAAAAGAACGCCGGCCATCAGGTCCAGGCCCGTCGTCAGGCGCGTCAGCAGATTCAGCCCGAGCGCCGCCGATCCCGTCAGCAGCGCCTTCCGGCTTCCCGTCTGCAGCCATTCCAGCCCATACGAAAACCCGGTGAGCGTCAGCAGGCAGATGTAGTTGTTCTCCATCATGTTCTGCGTGTAGTGCAGATGCGTCGTGGCGATCAGCAGAGCAAGAACCCCCGCGACGCTCTCAGGCACGGTGAATCCCAGTTGCCGTAGAAGCCGAAAACCCACGATGGCCGTTAAGACAGAGATCAGGATGTTCGTGAGGAACGTGACGACAATGTTGCGCACGGTGGGATCATTGCCGTTGTAGTTCGCAAACACCGGCAGCTTTTCGACGGCGGTTCCGATCAGGTCGGCAGGCAGCAGCAGCAGCGATTGCCCAATGCCGTACCAGCTCTGCAGCTTTCCGCCTCGCCCGTGAATGCCGAATTCCGGATACTCATTCGGGAACACCGGCGGCTCCGATGTCCAGAAAGCATGCGTCGACTGCAGCCGATGCATCGTGTCCGCCGAGCCCAGCTCTCCCGACTGCACGACAAAGGCGATAAGGCCCGCGGCGAGGATCAGCAGAAACCAGGGGTCGCGGAATCGCGCCGTCATTCCGCCGCCAGCAGATCGCCGAGTTGCGCCGCAAGCCGCAGCAAGCGCCGATCATCGTTGTGCGCGGCGATCAGTTGCACGCCGCATGCTGGGGAGGGAAGCACCACCGCCGGATTCCCTCCGAGGCTCGCAGGCGTGGTGTGCCGCAGGATTTTCGCGCGCGCCTCGGCGTGATCCGCACCAGCAGCGAGGCGATTCACCGGAGTCGCCGGCGCAAGAATGAAGTCCACCTGATCCAGGAGCCGTTCGAGCGCGGTGCGGAACTCCACATGCCGCGCACGCATTTCCAGAATGGCCCCCGTCCCGAGCGAGGCTCCCCATTCCAAACGCGCCGCGATCGCCGGATCAAAATGATCGAAATACCCGGCGTGCAGCTGTGCGGCCTCGTACGCCTGAATCGGCGCATAGATATCCCACGCGCCGCGCCAGAACTCCGGCGCGATGGGCCGCAGTGTTGCGCCCGCAGCCGCCAGCCGCGCCTGCCATTCTGCCATCGAATCCAGCACCGCGGACGCACAGTCCTCGATCAGCTCGCCCGCGAGGACGCCGACTTTCAGCTCCGCCATCGGACGCTTCTCCTCCGGCAGATCGAACAGCGCCTCAGCCAGCAGCGGCGCGTCGCGCAAATCGCGAAAGAGCCAGCCGATCGTGTCGAATGTCTGAGACAAGTGCCAGCCGCCGCGCCATCCTCCCAAGCCCAGCGACGCGCGATATCCGGCAAGCCCGCACAGCGCGGCCGGGAGTCGCACCGAGCCCCCGGTATCCGTCCCAATGGCCGCCAGCGCCGACCCCTCCTGCACAGCGGCCGCCGATCCGCTCGAGGACCCTCCCGTGAGCAGCGCTGCATTCGCCGGTTGCAGGCAATTGCCGTAGTCCGGATTCTCGCCGGTGATCCCATACGCGAGCTGATGCAGGTGCGTCTTCCCGGTGATCACGGCACCTGCGGCACGCAGCCGCGCTGCCACCCACGAATCCTCCGCAGCGGCCGACAAATGCGACGCATAGAATTTCGATCCGCTGCTGGTCGGGAATCCTTCCAGATCGAAACAGTCCTTGAGCGCCACGGGAATCCCAAACAGCGGCGGCCGCTCCTGCGCCGCGTCTCGCGACGCCAGCTTCTGCGCTTCCTGCATCGTCCATTCCGGATCTCTGGCGATATAGGTGTTGCGGCTCTCATTGGTGTTCGCCCTCCTCAGCGCGGCGCGCGCTTCCTGTGCTGGGTCGGTGATCCCCAGGCGGTACGAGGTTTGCAGGGCCGCAATGGGCGACAGGCCGAAATTCATTCGGCCATTGTAGAGCGAGGGGACTGAGGCCCTCCTTTTGGCTGGTCGCATCGCCCCCGCGGCAGAGCGCCATCCGCTTTCTATGGCTTTCGTTTACGATGAGCGGCATGAAAAAGAGAATGCTGGCACTCAGCCTGTCGCTCGCAGCCGCTATCGTCGCAACAGTCTCGGTCAGTGCAGCCGGACCGCAGCGTCTCCCACGGCAGACGCAGCGCTCATCTCCTCAGGACCTCGAGATCAGCGGCGATCTGCCGGGGCTTGCCGCCGGACAGAGCCGTTTTGTCCACTACGCCGATTTGGCTGCGTTGCCGCAGGTGAGCTACACGGTGAAGGACGATCCCGA
>DASYYN010000117.1:0-12548 GCA_035933815.1 Acidobacteriaceae bacterium
CGGGCATGGGGTGATTGTAAACAGGCTTGTCGCTCCCGGGGCACAAGCGACAACGACGCGCGCCACGTTGTATTCTGGCCCCAGATTCGCGCCATGCTGGTCCCCTTCTCCCCATTCCACTCCGCAGCGAAGTTCAGATCATGACCCAGGCCACCGCAGTGCGACCGCTGTACGTCCAGGCTGATCCCCGGGACAACGTAGCCATTGTTGTAAACGAAGGCGGATTGCCTGCGGGTGCGACGTTCACCTCCGGACTGACGCTGCGCGAAGCTGTACCGGAAGCGCACAAGGTGACGCTGGTCGATTTGCCCGCCGGAGCGCCAGTGGTGCGCTACGGAGCGGTGATCGGTTATGCCGAGGCGCCGGTCGCGGCGGGTTCGTGGATTCACGAGGCGCTGATGCGCATGCCCGCGCCTCCCGTGCTCGACCAACTGCCGATCTGCACAGCGGTTCCCGAGCCGCTGCCGCCGCTCGAAGGATTCACGTTCGAGGGATTCGTCAATGCCGACGGCAGCGTTGGAACGAAGAACATCCTGGGGATTACGACTACCGTGCAGTGCGTGGCGGCTACCGTGGATCACGCGGTGCAGCGCATTCGGGCGGAGGTGCTGCCGCGATATCCAAACGTCGATGACGTGATCGCGCTGACGCACGCCTACGGCTGCGGCGTGGCAATCGATGCGCCGGGCGCCGAGATCCCGATTCGCACGCTCCGCAATCTGAGCCTGAATCCGAATCTCGGCGGCGCGCCTATGGTGGTGAGCCTGGGCTGCGAGAAGTTGCAGCCCGCGCTGCTGATGCCGTCTGGCACGTTACCGGTTCTGAATGCCCAGCCGGACGTGGTGCGCCTGCAGGATGAGCAGTATCGCTCATTCGAGGAGATGGTCGGCGCCATCATGGAAATGGCCGAGAGGCGGCTTGCCGTGCTGAACGAACGGCGGCGCGTCACGCGTCCAGCTGCAGACCTGGTGGTCGGTTTGCAATGCGGAGGCAGCGATGCATTCTCCGGCGTGACGGCGAACCCGGCAGTTGGTTATGCGGCCGATCTGCTGGTCCGCGCGGGGGCGACGGTGATGTTCTCGGAAGTGACGGAGGTGCGGGACGCCGTGCATCTGCTGACGGCGCGTGCCGCAACAGAGCAGGTCGCACACGATCTGATCCGCGAGATGGCGTGGTTCGACGAGTATCTGAGCCGCGGGTGGGCCGACCGCAGCGCGAATCCCGCGCCCGGCAACAAAACCGGTGGCCTGACCAACATTGTGGAGAAGGCGCTGGGCTCGACGGCAAAGGCCGGATCGACAGCCCTCACCGGTGTCTTTGGCGCTGGGGAGCGTGTCACGACGAAGGGGCTGGTTTTTGCCGCAACTCCGGCGAGCGACTTCGTCTGCGGGACGCTGCAACTGGCCGCTTCGATGAACATGCACGTATTCACCACGGGGCGCGGCACACCTTACGGATTGGCGATGGCGCCAGTGATCAAGGTGGCCTCGCGGAGTTCGCTGGCGCAGCGGTGGCGCGATTTGATCGACATCGACGCGGGCGTGATTGCCAGCGGCGACGCCACGGTGGCCGAAGTCGGCGAGCGGATCTTCAGGATGATTCTGGACGTGGCCAGCGGGCGGGCGCAGACCTGCGCGGACCGGCTGGGGTTGCACAATGATCTCGCGCTCTTCAATCCTGCGCCGATCACATAAGGGGATCGGCAAAGCGGCCTGCAGGGAGCATTCTGCCGGTTGCGTTCCGCATTCCTGACCGTCAGACTGAGTGTATGCGTCTTCCTTATGCAGCCGCATTGCTGTGCGTTTCCGGCGTGCTCTGTCGTCTGGCCGGGGCTGCGGGACCGCAGTCTGCAACGACATCAACGCGCACGCCCCCTGCGCATCGTCTTACCGCCAGCCAGGCACGGCGCATTGTGGTTCTGGTGGCGCGCCACGATCAAATTGATACCCGCGATACGCATATCGAAGTGAACAGCATGGATCTGGGGCCGGATTTCATCCCGGGATATGCGAGCTTCATCATCATCCGGGAAAGCAATACCCCCGGCCCGGACGAGACCCTGCGCCGGTACGCTGTGAATCGACGCACCGGCGACGTGTGGGAGATGACCCTTTGCACGCACTACGACTTTCCAGAACTGACGCGCATGCGGCGGAGCTTCGCACTGAGTCCGGGCGCGGCAGGGTCGAAGGTCGCCGCGCAGAGCAGGGAACTCGGCTGCTCGGAGCGGAAGTCCGGCTCTGATCAGTAATCGATTCAGGTCGCGACTTCTGGCGTCCCGAGTTGCCGGATCACGCGCCATGCGTAGTGGAACCCGGACAGAACGGTGAATGCAACGGTGGCGGCCAGCGACCACCGCCGGAGCAGCAGGACCCAGAAGGGCTGCCAGAACTGGCAAAGCAAAACCGCGGCCACCGCGACGATCTGGGCGATCGTGTTGAGTTTGCCCAGGATGCTGGGCTTGAAATTGCGAATGCTGGTGGTGGCATAAAGCACCGCCGCAACCATCAGTATACCGAGATCGCGCGCGAAAACGAGAACTGTGACGCGTAGCGAAATGAGACCTTCGTGATGCGTGACAAGGAAGAGCGTGCTCAGCAGCAGTTTGTCGACGACCGGATCGAGGTATTGGCCCAGCATGGTGCGCTGGTGGAGGAGCCGCGCGAGCAGACCATCCAGAGCATCGGTAAGGCCGGCGAGAACGAACAGGGCAAAGGCGAGCTCGAAGTGATCGTCGAGAACCGCGAGCACCAGGAACGGCGCGATACAGAGGCGCAGGAATGTCAGCAGGTTCGGAGTCGCCCGAAGTTCGTTCATCGGAGTACGCGTCCCGGCTGGGCAGACCTGGCCCTGAGGGGATTCACGAATGCCATACTAAAGCAGGAGCGGGGATTCCGCCGAAACGGCTGTTCTGACGCAGTTGCGGCACATGCGCAAGCCCGGTTGCTCACTCTCCAGCGAAGGGGCAGTTCTGAGTCTTTCAAATACAGCTGCTACCGTGAGCTGACATAGCCCTCGAAATCCCGAAACGACATAAGCTCCGGCAGGTCATCTGCGGGAATTTTGATTCCGAATTCTTCTTCAACGACTGCCGCCAGCCTGATGCTGGCCAGGGAATCCCAGTCATCGATATCCTCGGTCGATGCGGAGCGAATTTGGGCGGAACGAAGTTTCGGAAAAACCAGCGCAAAGCACTTTTCCAGGCGCTCTTCTATTTCAGGCATTCAGAATTTTCCCCTGCGGGTGCAGATTTTTGTCATCGAGGCGGACGTGCGTATCCACCGCGTGATAGAGCTTCGGGCACGTGGATTCGAACTGAGCACGCTCTATTCTCACCGGCGCTGCTGCGGTTAGGCCGAGAGCTTCCAGAAATTCCCTGACCGGCCCATTCCGATCGGTCGCGTGATAGTCCAGGTCTAGCTGCTCCAAATCGAATTGTCGTATCAATTCCTGAAGCATAGCGAACTCAATACGCCGCGAGAACGCGCGGCAACTTAGCACCCACGCGCGAAGATCAGCACGACGCTCATGCAACTGCCCCTGCGCTACAGCAATCGTCCCCAATGGCCCAAACTTATCCTCATAGGTGCAGGTGAACAAAAATGAGTTCGGGGCGGCCAGCATCGCAGACCATGTCGATTCGTCGAAGCGCCGGCCATTGATGTTGAATTGGTTTGTTTTGTTGACCAGTTCCAGGGCGCGGCGATTCGTCGCATCGGCCGAGAATTCGAACCGGATGCGAGCCTCAAGCTGCGAGAGGAAATCCTCACGATTCGTGGTCGCAGACATGTTCTCAAGCAGTTTGGCTCCCTGACGCAGAGACTGCGCGCGTACAGCGTCTTCAGCGCCGATGGTCTCGGCCGCAAACAGTTCGCGCAGTTCTCGCCACAGATGCAGAAAATCGCCGGGTTTGGCTGAAAACTGCCTTGTCTCAATGCCGGGATGCGCTGCCGCTACCTCAGCAAGTTCCAGGGGGCTGTCATCGACGAAGACCACGGCGTCAGCAGCGATATTCCACTGTTGCAGAATACGGCCAACTGAATCAGCCTTCGAATTCCAATGGATCTCGAAAGGAAACACGTCTTCCCGCTTTACGAGCAGATCCCGCCGCTCCTCGAAGGCCTTCATCACAGCATCCGGTGCATTCTTGCTGGCCACGCCCACCAGCACGCCTTCAGCAGCGAGCCAATGCAGTAGTTGCTGATAGAGGCCATGCACCTGCGCGTGGTGTTCCATATCCCAGGCGACATCCGCAGGGCCTACTTCGCCGATCAGGCCTTTCCAGAGCGTATCGTCAAGGTCGGTAATAATACCCTTCTTGCGCGGCCGTGGGAGAGCGAGCGGTGCGATCGCGTCCGCCAGTATGTCGGCGTGTGCCATGCGGTAAGGAAAGCCAGTGGAGATCGCCGAATCGATGTCAAAAGCGCCGTCTGTCGGGCTCGTGAACTCGCCGCGGAAAACAACGATGCGCGGTTCGCCTGCCAGATTGCTGGCCAGGTTGGCGAGCAAAGAACGCAGTCTCGCTTCGAGAACACCCAGCCGTTCAGTACCGCTGTATGCAACCGGCAACAAGGGAAGCGTGGGCAGAGCGATGACCACGCGCAGCGACCTGGAGGCGTTGCGCAATCCCGCTGCGAGCCGACTCAGGGCGACCTGGACAGAGCTTTCAATCTGGTCGAAGTCGCGAAAGCTCCAGGACGAAAGCCGGCGGACGCCGAGTCTCGGATCCAGGTCCGGCCACTCCACCACGCAGACTCCCAGCGACGCGCCCGAAGCCGCCATGCGGTCCAGATTGCCGATGAGATCATCGAATGCACCTGTGCGCAGAACAATGCGCTCATGAACGGTCAGCTTCTGCAGGTGCGCCGTCAGGAAGGTCTGGAAGTGCAGTGGCGTGAAACCACACGCCAGGTAGACCTGCTTCTCTGCAGTGCGGGTTGCCGCAGAATTAATTTCTGTGAGCGCTTCGATGAGCTTCATGTATTACCTGTCTCGTTCCATGTGATCAGCAGCACTCCTCGTTCGCGGCACGCGTCCCTGAAGTGCTGCAATGCTGATTGCTCCGCCACCCGCCATGTCTCCAGTGAACCGGGGTGAAAACCGGCCTCAAGGACCCCATTACCGAGGAGCATCGCATCGAGCTGCGCCTGGCTGAGTGTCTCATTCTCGCTGCTCATCATGTAGAAATCGTCCGTTGTCAGCCAGTGCTTCCGGATCTCCCTGTCCCAATATTTTCCCATCCAGCGCGTAGCGCGGAAAAGGGCGGGGGATGCGAAGACGTTCTGCGCGGTTCTGACGCGCTTAATCCCGAAGCGCGGCAGCACTCTGTCCAGCGCCCGGCGCATGGGCCCGAGCTTGTGGGTGTGGCCATGCGAGTCGACATGCGAGAGCGGTACGCCAGAGTCACGCAGCAGACCCAGCTGAGCCTCGGTCTCTCGCGCAACATCGTCAACTGCAATTTTTCCCAGCAACGCTCTCTTGCGCAGTTCCTGGGTCGGAAGGAAGCGGCCTTCCTGAGTGGTCAGCGTGGGTAACTGCGCCGGGTCGGACAGTGGGCGCTCTTGCTCCCCATCGACAAAGACAAGATGCGCTCCAAAGCTGAATTCCGGATGAGCTTTGGCAAAAGCAATTGCCGGTGCGGTGGCCGGCATGGCGGCCATGATGGTGGCACTTGTCAGCAACCCGCCTTTGAAGCAGGCGATTGTCGCAGCCGTCGTATCGTCATTGAAGCCGAAGTCGTCGGCATGCAGAATTACCTTGCGAGATGATTTGGCCATGAGTGCGCTCTACATGAAGAGATCAGCATCTCCGGGGCGAATCGTCCACCGCTCGCGATCGCGAAATCTCGCGTCGTCCAAAACGCTGCCTTTGGCCGCCTTCCACAGCAGATGATTCGTACCCACTCGGGGTAACCGCATCGAGCGCAGCGCTGCGTCTTCCGTGGCATTCGTCGCGCAGAGTTCAACGCCATCAGCGCCGCGGGCAATGAGTTCCCGGCAGGCGCAGGCCACCAAATCTCGAAAGCTCAGTTGCTGACCGTCGAAGATCATCCAGTCGTACAGTGACCCTAACCGCACGTTCCTGAAACCCTGCGCGCTGGCAACGGGGAAGAACTTCAACCGAGCACCGGCATACCCCACCAGGGAGCCGCCTGCATGAAATGTCACCAGAAAATTGCAATCACCAGGCGCGGCCGGAACGCAGCTGTTTAGTTGCCATCTCACCGTCTGTTCGGTTCGGGCAAAAAACACATTGCGGCGGTTCGCTGGAGATGTCGCCAGCCGGTGCACCAGTTCCTGCGGAACCTCGTTCGAGGTGTGCCATTCAATGCGCCGCGACTGGGGCCGCAGCAGCCGCCAGTTATACGCCTGCAAGGCCCAGTCCACGGGAATACGAAGACAGCGGCTCAGCGAACCGCCAACCTTTTTCTCCAGGACCGACTGCGAGTGGCACAGCAGAATGTGTCTGGGCATCTCAAAATCGGTCCAGCCGATCCCCTTATACAGCGCATATCCCGCCTGTGAAACGCCACAAACTGCGCTTGTGGGACACAACTCTTCGAACGCCTTCACGAGTTTGAAAGCCAGCATCGTCTTGCGCGCAGAGGGATCAACGCTGAGATACGATGCCCAGTGCACCGGGTGCTCGTCCCCCTCGACGATCATGCGTCCTTTGATGGAGATCGTGGAGCCGATTACCGAAGCGTCTTTCAATCCAACCAGCTGAATGACATCATTCTGGCCGAGAGATGGATTGCTCAGCAAAACCGCCCGGACTTTGTCCGAAACCGAGGCGATACCGTTCGGATCACTCCACCGGGATGAGGCAGAGCGATCCTGAAATTCATCCTTGCGTAAGAGGAGAATTGTGGTTTCTCGGGGAGAGGACGGCATCTACTGGCCTCATCGTAGCATAGGGAATTTCGCTCCTCCGCGAGGTTCCCTGAGCCGAATCAGGACTTTGGCGCCTGCACCAGTTCGACGATCAACCCCGGAGACGTCCGCAGCCAGGCGATTGGCCTCATGTCGAATGCGACTGCCGGCGCCGGGCCACTGATCAGATACGACCCTTCGCTGACGAGGTGCCTGATGGCAGCATCGATATCACATGCCTGGTAGCAGACGTGATAGGCCCCACCGCCGCGCGCCAGAAGGCGATCGATTGGGGACTTTTCGCCGAGCGGAGCCACCAGTTCGAGCCATGGGTCGCCGCTGCCGCGGCTAAGGAAGCAAACAGAGACTTTCTGGATCGGATCGTCGAAAGGTCCCGAGACTATTTCATAGCCGAGAAGGGCTTTGAACCTGTTTGCGGCTTCCACCAAATTCGCGACGGCGATGCCGACATGATGGTATTCAAGGTCTTTCATGCCCCTCTTTCATCCATAGCCACAAATCAGGTGGTTCGATCTTAGCAGGTGGATGGCAGCAGCTCCGTTGACGCGACCCTCAGCGTATTGGGGGCTCTCCGGACTGGAAATTCAGCACAAAACTGCATTGTATTTTGCTCGGGATGAGGCGTGTGAAAGGAGCGATGGAATATGCTTCACGTCGCGAATCGACGAGGCTCGGCCCCCGTCCATCTATCAGCAACACCTGCTATCATAAGAGCAACGTCGTGCTCCGTAGGCGCGTAGCTCAGTTGGTTAGAGCGCTACCTTGACACGGTAGAGGTCAGGAGTTCGAGTCTCCTCGTGCCTACCAAATTGCCCCTCAAAACCTGGCTTCGTTCGCGCTCTACGTCTTACGCAGAGGCTTCGCCTCAGCGCGGCAGAAATTCGTCGCTGTGCAGCACAAATTCCGGATAGGCTCCGGCGCCCAGTTCATGCAGGTCCATTCCGATGCGCTCTCCTTCGGCAGACGTGCGGAAGGGCAATATGCGGTTCAGGATCCAGAACAGGACGTAGCTCCCCGGCAACATCAGACCGAGCAGCGTCGCGATGCCAACAAGCTGCGCGAGCAGCTGACCACCCGTCCCACGCGTGAGCAGCCCAGCGGCGAACAGGCCCCAGATTGCAGCCACACCGTGCACAGCAACGCCGCCCGAGGGATCGTCGATGCCGCAGCGCGACTCCGCAAATTCAATCGATATCGGAAGAAAAGCGCCGGCAACGATACCCGTGAACAGCGCACCGCCTGGCGACAGTACGGCGGCGACTGCACTGCTGGCCACAAGCCCGGCCGTCCAGCCATTGACGCAGAGCGAGGCATCAGGTTTGCCGAAGCGGATGCGCGTGACCACCAGGGCCGCGAGAAGCGCTCCCGAGGCACACAGAATCGTGTTCAGTTCCACCAGCGGAACCCGACTCAGCGGCGCGCCGGCGAAGAGGATTGCCGCCAGCGCATTCAGCGCAAGCCACCCAATGAACGCGACTGCCGAGCCGAAAAGCGCATAGACAATGTGGTGCGCGGGTAACGCGGCTGGCGGAGAATTGGAAGGAAACTTGCCGCGTCGCGGGCCGAGGATCCAGACCACCGCCAATGCGCTCAGGCCGCCGATGGCCTGGATGGTGGCAGCGCCGCCTGGATCGATGAATCCGGAGCCGAGGTGAAAGCCTGTGCCGAGCTGTGCGAGCCATCCGCCTGCCCAGGCCCAGTGCGCGAAGATCGGAAAATTGAATCCGGCAAGGGCCACGGTCGCCAAAGCCGCCGCGCCCAGCCGCCAGCGTTCTGCTCCCGATCCCCAGGGAATGAGCGCGACCATGCCCACAACGACCAGCTGAAAGACGGCAGCGTAGGTCTCAGGAGCACCGGTCCAGGAGAGATGGCGAAAGAAGGGCGCGCGCGTTGCGATCCAGTCCCATGAAGCGCCGCCTGCCTGAACGGTATGCGATGGAGCGCCCGCGAAGCCCTCCCAGCAATAACCAACGGCAAAGTATGCGACGGCCGCGACGGCCATGAGGCAGAGGCCGCCGAGCAGGCACTGGGCTGCGCTTCGCGACCGCGTAAGTCCGGTATTCAGAAACGCCAGCCCAAGCGGCGCCAATGGAACCAGCACGATCAGCAGCGCGCAAATAATCGAATTCGCTTCAGAGAAGGGAATCACTCGCGGCCTCCCTCGAAGGCGCGGTGCGCGCGCCCGAGCAGCACGAGTCCGACAAGCTCCACAATCAGGCCCGCGGTGATGAAGAACGCTCGTTCGCCGCCGCTCGGCAGCAGGGGTAGAGCTGCAACCGCGACGATCCAGCCGGACAGCAGCAGACCTAAACCCGCAAGCCGCATCAGAAGTGACTCCGATCAGTGGAGGATCGTCCGCGGACACGAATGCACCTGCCGCCCAACGTTCCGGCATTCCTGTGTCTCAACTGTGCTGCGATTGGCCCGCGGAGTGATCTATGCGGCTCATCATACCAGCGGCTGCGCCTGGTTCAGAGGCAGAATTCGCGCCTCAGCCTTTCGGAGCTGGACCGTCGCGCTGCAGAAAATCGAAGTCGCAGCCCTCATTGGCCTGCAGGACGGCTTCCTCGAAGAGTCGGGCATAGCCGCGCACCGGCTTCTCGCGATGGCGCGGCGACGTGCGCCAGGCAGCGAGGCGCCGTTCGATCTCTGCATCATCGACCAGCAACTGCAGCCGCCGTGCCTCCACATCGAGCGCAATGCGATCGCCGCTTTGTACGATGGCGAGCGGCCCACCGACAGCGGCCTCCGGCGCGACGTGCAGAACGATCGTGCCGAACGCGGTGCCGCTCATGCGCGCGTCGGAGATGCGCACCATATCCTTCACTCCCGCGCGCGCGAGCTTCACGGGAATCGGCAAATAGCCGGCCTCCGGCATGCCTGGGGCGCCCTTCGGACCCGCATTTCGCAGCACCAGCACGTCGTCGGCGTGGACGTCGAGATTCGGATCGTCGATACGCGCGGTCAGGTCCTGAAGCGAGTCGAAGACGATGGCGCGTCCGGTGTGCTTCATCAGAGCGGGTGAGGCGGCGGACTGCTTAATGACTGCGCCATCCGGCGCTAAATTGCCGAAGAGGACGGCCATGGCGCCCTGCCCAGACTGGGGCGCGTCGAGCGGACGGATGACTTCTTGTGCGGGAATCTGTTCTGCACCGGAAATGATGTCGCCGATGGTGCCACCCCCGATCACCGGCGCGCTCAGATCGAGATGTGAATTCAATTCGCGCAGCACAGCCGGCATGCCGCCCGCAGCTGAGAAGTGTTCCATGTAGTGTGCGCCCGACGGCTTGATGTTGAGCAGGACCGGCACGCGCCGGCCGATGTCGTCGAAGGTCTTGAGATCGACGCGAACACCGGCGCGTCCGGCAATGGCGACGAGATGAATGAGCCCGTTCGTCGAGCCACCGATGGCTTGCAGCACGACCATCGCATTGCGCACCGCGGCTTCAGTGACAAGGTCCGACGGCTTCGGACCGCCATTCGCTGCAATCTCTGCTGCGCGCCGGCCCGTGGCTTCGGCGATGCGCAGGCGGTCCGCGTGAACTGAGGGAACCGCAGCGCTCATTGGCAGCGAAAGTCCGAGGGCTTCGATGATGCATGCCATCGTGCTGGCCGTGCCCATCACGCCACAGGTGCCAACGGAGGGCGCCAGGCGGCTGCTGATCTGTTCCATGTCCGCCGCGTCGGCTCGGCCGGCGCGATGCTCCGCCCAGAAGCGGCGGCAGTCGGTGCAGGCGCCAACCTCGTCGCCCTTGTGATGGCCGACGAGCATTGGACCAACCGGAAGCACGATGGTCGGCAGATCCACAGAGACTGCTGCCATAACCTGTGCCGGCAGTGTTTTATCGCAGCCGCCGATGACGACGACAGCATCCATCGGCTGTGCCCGGATCATCTCCTCCGTGTCCATCGACATCAGGTTGCGGAGGAACATCGCCGTGGGATGACAGAAGGGCTCACCGAGCGAAATCGTGGGGAAGACCATGGGCAGAGCGCCGGCCAGCATCACGCCGCGCCGGACCGCGTCGATCATGGCCGGCATGTTGCCGTGACACGGATTGAAATCGCTGGATGTGTTCGTGATCCCGACAATGGGCCGGTCCAGCGCATCGTCAGAGTAGCCCATGGACTTGATCAGGATCTTGCGCAGGAAGAGCGAGAAGCCGGGGTCGCCGTAGCTGGTGAGTCCTTTGCGCAGGCCGTTGGTCATAGCTTTAAGGGCCAATATACTGCCGGAGGAATTCGTTGCGGAACTTGCCTTGTGGATCGAACTCCGCTATGAGCGAACGGAAGTCGGTCATCCGTGGATAAACGGTGGAGAGGCGCTCCGGCGAGATCGTGAACAGCTTGCCCCAGTGCGGCCGCGCGCCGAATGCTTCGAGTTGCTGCTCGATTTGGGGCAGGATGTGGCTCACCGCAGGCCAGTCCGGCTTCCACGTGAAGTGGATGGCGAGCGAGCGCCGCTCGTACGCCATGCTCATCCAGAGGGAGTCCGCCGCTACGGTGCGCAGCTCGGTCACGTACAGGTGAGGCGCGATCTGGTCGCGAAGAGACTCGACTGCGCGGATCGCCTCGTATCCCTGCTCGAGCGGAACAAAGTACTCGCTCTGCAGCTCCTGGCCGCTGGACGGCGTGTGTTCCATGCGGAAGTGCGGCAGGCGCGTGTACCAGGGGCCGGGGCAGCCAAGCTGCTCGGTGCAGGCGTCCCTCCCATGCCTCGCAATCGGGTGCACATTGACCGTCGCGCGGCGGGCGCCGAAGAATTCAGTGCCGAGCGCAGGCGAATCCTGGGAATCCGCGCGCTGCTTGATCCACACCTGGGTGACACGGCTGCTCTGCCAGTCGGTGAACAGGCTGACGCTGTATCCGCCCGAAAAAATTTCTTCGAGGTGATGATCGAGCACGGAGAGGGGAAGGTCGAGATAGACCGTCTGTGCGACGTCGTACGTCGGCTCAACACGGAGCGTTACCCGGGTCACAATGCCCAGGGCGCCGAGGTTCACGACAGCTCCTTCGAACCGGGGATCATCAGCAGTTTTCGTGAGCTGCACGACATCACCCGTACCCGTGATCATCTCGAGTCCAGAAACCGCGGTCGCGAGATTGCCGCAGCGCAGGCCGGAGCCGTGGGTTGCCGTGGCGATCGCTCCGGCAATCGAGATGTGTGGCAGGGATGCGAGGTTGTGCAGAGCAAATCCGTGCTCGTGCAGCACGGGGACCAGATCGCCGTAGCGAACACCGGCACGGACCGTGACCGTTCTGGCATCAGGATTGATTTCGATCGCGTTGAGCCGGGCGAGGGATACTTGTGCGCCGGGCGTGTCGGCGATTGGACTGAAGGAATGCCGCGAGCCGAGCGCCTTCAGCGGCACGGTGGATTCCCGGACCAGCCGCTGCACTTCCTCAACGGATGCAGGCTCGCGCAGAGTCGCAGCGGTGTAGCCGTAATTGCCGGCCCAGTTCGTTCGCTCGCTTCGCTGGATCGGATTCGGCATCCATCTCAGCTTATCTTTTCTATGGAAGCTGGCGGGGACGACGGGGCTCGAACCCGCGACCTCTGCCGTGACAGGGCAGCATTCTAACCAACTGAACTACGTCCCCTCGCCTTTTTTGGACCACGCGGCAAGCATTGCGCTCTGCCGTTTTGCGTGTCGC
>DASYYN010000138.1:0-8943 GCA_035933815.1 Acidobacteriaceae bacterium
GCCTCCACCCTGCGCGGCAATGTAGGCGAGCGAGGCGCCAAGCGCGGCGATCAGCGCGACGGCCGGCGTGTAGCTCGACTCGCCCTTCTGCGCGTTCTTGCGTTCCCGCCGGAGATCGAAATAGTAACGAGGATTCTTCGAAGTCTCTGCAGCCTTCCACGCGCGGTCGCTCAGGCTGAGATACGCAAGGCCCGGCGGGATCATGACCGCTTTCTGCGACCCGCCGATGATCACGTCGATGCCCCAGCCGTCCACGTCGAAATGCATGGTGCCAAGACCCGTAATGGCGTCGACGATGAGCAGCGCCGGGCTGCCGGAGCTTTTCAGCAGGCGCGCGATCCCTTCCACGTCGTGGCGGATGGCGGTCGAGGATTCCGTCGCCTGGACAAACACGGCTTTGGTGTCGGGGCGGAGGGCCGCCTTCACTTCGTTCAGCGGAAACGTCTCGCTGTACGGCTTGCTCAGCACGTCCACCTGGCAGCCGAAGGCTTTTGCCAGCGCCTCCCAGCGCTCGCCGAATTTCCCAGCGGAGAGGACGAGCACGCGATCGCCGGGCGACGTCAGGTTCGAGACGGCGGCTTCCATAGCGCCAGTGCCGGAGGAGGCGAGCAGCAGCACGTCGTTCTTCGTGCCGACGAAGGTCTTCAGCTGGCTCAGCACCCGCTCATAGAGCGCGCGGAACTCGGGCGTGCGGTGATGGATGTCTGCAGCGGCCATGGCAAACTGGGCGGCAGGCAGCAGAGGCGTCGGGCCCGGCGTAAACAACCTTGTTTTACGAATCATGATGGCGTGTCCTCTCCATTATTTTAGCCGCCGGGCCGGATGGGGGTTCGCCTCTATAATTGGAAGGTTTGGAGAGGCCCACGATGGAATTGACGAAGCAGGTCGATCACGACATGATCGCCGCGATGAAGGCGCACGATACGGAGCGGACCTCCACGCTGCGCATGGTAAAGGCGGCGCTCAAGAATCGCGAGATCGAGAAGCGGTCGCCGCTGACCGATGCCGAAGCGCAGCAGGTGTTTGCGACGATGATCAAGCAACGGAAGGATTCCATCGAGCAGTTTCAGAAGGGCAACCGCCCGGAACTGGCCGCCAAGGAAGCGCGCGAGATCCTCGTCATCGAAAGCTATCTGCCGCAGAATCTCGGCGAAGAGCAATTGAAGAAGGTGGTTGATGAGGTGCTTGGATCGGGCACCTTTGGCCCGCGCGATATGGGTCCGGCGATGAAGGCTGTGCAGGCGCAGATCGCGCAGATGGGACAGCGGGCCGACGGCCGGCAGGTCAGCGAACTCGTGAAGACCAGGCTCGCAGGCCAGGGTCAGAGCTGAAGCGGGCGCTCCATCCAGCACACGTCCCAGTAGCGGCCAAATTTGTAGCCCTGCTCGGTGAAGGTGCCGACCACTTTGAATCCGAAGCGAAGATGCAGCCGTTCTGAGGCGGCGTTCGGCGGGACGAATCCGGCGACGATGCGGTGCACGTCTTCCGTGGCGAGCGTGTCGAACAGAGCCGCGTACATTTGCGCTCCGATGCCGTGTCCTGCAGCCTCGGGCGCGCAATAGATAGTGGTTTCGACGGTGCGGTCATACGCGGGCTTGAGGCGGAAGCGCGTTGTGCCCGCATAGCCCAGGACAGCCCCGACTTCTTCGGCGACGATGAGGCGGTGACGGCCGGTCGCGGCAAACTGCGCGAACCATTCGGCGCGCTGCTCGAGGGTTTTCGGTTCGAGATCAAAGGTCGCTGGCGAGTGGACGACGTAGTGGTTGTAGATTTCGGTCAGGCGGGGGAGATCATCGCAACGAGCCGCACGCAACGAGAGAGACATCTCTCCAGCGCCTCCTTTGTTACTGCCGATCCACCGTGATCTTCACGAACACGCCATCCGGCAATTCGCCTTCGATCAGGTGGACGACGCCGCCTTTGGTGTAGCCCTTTAGAACTTTGGGCGGTTCGGGGCGTGAGGTCCGGGGTGGAGCGCCGTTCAGTGCAGGGCTGCGGCCCATCCCGCGATCCATGGCGAGGTTCGCAAGCCGGTCGGCTTTCTGATTCTTGCCGCGCAGCACATGCTCGATGCGGAAGGCGTCCAGCTGCGCGATCCGCCGCTTCGCCTCTTCATACAGTGGACGCAGGTCGGGGCTGTTCACCTTATAGCGCCCCTGGATTTGTTTGACCATCAGCTCGGAGTCGGAGATGACGCGCAGCCGGCGATGCCCGTTCTTCACGGCAAAGTCGATGGCGGCGAGCAGGCCGGAATATTCGGCGACGTTGTTCGTGGTTTTGCCGAGGTATTCGCTCAGCTCCGCTACGCGCTGGCCGTCCTGAGTCTCGATGTAGACGCCGTAGCCGGCGGGACCAGGATTGCCGCGCGAGCCGCCGTCGCAGTAGGCCGTGATCCAGCCGGACGCCGATCCTCTTTCCGTGTCGCCGAACAGATTCCCTGCGGTTGTCTGCATGTACCAAGTGTAACCACGCGCTTTGCACAGGGACGCGTTCTCCACGCCGCAACGTGGGAGGATAAAACATTGGCCCATGAATCTTCTCGAACTGCTGCAGGCGACCTTTGGCTTCTCCGGTTTCCGCGAGAACCAGGAAGCCGTTTGCCGGGCCGTCACCGCCGGACGCGACGCGCTGCTGGTGATGCCGACCGGAGCCGGGAAGAGCCTCTGCTACCAGTTGCCGGCCATCGCGCGGCGCGGCACAGGGCTGGTGATCAGTCCGCTGATCGCCCTGATGGACGATCAGGCCGCGAAGCTCGCGGCGCGCGGACTGCGCGTGGCCCGCATTCATTCCGGCCTTTCGCGCGAGGCGGCGCGGGAAGCCTGCCGTGCTTATCTCGAAGGATCGCTGCAGTTCCTGTTCATCGCGCCGGAGCGGCTGCGCGTGCCGGGCTTTCCGGAGATGCTGGCTCGCCGCAAGCCGGCTCTCATCGCCGTCGATGAGGCGCACTGCATCTCCGGCTGGGGTCACGATTTCCGTCCGGACTACCGCGCGCTCGGCGGGGTCCTTCCCATGCTGCGCCCTGCGCCCATCCTCGCGCTTACGGCCACGGCCACGCCCGCGGTGCAGCAGGACATCGTGGCGCAGCTGGGGCTGATCGAACCGGAGCTCTTCGTGCACGGATTCCGCCGCGACAATCTGGCGGTGGAAGTCGTGGAGATGTCGAAGCCCTGCCGCAATGAGTTCATCCGGCAGTTTCTTCGCGAGCCATCGAGACGGCCGGCCATCGTGTATGCCCCCTCGCGCAAAGCGGCCGAAGAATTGGCGCAGCAACTCGGCTCGGACTTTTCCGCAGCTGCGTATCACGCGGGGCTCGAGTCTGCGGTCCGCGAAAGCGTGCAGAAGGCTTTTCTCAGCGGAAAGCTGGAGATCGTCGTTGCCACCATTGCCTTCGGTATGGGCATTGACAAGGCCAACATCCGCAGCGTGATCCACGCCGCGCTGCCCGGCTCGGTGGAAGCGTTCTACCAGGAGATCGGCCGCGCCGGGCGCGATGGCCAGCCGGCTCGCGCGGTCCTGCTGCACAGCTTCGCAGATCGCAAGATGCACGAGAGCTTTCTCGACCGCGATTACCCTCCGATCGACGATCTCGACCGCGTGATGACGGTGCTCCGGCCGGAATTTCAGCCCGCCAGCCTGTTGAGCGAGAGGCTCGAAACGGATGCCGACAGCCTCGGGCGGCGTCTGGATAAGCTGGCCGCGCAGGGCGCGGTGGAACTCAGCATCGACGGCGGAGTGCGTCTGATCGATCCTTCAGCGTGGCGCTCCGGGTATCGCGCCCAGCGTGCCCACCGGCGCGCCGAGCTCGAAAAGATGATTGCCTTCGCTGAGACAGCGCAATGCCGCATGGCGGCGTTGGTCCGTCATTTTGGCGATTACGCGGGAGCGAGCCGGCTCTGCGGCCACTGCGATTTTTGTGTCCCGGAGCAGGCGCAGGCGCAAAGCTTCGCGAAGCCCACGTCGGAGCAGGAGCGCGATCTGCGCGCCATCCTGCGGACGCTGGAAGACGGACCGAAGAGCACCGGGCGTTTGCTCACCGACTCCCGCATTGCGATCGAGCGCGCGGCGTTCGACGTCCTGCTGGACGGCCTCGCGCGCGCCGGCCTGGTGAAGCTTGTGTCGGAGACCTTCACGAACGATGAGGGGCGGGAGATCGCCTGGCGCAAAGCGGCCCTCACCGCCGAGGGCCGTGCGGCAGCAATTTCCGGTCCGCTCGGTGTCCTGCTCGCCGGCGGCTCCGTAACGGCCGCGCAGGCCAGGCGGCAGAAGAAGACGCTGCTCCGCAAAGGCGAGCCGCATGCAGAGTTCACGCCGGCGCAGGCTGATCTCGAAGCGCGGTTGCGCGCGTGGCGAAAAGAGGAGGCCGCGCGAGCCGGAAAGCCGGCATTCTTTGTTCTGTCGGACGCGGTTCTTCGCACGGTGGCCGCAGTGGGTCCGCAAACCCTGCCGCAGCTGCTGGGGATATCCGGGATTGGCCCGCGCAAGGCGGATCTCTACGGTGCGTCCATTTGCGCGCTCTGCCGCGGCCAGCAGACGCCCTGAGCGATTCCAGCTACTCCGTGGCAAACACTTGCAAATTCACTCCGTTGACCACGACCAGCGTCAGCGGCTTGCCGTCCACAGTCACGTTGGTGGATTGCCAGCGATCCTTTGCGGCCAGCGACAGGCCCGCCGGCAAAGCCTGCGGAGGGGCGGGTGCGGTGCGCCAAATGGCCTGGGCAAGCTCCGCAGCCGACCCGTAGCCCTCCTTCTTCGCGAAGTCGCCGCAGGAGCTTTCCATTCCCGCAGCGTCGCCGGACTCGTAGCTGCAGACGAGCTGCGGCTTCATCTCCGGCACGGTCACCGCGAAGACGGTGTCGAACGGGGCAGAGTTGCTGCCGCCCTGGGGAGTGATCTCAGAGCGCACCAGCAGATGACCGGTTCGGTCGAGGCCGCCGCGCATGTGCCCCCGCATGCCGAGCGCCCGCATGTGTTCGGTGTCGACCACGCTGAAGTCGGAGAGGCGCACGACCTCGACTAGCAGGTCGGTGGGATAAGGATCATCGGGAGCGACGCGCAGATCCGCGGAAAGAATCGTGACGAGGTACTGCCCATCCGGAGTGACGGCGAGGTCCATCTGGTCCCAGCTGCCGACGGGATCGCGCGCGGAAAATCCCTGGACGGCGATGCCCAGCTCCGTAGGCTTGTCCTGCCACCAGTTCTTCACTTCAGAGAGGATCCAGTTGCCGTCGCGGCGGGGGATGAGGGTGTAGACGGTGTGGTCGGGGCCGACGGTCATGGCAAATCGGGCGCCGCGATCCTCCTGCTCGTGCAAGCGGTACTCGTGGATTTTGCGAACCTGTGCCCCGGCCACGCCGGCGGCGAGGCAGAAGGCCAGTCCGGCCCGCAAGCCCAGGTTTGCAGGATGCATAGCGGCAACAGGATACGCCCCAGACCTGCCCACAATCGGCTGTGACGGTGACTGGTCGCACGACCGTAACAAACGGCAGCGAACCGGGTCATGGAAAGTAGTGGGGGAGGGCTGGCTGAACCGGCAGGGATGCCCGCTTTCCCGCTCACGAATCCCCGGTGATTGCGTCTATTGATTGCATTGCGTCGCAATCCCCACGCAACAGGAGTTCTGATGCCTGCTGATGCGCTTCGCTTTTTGCCCGCGGCCCGACCCTCTGCCCCCAGGCCTCGACTACAATCCGGTATGGCCACGCGTACGGCGGGTCCGGTCCGGGAGAACGTCCAGGAGACCGACCTGATTCGGGAAGCACAGGCAGGTTCCCGGACCGCCTTTGACGCTCTGGTGCGTCAATATGATCAGGCGGTTCTGCGGCTGGCCATGCACCTCACCGGTTCGGAGCAGGACGCTCAGGATATCCAGCAGGAGGCGTTTCTCAAGGCCTACCGGTATCTGGGAAATTTCCGGTTCGAGTGCTCGTTCTACACGTGGATCTACCGCATCGTCACCAACTTGTGCCTCGACCATTTGCGCCGGCGCAAGGCGCGTCGCGAGGACCAGGCGGTACTGATCGACTCGCAGGGCGAGGAAATGGACCTGCTGACGAACGTCTCGGACGACCGGGCGGGCGCCAACCCGGCGCGGGAGCTGGACAGGAAGTACCTGGGGCAGCGGATCCGGATGGCGCTGGAAGAGCTGACCCCCCGGGAACGGATGGTCTTCGAGCTGAAGCATTATCAGGGGCTGCGGCTCCGGACCATCGGAGAAATGCTGAACACCACGGAAGAGACGGCGAAGAACACGCTCTTCCGGGCAACGAAGAAACTGCGGCTGAAGCTGGCCGAGCTGCGGTAGAAATACAGGGCCCAGGAAAGCCGGACGAAAGGCAAGATCCGGATAAGCAAGACGATTTCAGGAGCAAGTGAGGCAAGGAAATCCATGATGAACTGCGATCTGGCACAGGAAAGCATCGTGCTGGCTGTTTACGGCGAGCTGCCCGACGACCGGGCGCACCAGCTGGATCAGCATCTGGCGCAATGCGAGCGCTGCCGGCAGGAGATGGACGCCGTCGAGGGCCTGCAGAAGGCGATGTCGGTGGTTCCGGTGCTGGAGCCCTCCCCGAGCCTCGTGGCCCGGGCGCGCCTTCGGCTGGATGAGGCGCTCGACGCGATGCCGCATGGCGGCTTCTTCCTGCGGCGGTGGCAGAGCCTGAGGCGGGGAGTCGGGCGGCTGCAAAGCGCTCCGGTCATGGCGTCGGTTCTGTTGCTGGCCGGCCTGGGAGTGGGTGGCTGGGCCGGTTACCACGAAGGCGCTCAGTCGGCTGCAAAGCACACGGCTACC
This sequence comes from Acidobacteriaceae bacterium, assembly GCA_035933815.1. Classification (GTDB taxonomy): domain Bacteria; phylum Acidobacteriota; class Terriglobia; order Terriglobales; family Acidobacteriaceae; genus Palsa-343. The sequence goes on from DASYYN010000138.1 coordinate 6,788, forward strand.
GCTGCGGCGGCACCATCGGCTGTGCCGGTGCTTGCCGATCTGGATGCGGCGCAGATTGCGGGAGTCAGCAGCATCACCCGCGAACCGAATACAGAAAATGTGGAGGTTCGCTTCTACCGCATGGTTCCGGAAACCGCCTTTGGCACGCTGGACGACCCGCAGATCCGGCAACTCCTGCTGATGGGGGTACGGAACGCGGCCGATCCGTCGGTGCATAACGACTCAGTCGATCTGCTGGCGCAGGAATGCCGCAGCGGCCATGAGTGCGACGGAGGACCGATCCGGAACGCTCTGATGGTAGCGTTGCGCTACGACAAGGACGCGCAGGTGCGCAGCAAGGCGCTGGTGGGGCTGGAGCCCTACATCGCCATGGATACACGGGTGCGCGATGCCATTCTGGAGGCGCTGCTCAAGGATCCCGATCCGGGCATCCGCTCGCAGGCGGTCAGCGTGCTGGCGCCGGTCGAGGCCGACTCCAGCGTTCGCGACGTGCTGCAGACGGTTGCGTCGCAGGACCAGAACCCGCACATTCGAAACGTCTCGCGGCAGTATCTGGAACAGGTTTCTCTGCAGTAAAAACCGGAAACCGCCTTTTCGTCACATAACCGCGGTAAATTGGTTGACGTTGCGCACTCGTCACGGTCAAAAAAACCAGGAAGATGAGGCGCACAGAATGAAACGTTTTCGAGGCCATTTATGAGGTTGCGTCCCGTTATCACAGCGGCAGCTGCCAGTTTTCTGATCCTTCCTTTTCTAAAAGCCGAACAACACCTCAACATATTCACCGACGACCCGGCGATGCTGGCTCACAGCGCTCCCGGTTATCTGGGCGTGGGCACGCGCGACATCGACACGGATCGCGCCACACAGCTGAAACTGAAGGATGAGCGCGGCGCGGAGATCATCACCGTCGATCACGATGCGCCCGCTGCCAAAGCGGGGCTGCGCATCCACGATGTGATCCTGCAGATGAACAATCAGGCGATCGAAGGTCAGGCGCAGCTTGGCCGCCTGCTGCGTGAGACATCGCCGGGGAGCACGGTGACGTTTCTCATCAGCCGTGACGGGCAGCAGCAAACGATCAATGTGACACTGTGCGACCGCTCGACGCTCGAAGCGGACGCGTGGTCACAACACATTCCTGTCGAGCCGGACCAGGATGATGGCATGTCGCTGCCCAACGCACAGCCGAGCTTCGGCAATGGGCTGCTATCCGCTCTGCGCATGAACCCCGCCTACACCGGCCTCGAACTGGACATGCTCGGTCCGCAGCTGGCTGACTATTTCGGCATCCACGATGGCCAGGGCCTGCTCGTAAAGCGCGTCGACGACAACAGTCCGGGTGCGGTCGCCGGCCTGCGCGCGGGTGACGTGATCACGAAAGTCAACGGGCACATCATGGCGACGACCAGCCAGTGGATGCACACCATGCATGCGAATCGCGGCAAGCCGGTGCAGCTCACCGTCTTTCGCGACCACAAGGAAAACGTAGTGACCATGACCGCCGGGCGTTCGAAGACCAAAGGCGCGGTCAGCTGGCCGGTCGTGGCTCCAGAGCTGATGTTCCGCAGCATGGCCGGGGGCGTAAAGTGGGTCGGGAACGAGGCGGCGAGCGAGATCAGCTCACTCCGGGCCGATTTGCCGGGCCTGCATTGACCCCGTTCACTGCTGATTGAAGCCCTTTCAATTCATCGGCATCGCGCGGCGCAAGCGGCTGTGTTTCAATAAGAAGAGATGGCTTCGGCGCGCAAACTGACCCTTCGCAGACGGTTGAAGTCTGCCTCCCGCAAGCTCCGCGAAATCAGTCTCGTTGGCCACGCGCTGGCCTCCACGCGGCACGCCGTGATGGCCCAGATTGTACCCATGCGGCGCTGCAATCTTTCCTGCGCCTACTGCAACGAGTACGACGACGTGTCGAAGCCGGTGCCCCTCGACGAGATGCTGCGCCGGATCGATCACCTCGCGCGGTTGGGCACAAGCATCATCACCATCTCCGGCGGCGAGCCGCTGCTGCATCCGGAACTGGACGCGATCATCGCCCGCATTCGCCACCACGGCAAGATGGCGGGCATGATCACCAACGGTTATCTGCTGATGCCCGAGCGCATCCAGCGGCTGAACCGCGCCGGGCTCGATCACATGCAGATCTCGATCGA
>DASYYN010000142.1:0-40353 GCA_035933815.1 Acidobacteriaceae bacterium
GCGTCCTGCGCCCCGGCCGCGCCCGCGGCACGCTGTACGGCGGCTGCCTCAGCCTGCTCACCGCCGCACTCGGCACGCCCTATGCGCCGCAGACCGAAGGCCAGCTGCGTTTCCTGGAGGACATCGGCGCCAAGCCCTACCAGATCGACCGCATGCTCCGCCACCTCATCCTCGCTGGCAAGTTCGAAGGCGTCCGCGGCTTCATCTTCGGCGAGATGTTCCACTGCGTCTCGCCCGGAGCCGACCCGAACCTCGTTGAAGACGTAATCCTGCACGTGCTCGCCGATTTCGACGTTCCCATCGCCATTGACCTTCGCTCCGGTCATGTTTCCGGCGGGAATGTAACTCTGCCGCTGGGCGTCGAAGCCGAACTCGACCTCACCGGTGAATCTCCAGCACTTCGCACACTCGAACCCGCAGTATCCCCCATCGATCATGCAGCCTAAGCACATCCATCTCATCGGCATCTGCGGCACGGCCATGGCCTCGCTGGCCGGACTCCTCCAGCTCAAAGGGCACCGCGTCACCGGCTCCGATCAGGCCGCCTACCCACCCATGTCCGATCTGCTCCGCGAACTCGGCATTCCCATCGCCGAGCCTTTTGCCGAGGCGAACCTCCAGCCCCAACCCGACCTCGTCATTGTCGGCAACGCGATCTCACGAGGCAACCTGGAGCTCGAGTACGTTCTCGATCAGCGCATTCCCTTCACCTCGCTGGCCGCGATTTTGCGTGAGGAGTTCATCAGCAGCCACGAATCCCTGGTCGTCGCAGGTACACACGGCAAGACCACCACAACCAGCATGCTCGCGTGGATTTATGAAGTCGCCGCGCATCGCGATCCGGCGCTCGCCCCATCGTTCCTCATCGGTGGCGTCGCCGAAAACTTCGGCACCAGCTTCCACCTGCGCGATGGCCGCCCCTTCATCATCGAAGGCGATGAGTACGACACCGCCTTCTTCGACAAGGGCCCGAAGTTCATGCACTATTTCCCCGACGCGCTCATCCTTACGCACGTCGAATTCGATCACGCCGACATCTACCGCGACCTCGACTCCGTCAAAACCGCGTTCAAGCGCCTCGTGAACCTCGTCCCACGCCGCGGACGCATCGTCGCCTTCGACGGCTCTGAGAACGTCTCCGAATGCGTTGAGCGTGCCTTCTGTCCTGTCGAGCGATACGGCTTCTCGGCTGACTCCGCCTGGCGCATCACCGATCTTCGTTATGAAAACGGCATGAGCCGCTGGACGCTGCTTCGCTCCGGCCAGCCCTGGGCTCACTTAACGCTGCCTGTTGCCGGCGAACATAATGCGCTCAACGCCACCGCCGCCGCTGCACTCGCTGCCGGCCAGGCATTGCCTCAGGACGCCATCGTCGAAGGCCTGGCCACTTTCCGCTCGGTGAGACGGCGCCTCGAGGTCCGCGCCGAAGTCGACGGCATCACGATCATCGACGACTTCGCCCACCACCCCACAGCGATCCGCGAAACGCTGCGGGCTCTGCGCTCGACGTATCCGGGCCGCCGACTCTGGGCCGTCCTCGAGCCGCGCAGCAATACCCTCCGCCGCAATGTCTTCGAGCGCGAACTCGTCGACAGTCTCGCGCTCGCGGACCAGATCATCCTCGCAGCCGTCTATCAGACCGAAAAGATCCCCGTCGCCGAGCGCCTGCATCCGGAGAACGTCGTCGCCTCACTCACCGCAGCAGGGAAGCCGGCACTCCTTGTCGCCAACGCCGACGCCATCGTCGCCAACATCGCGCCCCGCCTCGCCCCGGGAGACGTCGTCGCGATCCTCTCCAATGGGGGGTTCGAAGGCATCTACGACAAGCTTCCCGCCGCCCTCAGCGCCCGCACACAAAAGGTCTGAGCGATGTTCGCCGCGGTCGTCCTCTTCTCCACGTGGATCATCCTCGGCATCCCCGCTGCCCTCATCGGTATCCCCTGGACGCTCATCAGCCGCGACATCAGCCTGCTTTACCGCATGGCGATGGCCATCGTTCGCATTGGCCTGCGCCTCGCGCGCATTCGCGTGCAGCCAACATGGGAGCAGCCGCTCGATCCTGCGCAGTGCTGCATCTTCCTCTCGAATCATGTCTCGAATCTCGACCCGCCCGTTTTGTTCCCGCTTCTGCCCGGACGCGCAGCGGGCTTCATTAAGCGCTCGCTCACGAAGATTCCCATTCTGGGCTACGGTATGAAGCTGGCGCAATTCATCCCCGTCGATCGCGACGGCAACGTGGAGGCCGCGGCCGCCAGCGTCGAAAATGCGCGGCAGGTTCTCGCCTCTGGCGTACACATCGTCTCGTTTGTCGAAGGAACCCGCTCCCGTGACGGCCGCCTGCAGCCCTTCAAGAAGGGGCCGTTCTATCTGGCGATGGAATCGGGAGCGCCGGTCGTCCCCGTCTCCCTCTACGGAACGGAAACCATGATGAGGAAGGGAAGTGTTCGCATCTTCCCGGGCACGGCGCACGTCATCTTCCACGCGGCTCTGCTGCCGCGCAACTACTCCAGCCGTGAAGAATTAATGGAAGCTACACGCGCCGCCATCGCATCCGGCCTTCCGGGCTGGATGCGGGGCTGATTACTTCACCACTGCGTTATACCCATTGGCCAGCAGCTTCGATCGCATGTTAAAGGCCTCGGCGCGAGTCGCAAACGGCCCCAGCTGCACATGCAGCAACTGATCCTGCGTCTCATGCCGAATCACCGCGTGGAAGCCATGCTGCTGCAGCGCGCCTACCAGAACATTGGCATCCTGCGGCTGTCGTACAGCGGCGATCTGCACCATGAAGCCGCTCGGAGCCGGCGAAGCGTTGTTCGCAGCGTAGTTCTGCGTGGCTGGCTGCGGAGTCGCCGGCTTGTAGGGATTCGAGAACGAGGTGGCCGGCTTCGCTGCCGCAGGAGCAGGCCGCTGCGCCACGGTTTGCGGCGCCGGACTCGGAGGCGGCGTGGACTTCTGGGCGACAGGCTGGGTCGCCGACGCAGGTTTTGCTGCTGCGGGTTGTGGAGTTGCTCCCGTCGGCTGTGCTGCGGGCGCTGAGGTTGGGGCTGAGGTCTGGGCAGGTGTGGTCTGATTGGCAGGCGGATTCGAACCCAGATCCGTCTCCGTCACCGTATTGGGATTCGTACTGGCGCTGTTGTTCTGAGCTGTGTTCTGGTCAGGGTTCGTCGCCGCAGCTGGTGTGGGAACGGGCGTCAGGCCCTGTTCCGTCGCTGACGGCTTCTTCACCGAAGAATCGCCCAAAGCAGGTGACGCCGCGGTCTCATCTGTTCCGGGGCGCAATCCACCGTTCCGCCCGACCGAATATCCCAGACCAAAGAAGACTCCGCACACCAGGACCAGCCCGAAGAAGATCGCCAGCATCGAGCGCATGCCCAGGGTGATTTCCGACGAATACGGCGGAGCGTCGTCGTCCATAGCCTCGCGCCGCGTCGGGCGTCCCAGCCCCAGCTCCGGCCCGTCGCTCGTCTTTCCTGTCCTTACATCTTCGGTGATCAGTCCCATACGTCTCCTCTGCCTTCCATCATGAACCCAGCCCGGTTATTTCTGTTCCGGCGGGTTTTCTTTGGGCCGGATTGCCTGGCCCAACAACGAGATCAGTTCCACGGGCAGCGGAAATACAACCGTCGTATTCTTTTCCGTCCCGATATCCGTCAGCGTCTGCAAATACCGCAACTGCAGCGTCATCGGTTGCTTCACCAGCAGGTCGGCCGCTTCCACAAGCTTCTGCGCGGCCATAAATTCGCCCTCGGAGTTGATAATCTTCGATCGCTTCTCGCGCTCCGCTTCGGCCTGTTTTGCCATGGCCCGCAGCATGGAGTCGGGCAGATCCACCTGCTTTACTTCCACACTCACTACTTTGACGCCCCAGGGCTCGGTCCGCTGGTCGATGATCGTCTGGATCCGCTGGTTGAGCGCGTCGCGGTGCGACAACAGGCCATCCAGTTCCACTTCGCCCAGCACGCTGCGCAGCGTGGTCTGCGCGAACTGCGATGTCTGGTAAACGTAGTTCGAAACCTCAATCACCGCCTTTGCCGGATCCATCACCCGCATCGTGATCACGGCGTTGACCTTGATCGTTACGTTGTCCTTCGTGATCACGTCCTGCGGCGGCACTTCCATCACTTCCTGCCGCAGCGAAACACGAACCATCTGATCGAACGGCCTGAAAACAAAAATGATTCCGGGGCCCTTGGGCACCGGCAGAGCACGGCCAAGGCGAAAGATCACGCCGCGTTCGTACTCGCGGAGGATTTTGATGCAGTTCAGCAGGTAAAGGACAACGATGGCGACGGCTACAAGAACTGGAACGTTATACATGGCTGGCGGGCCCCTTGCGCCCGGTGCGATTGTACCGCGGCAACGAAGGCGCAAACCGCTGAAAATCAGGCGGTAACCCGCTCCTGTACCCCGGAGGTTCCGGCCGGTTGCGGCGAAGCTGGATCAACCAGCAGCTTCAGCCCATCCACCGCCCGCACCCGGACACTGGCGCCAGGCGCGACGGGATTCGCCGATTCAGCCAGCCAAAGCTCGCCATGGACCAGCACCTGACCCTGCGGCGTCAGCGCCTGTTGCGCAACCCCGACGGCTCCCACCAGCGCTTCCGGCCCAATCATCACCTTGTTGCGCCGCGCTCGCGCCGCAAGCCATACCAGCATGGTCGTGATGCCGCCGAACGCCAATCCGGCCGCAACCGCCGTTGCCAGTTGCACCCGCATTTCCGGAATGGGACCTGCCACCAGCGTCAGCAGACCCAAAATCAGCGCCGCTGTGCCGCCCAGCGCCAGCACGCCGTGGCTGGGGAACTTCGCCTCCAGCATCATCAGCACCAGCGCGCACACAATCAGCGCCAGCGAGGTATACCGAACCGGCAGCAGATTGAGGGAGAACAGCGCCAGCAGGACCATCAGCGTTCCAAGCGCGCCCGGAATAATCGTCCCGGGCACGTGAAACTCAAGATAGATCAGCAGCGCCCCGGCAAGCAGGATCAGCACGGCCAGATTTGGATCCATCAGCCGGTCCATGATGGACTCGCGCAAATTCTCATCCACGCTCACAATCTCTGCATTGCGCGTGTGCAGCACCTGGGTGCCACCGTTAAAGCGCTTCACTGTCCGCCCATCGACCGCATCCAGCAGCGCGCGATCGTTTGGCGCAATGGTGTCGATCAGGTGCAAATCCTGCGCTTCGTTGGCCGTGTACGACTTCGAGTCGGACACCGCCGCCTGGGCCGCATTCACGTTGCGCCCGCGCTCGGAGACATATGACCGCAGGAACGCCAGCGCGTCATTCAGTATCTTCTGCTTCATCGTGTCGCTGACGCTGCCCATTTCCACGACCGGATGAGCTGCGCCTGCCTCAGTGCCCGGAGCCATCGCGGCGATGTCCGCCGACTCCATGATGAAGAATCCCGCCGATCCGGCCCGGCTCCCCGACGGCCCCACATAGACGATGACCGGAACCGGCGATGCCAGGATATCCTTCACCATCTCCCGCATCGACTCCAGCAGGCCGCCTGGCGTGTTCATCTCCACCAGTACTGCCTGCGCGTGCACGTCGGCAGCGCGGTCCAGGCCGCGCTTCAGATAATCCGCGCTGATCGGCTGAATCGTGTCGTCGAGATGCAGCACGACAACTTTCTCGCCCTGCGCCCTCGCCGTCGCAGGCAGGCCCATGAAACAAAGCAGCAGCGCCATTACAACGGGTGCCCCATGTCTCCGGATTTTGGAGACATGGGTATGCACGAAGTGTCCCGCTTTTCCTCTGAACCAGCCAATCCGTCCCATCGCTTACCGCCTTACCCGGCTCACTCGGTGCTGGCCACGCCGCGCCGCTCCAGTGCCAGCTTCATCCCCTTCGCGTTGGCGTTCGCTGGATCTACCTTGAGCGCGCCGCTGACATCCGTGGCCGCGGCGCTCAACTGATTCGCCTGCAGGTCCAGCCGCGCCATTACCAGATATGCCGGCACATTCGGCTTCAGCTGAATCGACGCCTGCGCCTCCCGCCGTGCCGCATCCGGATCGCCGTTGCGCTCTCGCACCGCCGCCAGCCCCGCATGGGCCAGTGCCGACGAGGAATCAGCAGCCAACGCCTCACGATACTCCCGCTCAGCTTCCAGCACCAGACCTCGCTGGAAGAACTGATCGCCCTCTTTCACCAGCACATCTGCCCGTTCCAGTGGCGCCATAGACGCCAGGCGCATCTCCTGCACCTGCTCCAGCTCGAAGGCCGCCTGCCGGAATCCAGCCTCGCTGTAGCCACGCTTGATGCGCTCGAGAGGTCCCTGCGCGTCAGTGGTCGCGTGCCCCGGATCGGGGTTCGCCTGCGGTGCGGTCGGACCCTTTAGCTGCGCCTCAAACTGTTGTGCTTCATTATCCTGCGGCCGCAACTTCAATGTTTCCTCGATCTCTTTGAGCGCGCCTGCAGTGTCGTTCCGGTGCGCCAGCGCCACCGCCAGGTTGAAGTGGTAATCCGGGTCCTTTGGGTCGGCCGTGATTGCCTGCTGGAAGAGCGCTGCCCCGTCCTTCCCGCGACGCGCCGCCGCCACCGCTTCGTTGTTCACCACCTCCGGCAGAGGTAGCCGAGTGGTTACGAAGGCGAAAGCATCCTCGGCTTCTCGATAATTGCCGGTATAGAAGAACGCCAGTCCCCGGTAGAAATCTGCCTGCAGCGCGTTGGGATCATCCTTCGGCATCCGCCCCAAAGTGGTCGCCGCCTGCTGATAGTCCTGATTGCTGAAATACGCGCGTCCCAGCGCCAGCCATGCCGGCGGAAACGCTGGATCCAGCCGTACCGCGTCGCGCAGGTGCTGAATCTGCTGCGGCGGCTGCTCCGCCGCGAGCCCCTGGATGTAAGCCTGGAACGCATCCTCGTGAAGGTTGCGATCCGCCGCCAGGAACGTCTGCTCCTCGACCGCGTAACTCGGATCAAGCTGGCGCGAAACGTGCCACGCGAGGCTGTTCAGCAGCTGCAGCAGATGATTCACATCGCCTTGCTGGTCGATGGGCGCGCCCAGCTTCAGCCCTGAAACGTCCAGGATTTCGGCATGCGCTGTGATCGCGTTGTTGGTCAGCGCATAATTGCCGAAAACCACGTAATCCGCGTCGAGGGTCTGCGCGATCCGGATAGCCGTCGCCCGCGAAGGCTGCAGGTTCAGCGGCAATCCGAGGTGATCGAAGGCGTACAGGCGATCCCCCCGGCTGATGGTGAGAAATCCCGCCGCGTTCAGCCTGCGGTTTAGAACATCGGGGAATCCCTCGCTGATCCAGTCCAGATTGGCAACGCCAGAGCGGTTCTCGAACGGAAGCACCAGCAGCAGACGCCCATGCATCTGCCCCGGTTCGGCAGGCTTGGTATCGGATGGCTCCTGCGCGCACGCGCCGGCAACCGTCAGGAGGAGGACAAGGAGGAGGCGGAATCGACGAAAAGCCTGCACGACACCGTGATTATATGTCGTGCCTCCGGCCCGATGGTCCTCATTTTCAGCAGCTTGCCACAGTCCCTCCAATTTCGTGAGGTTTGTGGTGGTTTAGTCTGAAGGCCGTGAAACGTTCCGTCGCTCGTTACGCTCTCTGCTGCCTGGCGCTTTTTGCTGTTGTTGCAGACCTTCATCCCGCCCGAGCCCAAGGTCGCCCCGACGCGGGTTTTGTCCACACCCGGGGCGAGAACCTCGTTGATGCGAACGGCCAGCCGCTGCTGCTGCGCGGCATCAACCTCGGAAACTGGTTCGAGCCGGAAGGCTATATGTTCCACTTCGATGGTGGTCCGCAAAGCCCTCGCGAGATTGAGGATCTAACGCGTGAGCTGCTCGGCCCCACCAAAGCCGAGGCCTTCTGGCGGCAGTGGCGCGACACTTACATCACGCAAGCGGACATGGATCGCATCGCCCAGGCTGGTTTCAATTCCGTCCGCGTGCCTCTGCATTACAAGTTCTTTAGCTCGGACGACAACGAAGGCTTCCGGCTTCTCGATCGCCTGCTGGACTGGGCGCGGCGCGACCACATCTACGTCATTCTCGATATGCACTGCGCTCCTGGCGGCCAGACCGGGACGAACATCGACGATAGTTACGGCTATCCCTGGCTTTATCAGGACCAGCGCGCGCAGGACGAGACCGTCGCGACCTGGACGCGCATCGCGCGTCGCTACAAGGATGAGCCCATCGTTCTCGGCTATGACCTGCTCAATGAGCCGATCCCGAACTACCCGCGCGACGAGCAGTTCAACCCCGAACTTGAGCCGCTATACAAAAGGATCGTCGGCGGAATCCGCTCAGTCGATCCTCACCACGTGCTGATCCTCGGCGGCGCACAGTGGGATACGAACTTCAGCGTCTTCGGTCCGCCCTTCGACCCCAACGTGGTGTACCAACTGCACAAGTACTGGACGAAGACAACGGACGTGAGCACGATCCAGCCCTATCTCGATTTCCGCGCGAAGTACCACGTCCCAATCTGGTGCGGCGAGTCGGGCGAGAACAACGATGCGTGGATCGCCGGGTTCCGGCAGACGCTGGAGGCCAACAATGTTGGCTGGGCCTTCTGGCCATACAAGAAGATGGATTCGACCTCGGATGTGGTGACGTTCAATCGGCCCGTCCACTGGGACGAGATCGCAGCCTTTGCGAAGCTGCCAGCCGGGACCGGAAATGCTGAAAAGCGACTCGCGGCGCGCCCTTCGCAGGAGGACATCGAAGCGGCGTTCGACGACCTGCTGCAGCAGGTCCGCTTTGATCACGAGCGGGTGAACGCCGGATATTTGCAGGCGCTGGGGATGAAGTAGCGAGTCAGCCAGCCAGCGAGTCAGCCAGCCAGCGAGTCAGCGGGTCAGAAATCAGGAATCAGGAAAGAGCGCGAGGCTTGTGACTCCTGACTCCTGAATTCTGAGTCCCTGCTGGCCGCTGGCTGCTGACCGCTAACTGCTTCGCTCCCCGACTGTTCACTTCCGAACAGACCATCCCGTTAGCGGACAGCGCTGCACGGATCGCTTTGCCCCTAAGCTGCGTGTTTTGAGCGTGAAAGGACTGGCGCGCCACATGCACCAGCTTTCATGAGCACACGCACGCCAAAGGGGGTAGTATGCTGTCCGATTTCAGGCAGGCTCTGCGCCAATTGCGTAAGTCACCGGGATTTACCGCCACGGTGGTGATCACGCTGGCGCTGGGCATTGGCGCGACGACGGCCATCTTTACGCTCGTGCAGCAGGTGATGCTGCGCTCGCTGCCTGTGACGATGCCGGATCAATTGTGGCGCATCGGCGACGCGGTGCGCTGCTGCAACTGGGGTGGCTATACCCAAAGTACGGATAATTACCCCAACGACTTTACGCTGTTCTCGTGGGAGGCCTACCACTACTTCCGCGCGAATACTCCGGCCTTTGAGGAGCTAGCGGCGCTGCAGGCAGGGAACTCGCCCCTGGGGGTACGGCGGGCAGGCGCGTCCGAGCAGGTCGAAACGCGCAATGGCGAGTATGTCTCAGGAAATTTCTTTCAGACTTTCGGGATCAGCGCCTGGCGAGGGCGCATGCTGAGCGATGCCGATGACGTCGAAGGCGCATCGCCGGTCGCGGTGATGAGCTTCCGGACCTGGCAGGAGAAGTACGGAGCTGATCCGTCCGTGGTGGGCGGAACGTTTCAGCTGAACGGCCACCCTTTCACGATTGTCGGCATAGCGCCGCCGGGTTTCTATGGAGGCAAGATCGCTGAATCAGGCATGCCCGATATCTGGCTGCCGATGACGAAAGAGCCGATGATCGATGGGGCGACGTCGCGGCTGAAGCAGCCCCAGGAGAACTCGTACGACCTGATCGGGCGGGTGCGTCCGGGGACGAATCCGAAGACGCTTGAGACGCAGTTGCAGAGCGAACTGCACCAGTGGCTGGCGAGCCACGTGGCCGATATGGCTCCGCAGGAAAAAGCACTGTGGCAGAAGCAGACGCTGCACCTGACACCGGGGGGCGCGGGCGTTTCGGCCTTGCGCGACAACTATGAGAAAGGATTGCTGCTGCTGCTGGCGGCGGCCGGTTGCGTGCTGCTGGTAGCCTGCGCGAACATCGCGAACCTGCTGCTGGCCCGGGGACTGCGCAACAGGCAGCAGACCTCGGTGCGCGTGGCGCTGGGCGCATCGCGGCGGCGGCTGGTACGCAAGGCACTCATCGAGAGCATCACGCTGGGGCTCATCGGCGGCGCGGCAGGCATTGGTCTGGCTTATGCCGGAGCCCGGCTCATGCTGCACCTGGCCTTTCAGATTGGCGGGCCCGACAATTTTGTTCCGGTGACTGCGTCGCCTTCGACGATGGTGCTGTTGTTCACGCTGGGGCTTTCAGTTCTTACAGGCATCATCTTCGGCATCGCGCCGGCCTGGATGACCTCGCATGCGGAGCCGGTGGAGGCGTTGCGGGGCGCGAATCGCTCGGTGGGCGGACAGCGCACCTGGGCGCAGAAGACGCTGGTGGTGGCGCAGGCAGCGGTATCGCTGGTGCTGCTGAGCGCGGCGGCCATGCTGGGGCGGAGCCTGCTCAACCTGGAACATCAGAACTTCGGCTTCGAGCCCAACAGCAGGTACATGGTGTGGGTCAATCCGCTGCTGTCGAACTACAAGCCGGAGCAGCTGACGCCGCTGTTTCGGCAGATTGAGGAGCGGCTGCGCGCAATTCCGGGTGTGCGCATGGCCAGCTCGGCGCTGTATGCGCCGATGAGCGGCGACAGCTGGAACTCGGGTATCCACATTGAAGGGAAACCGGAGCCTGGCCCGCATGATCATTACAGTTCCGGCTACACGCGCATTACGCCGGGATTCTTCGAGACGATTGGGGCAAAGATGGCGATGGGGCGCCCGATCACAGAGGACGACAACGAGAAGACGCGGCTGGTTGCGGTGGTGAACGAGGCCTTCGCGAAGCATTTCTTCGGAAACCAGAATCCGATCGGGCAGCACTTTGGCGTAGACAAGCAGAAATACGCGGGGATGTACGAGATTGTCGGCGTGGTCGCGAACGTGCGGTACATGGCTGGCGAGGACATGAGGCAGCCGGTGGATCCGATGTTCTACCTGCCGGAGGCGCAGTTCGCTCACTTTGACGATCCTGCGGAGCAGTCCGGGGAGGTCTGGTCGCATTACCTGTACAACATTGTGGTTTGGGCGCCGGGGAACCCGCCGAATTTTCAGGCGCAGGTGAAGAAGGCGATTGCGGAGGTCGATCCGAACTTCGTGGTGATGGGCATCGATCCGTACTCGGGCGTGCTGTCCGCTGACTTTGCGCAGCAGAACATGATCGCCAACCTGACGCTGCTGTTTGGCCTGGTCGGGCTGGTGCTGGCGGCCGTTGGTCTGTATGGCGTAACGGCATACGGGGTAGAGCAGCGCACCAGCGAGATTGGCGTCCGCATGGCGCTTGGCGCGGACCGGCAGCGCGTGGTCCGCATGGTGCTGCAAGGCGCGTTTCTGCAGGTGGCGATTGGCCTGGCGATCGGCATTCCCGCGGCCATCGGCACCGGCTATCTGATCGCGAGCCAGCTGTTCGGTGTGGCACCGCGGGATCCGTTAATGCTGGCCGTGGCGACGATTCTGCTGGCGATTGCGGCGGCGGTGGCCGCCACTGTGCCAGCATACCGCGCAGCGAATCTGGATCCGGTGATCGCGCTGAGGACGGAGTAAGAGCAGCAAACAGGAGTCAGAAATCAGGAATGGGATGCTGAGCGATCTGAATTATGCGGTGCGACAACTGCGGAAGTCGCCGGGCTTTTCGCTTACGGCGCTCCTGACACTGGCGCTGGGCATCGGCGCGACCACGGCCATTTTTACACTGGCGTATGACGTGATGCTGCGTCCGCTGCCCTTTGCTCATGCCGACCGGCTGGTGGTCGTCGAGGAGCAGGCCGCGGAGTGGAGCAATCTTTATCCGACGCTGCCGGTCAGCGCGAATCACTTCACCTTCTGGCAGCAACACGCTCACGGCTTCGACGCGATGGCGGTGATGCGCGAATACTCTCTGCCGCTGCTACCGGCGCAGGCAGGCTCGCCCAACGCTCCGGGGGCAGGCGCGAATGAACGTCCGCAGCTGGTGGGAATTCTGAACGCAACGCCAGGAATTTTTTCTGTCCTGCAGGTGCAGCCGCAACTGGGCCGCGCCTTCACTGCCGCCGAGGCACAGCGTGGCCACGATCACGTTGCCATTCTGATGTACGACTTGTGGCGCGATCAGTTTGGCAGCGATCAAAGGATCATTGGCAAGACGATCCAGCTGAACGGCTTTCCACACACAGTGGTTGGCGTCATGCCGGCGAGCTTTCACATGCCCTCCGTGGAAACGATGGCCAGCATCGCCAATACAACGCGCCGGGAGCCGCTGGGCGTCATCGTGCCGCTTGCATTTTCGAAAGATCAGCTGGCCGAAGCAATGGGCGACCTGAATTACTTTGGGTTGGCGCGTCTGAAGCCAGGAGTGTCGCTCGCGCAGGGGACGGCGGACTTGAATGCGCTGCAGCGCACGATTTCGGCAAGTTTGCCGCCCGATGAGAAGGCGACATTGTCGGCAGTGTTGACGCCGTTCCAGGATGAGCTGGTCGGCACGAACCGCAAGCCGCTGCTGATCCTGCTGGCAGCAGTAGCTGGTTTGCTGCTGGTGGGCTGCGTGAACATTGCGAATCTGCTCCTTGCGCGCGCTGTCGGACAGCGGCAGCAGATGGCGGTGGCTGCGGCGCTCGGTGCGAGCCGCATTGAGATGGTCCGCATGGCGCTGCGCGAAACCGCGGTACTGTCTGTGATCGGCGGCGGACTCGGTGTTCTGCTGGCGGCGGGACTTGTTCCCTGGATGCAGCGATATCTGCCGCCGGCGCTCGATTTTCGCGGCCCGCTGCATCTGGACTGGGCCGGCGCAGGATGCGCTCTGCTGCTTGCTCTATTGACGACACTGCTGGCGGGAGCCGCTCCAGCATTCATGGTTTCGCGCACGTCTCCGCAGGTGGTGCTGCACAGCGAATCGCGCCTGGCGAGCGAGTCGCGTGGAAGGCGACGGGTGCGGCGCGTTCTGGTTGCCGTTGAAGTCGCGGTGAGCGTAGCTCTGGTGCTGATGACCGGCCTTCTGACGGCGAGCCTCGTGAAGCTGATGCATGTTGACCGTGGATTCACGATTGAGCGGACGGTGACGGCGAAGGTCGAGCTGCCCGGAGAATCGTATCCCGACCGCCCGCATCGCGCTACGTTTTACCGGGATGTGCTGCAGCGCCTGCACGCGCTGCCGGGAGTGGAGGATGCCGCGATCACGAGTTCATTGCCTTTGTCGGGCGATTCCTGGGGCGACATGGTGCGTGTTCCCGGCGACAACCGGCCGTGGACGCAGCTGCCGCTGGAGAGTTTTCGCTGGGTCAGTTCAGATTATTTTGCTGCGATTCACCTGCCGCTGCTAGCTGGTCACATTTTCACTCCCGACGACTGGGGCAAGAATGTAGCGGTGGTCTCTCAGAAGACCGCAAAGGCGCTGTGGCCGGGAAAGAATCCGGTGGGCCAGCAATTTACATTTGCGGGACGCGATAACGAGAAGCCCTTCACCGTGGTGGCCGAAATCGCCGACGCACGGACGGTGTCGCTGGCAAAGCCTGATCCCATGCTGATCTACGTACCGTACTGGTATCGCTGCGATCCCTCAGCGGGACTGGTCGTGCGCACGCGGCAGGATCCGTCGACAATGGCGGATGCGATCCGGCAGACGATCTGGAGCGTGGATCGCGGGGTTCCGGTGCCGACGGTGCGCGCTCTCGGCGGGTTAGTGGCCGACTCGGTCGCGAGCCAGCGCTTCGAGATGGATCTGCTGCTGGTTTTTGCGGTGAGCGCGCTGCTGCTTGCGGGACTCGGCGTCTACGGCGTGGTGATGTACTCCGTGGTCCAGCGGTATCGCGAGATTGGGCTGCGCATGGCGCTGGGCGCGCAGCGGGCGAATGTCTACCGGTTGGTGCTGCGGGATGGGCTGATGCCAGTAGCGATGGGCGCAGTCGCAGGTGTGGCGATGGCGTTCGGGTCGGCGCGCGTGGTGAGCAGCTTACTCTTCCGGGTGAGTCCTTATGATCCCGTATTCGCAGCTGGCGCGGTGGTGGTGCTGCTGGCGGTGGGGACGGCGGCGTGCCTGGTGCCTGCGCTTCGTGCGGCCGGCGTGGAACCGATGCAGGCCTTGAGGGCGGAATGACTCAGGAGAGGGAATAGACAGGGAGCAGGAATGACATGCTGAACGATCTGAAGTTCGCGTTTCGACAGCTGAAGAAGTCGCCGGGATTCACCGTGACGGCGGTCTTGACGCTGGCGCTGGGGATTGGTGGAGTCGCGGCGGTATTCAGCATCGTTGACGCGGTACTGCTGCGCCCGCTGCCGTATTCGCAGCCGGAACGGCTGGTGGTGCTGCATGAAGGGATCGAGCACGTCTTCGACGGCGCGAACCTTTCAGCGCCGGACGTGATCACCTTCGAGCGAGAGAGCCGCGCCATGGATGTCGGCGGGTTCATCGGCTCTTCGTATGAAGTGACCGGTGCAGGCGCTCCTTTTCGCGCTCAGGCCGAACGGTTCACCGCGTCGATGTTTCCGGTTCTCGGCGTCCAGCCGCTTCTGGGACGCCCATTCACGCAGGCCGAGGATGAAAGCAGCGCGCCGGTCACCGTGATCAGCTATGTGCTCTGGAAAGAGCGCTATCAGGGGCGACCGGATGTGATCGGCAAGACCGTCGATCTCGACCGGCGGCCGTACACGATCATCGGAGTGATGCCGCGGGAGTTCGAATCGCCGATGGGCAGAGGCGGCATCTCGCAGCGCGATCTGTGGGTGCCAATGAGCTTCACTCCCACTGAGAAGGCCGCCGAAGCTGACGACATGGATTACGGTGCGGTAGCTCGGCTCCATTCCGGAGCGACGCAGGCGCAGGCGCTTGAGGATGCGCACCGCGTGCTGGCGACTATCGAGGCAAAAGTCCGCGGTCTGCACTTAACAATCTCGGTGCGGAGTCTTCGGGATGAGACAGTCCACGATACGCAGCCGTTGCTGCGCACGCTGATGGGAGCCGTGTGCCTGGTCCTGCTGATTGCGTGCGCGAACCTGGCTAACCTGCTGCTGGTGCGGGCTGCCGGACGGCGGCGGGAGTTCGGCGTAAGGCTTGCACTGGGTGCGGGGCGCCGGACCATGTTGCGCCAGCTCCTGACAGAATCGCTGTTGCTGAGCGCGCTGGGCGGCACACTCGGTGTCGCGTTCGCAGTGATGCTGGTGGACTCCGCTACGGCGATCCTGCCGAAAGCCTTTGCGGAACTGCCGCGGATCAGCGAAGTCGCGGTGCACTGGCCGGTCGCGCTGCTGGCGGCCCTGCTGATTGGAGGAACGGGGCTGCTGTGCGGACTGGCTCCGGCGCTGGCCGGCGTGAAGGCGGATGTGCTGGATTCGCTTCGCGAGGGGACGCAGGGCTCCGGCCAGAGCCGCAGCCAGCATCGGCTGCGCAGCACACTCGTGGTGGCGGAGATTGCGCTCGCTATGCTTCTGCTGGTTGCATCCGGGCTGCTGTTGCGCAGCTTCGTACGCATGCTGGACGTCGATCCGGGTTTCCAGCCTCAGCATGTGATGACTGCCTCGCTCGCCCTTCCGCAGGAAAATTACCCGACGCAGCAGAAGGTGGACGCATTCTTCACCACGCTGCAGCAGAAACTGGAGCGAGTCCCCCGCGTGCAGGCAGTCGGGTTTTCGTCGAACATTCCGGTGATCGGGCACAACTCCAGCCGGCTGCTTTCAGCCGAAGGCTATGTGCGGCGACCGGGTGAGAAGTGGCTGTTTGCGTCGAACTATCTCACATTTGGGGATTACTTCAGGGCGCTCCGCATCCCGGTGCTGCGCGGCCGCGCATTTAGTGCAGCGGACGATCGGCCGAGTGCGCCGCTGGTGATGATCGTGAGCCAGTCATTCGCGGACAAGTATTTTGCTGGAAAAGATCCGATTGGCATGCACGTGAAGTGCGGGCCCACCTTCAGCAATCCGCTGCCGCCCATGACCATCGTGGGCGTGGTGGGTGATGTGAAGGCGAACCCGCTCGACCAGGAGCAGATGATGCAGACGTACGAGCCGGTCTCGCAGGCGGCTGCGGACCTCGGTCCGCTCTCGGCCATGGTGGGTGTTGTTGGGGGCCTGCGCATCGTCGCGCGGACCGCAGGCGATCCTGCTGCGCTGGAGGAGAGCTTCCGGCAGACAGTGCGCCGGGCCGATCCGCTGCTGGCCATCACCGATCTGCACAC
The DNA here is from genome assembly GCA_035933815.1 of Acidobacteriaceae bacterium. Lineage (GTDB taxonomy): Bacteria > Acidobacteriota > Terriglobia > Terriglobales > Acidobacteriaceae > Palsa-343. Next base: position 16,253 of record DASYYN010000142.1, read on the forward strand.
CATGGATGAAGTCGTGGCCTCGACCGAGTCGTCTCGCCGATTCAACACTGCAATCCTTTCTGCGTTCGCGGCCATTGCGCTGCTGCTCGCGCTGCTGGGCATCTACGGCGTGCTGGCGTATTCGGTGGCTGAGCGCAGGCGTGAGATTGCGGTGCGCATGGCGTTGGGGGCGACGAGGGAACATGTGCAGATCCGGACCCTGCGGCATGCTTTGGTGCTGGCTGTCATAGGTGTGGTCCTGGGTCTGGCGGCAGCCGCGGGGCTGACGCGGACGCTCGCCAGCCTGCTCTACGGCGTGCATCCGCTGGACGCGGTAGCGATCACGGGCGCGGCGCTGGTTCTGCTCGCGTGTTCCGCATTGGCAGCATGGATTCCAGCGCGACGCGCGGCAGGGGTGGAACCGATGCAGGCGCTGAGAAGCGAGTGATCAGGAAACAGGAGTCAGGAATCAGGAATCAGGGAACAGACATGCTGAATGATTTCAAGTTTGCGGTGCGGCAATTGCGCAAGTCGCCGGGGTTTGCGCTGACGGCGGTGCTGACGCTGGCGCTGGGCATCGGGGCGAACACGGCGATCTTCACGCTGATCGACTCGATCATGCTGCGGCCGCTGCCCTTTCCGCAACAGGACAGGCTGATGCGGATCAACTACGGCGGCGGAGATGCGACGGCGGCGTTCTTCCCGAAAGGCTGGCTGCGCGCGCTGGGAGAGCATTCACGCAGTTTCTCCGGCATCAGCGGATTCGGTCCGAACGCCGAGTCCAACGTGGGCGACGCGAACTCCTCGACGCGGGTTTTCGGCGCCGCCGTTATGGTGAATGCGCTGGAGGTGGCCGGCGTTCAACCCGCGGTGGGAAGCTTCTTCAAGCCAGAGGACGCGAGCGCGAGTCATGATCCGGTGGTGGTGCTCAGCTACGGATACTGGCGGGAGCACTTCGCGGCGGACCCTGGCGTAATCGGGCAAACACTGCGCGTCGACGGGATCCGGCGTCGGGTGGTCGGCGTGATGCCAGCGGGCGTGCGCTTTCCGTACGCGGACACGCAGTTTCTGATCCCGGTCACGTTCAAGGGCGGCGATGCGTACGATCCCTGGGTGGACTTCGACTTGCGGGGATTCGGCCGGCTCAATGCCGGCGTCACTCCGGCGCAGGCGCAGGCAGAGGTGCGGCGGCTTCAGAAACTGTTGCTGCCCTCGTTTCCATGGATCATGCCGGACATCTGGGCGCGGGACATGACCGTCGTTCCGCTGCTGGATGCTGAAGTAGGAGCGATGCGTCCACGGTTGCTGTTGCTGTTTGCCGCGGTGGGGCTGATTCTGCTGATCGCGTGCGCAAACGTTGCGAATCTGCTGCTGGCGCGAGCGGCAGGACGGCAGCGGGAAATCGCGGTGCGCAGCGCGCTGGGAGCATCCGCGGGCAGACTGGTGCGGCAAATGCTTTCGGAAAGCGTGGTGCTGGGCGCAGTAGCCGGCCTCGTCGGGCTGATTGCTGCTGCTGCGAGCCTGCAGGTGCTGGTCACCATGCTGCCGGCGGACACGCCGCGCATCGGCGAGGTTGCGTTGCATTGGCCCGTGTTCCTGTTTGCGGCGGCGGCCTCGGTGGTGACCGGATTTCTGTTTGGGCTGATTCCGGCGATGCAGATGGCGTCGCCTAACCTGCGCGAATCGCTGCACGCGGGCAGCCGCACTGTGGCGGGAAACGCGGGGCAGTTTCGCGTCTCGATGATGCTGGTTGTGGGACAGATTGCGCTTTCGGTCGTGGTGATCACGGCTGCAGGGCTGATGCTGCACAGCCTGTGGACGCTGGCCCAGGTGAATCCGGGATTTCGCACGGATCGGATCGTCACAGCGGAAGTCTCGCTGGACAACACGGCGTGTCCTTCGATCGCCGCCGGTCCCACGGCTGCGCAGCGTGGGCGTTGCCAGCAGTTTTATCTGACGCTGCTCAATCGGCTGCGCACCATTCCGGGGCAGGAGAGCGTCGCCCTCACGAACGAATTGCCGCTGCATGGGCAGGACGGCAACTACGTCTTCGACGCGGAGGGACATCCTCGCGAGCCGCACCAGGGCGCGTTGCTGGCCTCCGGCCGTGTGGTATCGCCCGGGTACTTTGCGACGCTTGGCATTGGGCTGGCCCGGGGGCGTCTGCTGAACGATCAGGACGCGTCGGGAGCGAGTCGAGCGGTCGTGATCAGCGAGCACATGGCGAAGAATCTGTGGCCTGACGAGAATCCGCTGGGAGAGCACGTGATCGATGTAGGTGCCGAGAAGACTCCGGGTGTGCTCGATCCGAACGTGGCATCGGTGGTCGTGGGCGTGGTGAATAACACCCACGAACAGACGCTGGCCAGCAGCTTCGGCGACCAGGTGTATGCACCGATGGTCCCGCTGCTGGAGCAGCCAGTAATGTATGTTCTGGTGCGGACGCAGCTCACGACTGAGCAAACCGCAGCGCAGATTCGGCAGGCGGTGGCCGAAGTGAATCCGCAGGTACCGGTGACGCGCGTGCAGTCGCTGAATGAGGTGGTGGCTGCCTCGGAGTCGGCGCCCCGCTCACTCACCGTCCTGCTGCTGTGCTTCGGCGGCCTGGCGGTGCTGATTGGCGGCATCGGCGTGTACAGCCTGATCGCGTACATCGTCAGTTGGCGCACACGCGAAATTGGGATCAGGCTGGCTCTGGGAGCGCAGCGCTGGCAGATCGTGCGCGACGTGGTGCGCCAGAGCCTGTCGCTGGCTGTTGCGGGTTGTGCCGTGGGGCTGGCGGGAGCGGCGTTTGCCACCCAGTTGCTGCGTGGATTCCTGTTCGGGGTAAAGGCGCTCGATCCGGTGACGTTCTGCGCGGTGCCGCTGCTGATGGTGCTGATCGCGCTGGCGGCGGCGTGGCTTCCGGCGCGGCGGGCTGCGAGTGTGGATCCGATGACAACGCTGCGAATGGAATAAACAGGGTAGTCCGTGGCGAGTGCGCGCCGGTTCGCTTACAGGGCCGCAGCATACAGAGTACCGACTAAAAAGCCGGAACCAGCGGCCACGTTGGTCCGTATTCGAAAGGAGCACGGGGGAGCGCCTGATGATTTCCGATTTGAAGCTGGCGGTGCGGCAACTGCGCAAGTCGCCGGGATTTGCGATTACGGCAGTGTTGACGCTGGCTCTAGCGATCGGCGCCAATGCGATTGTTTTTAGTGTGCTGAACGCGCTGATTCTGCGCCCGCTGAATGTGCCGCGTCCCGACAGCCTGTATATGCTGGAACGCGGGCGCGATCAATCGCCGTCGCAATCGTATCCCGACTATCTCGATCTCAAGGCGCAGAATCGAACCTTTGACGAGATGGCGGTCTACGACATCATGGGCGCGGCCGGCATCGATACCGGCGGAAACCCGTCAACAGTCTGGCCGTATACGACCAGCGGCAACTACTTCGACGTGCTCGGGATCAAGCCGTACCTCGGCCGGTTTTATCATGCGTCCGATGAGCATGGCAAGAATAGCGCTCCATTCATCGTGCTCACTTACGCTTACTGGCACAGCCACTTCGCGGCCGATCGCTCGGTGGTTGGGCGCGTGGTGCAGATCAACAAGCGTCCGTACACGATTCTGGGTGTTGCGCCTCAGGGATTTCGCGGCACCGAGTTGTTCTTCGCGCCGGCATTGTTCATGCCCATTGTCGATCAGCAGGAACTGAACGGATGGGATCCGCTGCCGCGACGCGGATCGCATTCGATGTGGGTGATCGGGCACCTGAAGCGAGGCGTCACGCCGGCGCAGGCCACGGCCGACCTGAACCAGATCGCGAAATCGCTGGCGAAGGCCTTTCCGAAGGAAGATGACGGCCTGAGTTTTTCGCTGGCGAAGCCGGGTCTCGTAGGTAACACGCTCGGGCGTCCGGCGCGGGCGTTTATGGGTGGGCTGATGCTGCTTGCCGGGCTGATTCTGCTGGCGGCCTGCGCGAATCTTGGCAGCCTCTTCGCGGCGCGAACCGCCGATCGCGCTCGGGAGATTGCCGTGCGGATGGCGCTCGGATCCGGGCGTGCGCTCATCATTCGCCAGATGCTGAGCGAGGCAGTCCTCGTCTCCATCACTGGTGGGGCGATTGGACTGCTGGGCAGCATCTTCATCCTGCGCTGGCTCAGCGCATGGCAGCCGGTCCCGGATATCCCGATCAACGTGCCGGTCAATCCTGACCTGCGCACCTATGCGCTGGCGCTGATGCTGGCGCTGGTCAGCGGGTTCCTGTTTGGGATGGTGCCAGTGCGGCAGGTGCTGCGGTCGGATCCGTGGCAGATCATTCGCTCCGGTGCTTCGGGCCTGACAGCTATGCGGCGCGTCACCGTTCGCGATGTGCTGCTGGTGCTGCAGATTGCGATTTGCGCCGTCCTGGTGACGGCGTCGCTGGTTGCGGTACGCGGGCTGGTTCGCTCGCTGCACAGCAACTTCGGGTTCAACCCGCAAAACGTGATGCTGGTGCAAAGCGATCTCTCGATGGCCGGATATACAGGCGACAAGCAGCCGGAGATGCAGCGGAAGATGCTGGACGCTGTTGCGGCCATTCCGGGGGTGAGCAGTGTTGGCGACGCGGATCGCCTGCCCCTGAGCATCGGCGGCAACGATTCCAGCGTTTACAAAGACAGCACGACGGATTACAGGCCGACCAATTCCGTTGCCGATGCGCAGCAATTCAACGTCTCGCCGGACTATTTTGCGGCAGCCCAGACGGTGCTGCTCGCTGGGCGGACCTTTACCTTGCACGACGCGAAGGGTGCACCGCTGGTCGCCGTCGTCAACCGGGAATTCGCGCGCGAGGTTTTTGGATCAGTGGATCAGGCGCTCGGTCATTACTTCAAGGTGTGGGGTGGCACGCGCGCGCTGGTCATCGGCGTCGTCGAAAACGGGAAATACGAGACGCTGACCGAAGACCAGAAGCCGGCGATGTTCTACTCCTTCCAGCAGCAGCCCGGCGGGAATACATGGCTGGTGGTGCGCTCGCAACGTGATCCGCAGGAGATTGCCGGGGCCCTGGAACGCACTATGCGGGCTCTGGATCCGGGGATGCCGTTCAACATCAAGACGTGGAATCGCGAGCTGAGTTCGGCCCTGTTTCCGGCGCGGGTGGCAACGGTATCGCTGGGCGTGCTGGGCTTGCTCGGCGCGATGCTCGCCGTCACCGGCATCTTCGGCATGGCGTCCTACGTGGTAAGCAAGCGCTTTCGCGAGCTTGGGATTCGCGTTGCGCTGGGCGCGGCGAAACAGCATGTGCTGCGGGCAGCCCTCGGACGGGCGTTTCGCCTGCTGGCGCTGGGCTCGGCGGCTGGTATCGTGCTCGGCGTGCTGGCGACCAAGCTGCTCTCGTACATCGTTTATGAGGCGACTCCGAAGGATCCCATTGTGTTGGGTGGGGTGGTCATTGCGATGCTCGGACTGGGCCTGCTCGCCTCATGGATTCCTGCGCGCCACGCGCTGGGAGTCGACCCGATGATCCTGCTGCGGGAAGAGTGACGACAGAAGGGGACAGGGTAGGTAAGGGGCCCGCCAGTTGGAGTCGAAGTCGGGAACTGCGTCCCAAAGCGCGCGACTTTCGTCTATTGCGCGGGTACTAACAACAGGATCAGACTTCCCCTATGCCGACCGTCTGCCGCGCTTTAGCTCTTTTCCTGGCTCTCCTGATGGCCATGCCGTCGGGGGATGCCTTTGCCCTGGGCCACAAGAAGAGCACGAAGAAGATTGCCGCTGACGCTTCGCCGCTGGCCCAGGATCAGCGCGTCCTGCATTCGCTCAACCGGCTCACGTTTGGGCCGCGGCCAGGCGATGTGCAGGCGGTGGAGAAGATGGGCCTGCAGCAATGGATCGATCAGCAGCTGAACCCATCGAAGATTGACGACTCGGCGCTGGAAGCGCGGCTGAGCGCATACCCGGCGATGCGGCTCAACCTGCATGAAATGGTGGAGCGCTTCCCCTCGCCGGCCATGATCCGCGCTGCCGAACGGGGGCGACAGTCGCTGCCGGGGAATCCGGTGGAGCGGGCAATCTATCGCAATCAGATTGCGCAGTTCCGGGAGCGGCAGGCGAAGCAGGCTGAGCAAGGGCGGCAGGGAACCGCGGTCGCACAGCAGGGGAACGCGATGATGCCGGCGCGCGGAGTGGAGCCGATCCAGACAGCGCAGAACGCCATGACTCAGGCTGAGGCCCCGGCAGCGAGTGGAAATGAGATGCAGGCGGCACTCGCGCCGAGCATGCAGCCTGCTGACGGCAAGGTTTATTCGGACCAGGACGCGGCGCGCATCCTGAATTTTCCGCCAGATCAGCGGGTGAACGCGCTGGTGGCCATGCAGCCGGCGGAGTTCCGCGGTTTCCTGCAGCACCTGAGGCGGCCGGAGCGCGTTGCTCTCTTCGCAGACCTGACGCCGGTGCAGCGGGAGACGGTCTTTGCGCTGATCAATCCGCAGCTGGTCGTGGGCGGCGAGGTGCTGGTCACGCGGTTGCTGCGCGATGTTTACAGCGAACGGCAGCTGGAAGCGGTGATGACGGATTTCTGGCTGAACCACTTCAATGTGTATCTGCGGAAGGGGCCGTTTGCGCCCTGGTATTTGGCGCAGTATCAGGACCAGGCTATTCGCCCGCACGCGCTGGGCAAGTTTGAAGATCTGCTGGATGCGACGGCGGAGAGCCCGGCGATGCTCTTCTATCTCGACCAGACGGAGAGTGTCGGGCCGCACTCGTTCGCGGCGTGGCGCAACAGCATGACCCCCAACGGCAAGACGCGTGCGCTGGGCATCAACGAGAACTACGCGCGCGAGCTGATGGAGCTGCACACGCTGGGCGTCGACGGCGGCTATACGCAGCAGGATGTAATCGAGGTGGCGAAGGCCTTCACCGGGTGGGACATTGAGCGCCCCGACCAGGGTGGCGAGTTCGTCTTTAATCCGCGGCGGCATGAGCCCGGACCGAAGGTAGTGCTGGGTCATACGATCGCGCCGGGCGGGCAGGACGAGGGAATGCAGATCCTGCATATGCTCGCGGTGAGTCCGGTGACCGCGCATCACGTGTCGTTCCAGATCGCGCAGCGCTTCGTCAGCGATAACCCGCCGACCGCGCTGGTGAACGCGATGGCCGCAACCTGGGTGAAGACTGGCGGCGACATTCGCGAGGTGCTGAGAACGATGCTGGCTTCGCCGGAGTTCTGGTCGCAGTCGGCATACCGCGCCAAAGTGAAGACGCCCGAGGAGTATGTGATTTCGGCGGTGCGCGCAACCGGCGGCGAGGTCGTGCATCCGGCGGCGCTGGTGGAGTCGATTGCGCAGCTGGGCATGCCGCTATTCGGATGCCAAACGCCGAACGGCTATCCGTGGACGGCCGATGCGTGGCTGAACAGCGGGGAGTTGCTGGACCGCATGAATTTCAGCATGGCGCTCGCCGACAACAACGCGGGTACCACAATGCGCTGGGATGAGTTGATGAACCTGGCCACTCCCGACGCGAAGCGGGATGAGAAGGAAGCCCGGCTCGAGTCGCTGCTGCTGGGTGGGACAGCCTCCGCGCAGACACATAATGCGGCGCTGACAGAACTGGCACAACAGAGCAATGCTCCTGCTGCGGATGCTTCCGTGCGTCAGCAGCGGCCCCGGGCGGTGAACTTCGTACGGCCGCGAGAATTTGGGCAGTTGCTGCAGGCAGCGGCTCCTCTTCCTCCGCCTACCGACCAGGATGCGGCGCTGTTGGCCGGACTGCTCCTCGGCTCGCCGGAGTTTCAGCGGCGCTAAGCACTGCGCTCATGGAGAAACAAATCGGGCCTCCGTGCTTCTGCATAGAGCCCCGATCTGTTTGCGGAGAATACTCTCTTAATCCGCGTGCACTTCCTGCGGCGTTGGCTTCTTGTGTTTGAAGACGCTCAGCAGCGATTCCATCATCACGTAGAGTACCGGGATGAAGAAGAGATTCAGGATCGTCGACACCACCATGCCGCCGATGATTACCGTTCCCACTGAGCGACGGCCCAGCGCACCGGCGCCGCTGGCAAAGTAAAGCGGCAGCACACCGAGGATGAAGGCGAACGACGTCATCAGAATCGGGCGGAGGCGAAGTTCAGCAGCCTCTATCGCTGCGTCGATGATGGTTCGGCCCTGGCGGCGCAATTGTTCGGCGAATTCCACGATCAGAATGGCGTTCTTCGCGGCCAGGCCGATGAGCATGACGAGGCCGATCTGTACGTAAACATCGTTATCGAACCCGCGCGCGGAGACTGCGCCCAGCGCGCCCAGGACCGCCATTGGAACCGAGAGCAGAATTACGAATGGCAGGGCGAAGCTCTCATAGAGCGCAGCCAGCGTGAGGTAGACCACGACAATGCCGAGGCCGAAGATCACGATGGCTTTGCCGGCGGATTCGACTTCCTCAAGCGAAAGCCCGGTCCACTCATACTGCATGCCTGAAAGCATGAATTTCTTCGATAAGTCCTGCATGGCCAGCAATGCTTCGCTGGAGCTGACGCCCGGTTTGCCTGACCCGGTGATCTCCGCTGAGCGGAACAGATCGTAGTGGTAGATCACCGGCGGTCCTGAAGATTCCTGAACAGTTACCAGGTTATCCAGAGAAATCATCGGACCGGTGCTGGACCGGACATAGAAGCGGCGCAGGTCTGCCGGCGTCATCCGGCTCCCCTGGTTCGCCTGCACGTACACACGATAGGAGCGGTTGTTGAAATCGAAGTCGTTCACGTACTCCGACCCCATAAAGATGCCCAGAGCCGAACTGATCTGGCTGAGCGGCACATTCATGGCCAGAGCTTTCTCGCGATCGATGGTGACAAGGAGTTGAGGATCGTTCGCGCTATAGGTCGTGTACAGATTCGTAAGCTTCGGGTCGCGCATGCTGGCAAACACAATCGTGTGCGCCACGCGGTCGAGGTCCGCCAGGGTGTTGCGGCCCGTATCCTGCAGTTCGAAGTCGAATCCACCGTAGGTGCCGAGTCCCTGAACCGCAGGCGGCTGCACCATGATCACGAGCCCTCCGGGGACGGCGAAGAGCTTTGGCGACAGCTGCGCCTGAATATCAGCGGCCGTGTGGCCCGCACCCTCCTTCTTGCGGTCATCCTGCGACTTCAGCGGCACGAAGATTAATCCGAAGTTCGACTGGCTGGCGCCCGAGAGGCTGAAGCCCATAACGGCGAAGGTGCCGTATACGTCCTTGTCCGAGCGGATGATCTCCGTCGCCCTTTCCGCCACGTCACTGGTGTAGCTGAGTGAGGCGCCGGGCGGAGTCTGCACCAGGCACATGAGGTAGTTCTGATCCTCGCTGGGCAGAAATGCAGTAGGAACGCGCAGGTAAAGCCACACGGCGCCGGTTAGACCGACGAAGAACAGCAGGAGCATCAGGTAACGCAGCCGCAGCACGCTGTGCGTCAGACTGCGATAGCCGCGGTTCAGACCGTGAATCCCGCGATCGATATATCCAAAGAGGCCGTGCTTGATGCCCTCGCCGCGCAGGATCAGCGCGGCCAATGATGGCGAAAGCGTCAGCGCGTTAAACGCGGAAATTGCGATTGAGAACGCAATCGTCAATGCGAACTGGCGGTAGAGAATACCCGTCGTTCCCGGGAAAAATGAGACCGGGATGAAGACGGAGATAAGCACCAGCGAGGTCGCGATTACGGCGCCCGTGACCTCGCGCATCGCGGCGGAGGTGGCGTGGTGCGGCTCGCTGTCTCCCTGGGAAATGTGCCGCTGCACGTTTTCAATGACCACGATGGCGTCGTCGACGACGAGGCCGGTGGCCAGCGTAATGCCGAACATTGTCAGCGAGTTGATGGAGAACCCGAACACCTTGATGAAGGCGAAGGTCCCGACCAGCGAAACAGGAATGGTAATCGCGGGGATAATCGTGGCGCGCCAGTCCAGCAGGAAGAAAAAGATCACGGCTACGACGATGACGATAGCTTCGCCCAGGGTGACGACCACTTCGCGAATGGAGTCACCGACGACGGTCGTCGTATCGAAGGGGATCACATATTGGAGCCCGGGAGGAAAGTTCTGTGAGAGGCGGTCGAGTTCTGCCTTCGCGAGCCGATCCACTTCGAGCGCATTCGCATTGCTCAGCTGCTGGATGCCAACACCTACTGTGGACTGTCCGTTGAACTTCATGTCAGTGGAATAGGTCTCAGCGCCGAGTTCGGCGTGTCCCACGTCGCTAAAGCGGACGATTCCGGCTGGAGTACTTTTGATAATCAGGTTGTCGAACTGCCTGGGATCGCTGAGGCGGCCCACGACGCGCACCGGAATCTCGAAGGACTGCGACGTATCGGAAGGCGGCTGTCCGACCTCGCCGGCGGGGATTTCGACGTTTTGCTCGTTGAGCGCATTGGTCACGTCGCCTGCCGTCAGGCCGCGGGCGGCGAGGCGGTCGGGGTCGACCCAGAGACGCATCGCGTATTTGCGCTCGCCGAAGATCAGCACGTTGCCGACGCCGGGGATTCGCTTCAGGGCATCCCTGACATAAACGTCGAGGTAGTTACTGATGAAGAGATTGGAGTAGCGCTTGTCGGGCGATACGAAAGCCGCAGCAAAGACGAAGTTGGAGTTCGCCTTGCTGATGGTGACGCCGGTATTCTTGACGGCTTGCGGCAGACGTCCCTGTGCGGCCTGGACGCGGTTCTGCACGTCCACGGCGGCGATATTCAGGTCATAGCCGGTGCGGAACGTGGCTGTGATCGCGCTGGTGCCATCGTTAGAGCTGGCTGAGGTGATGTAATGCATCCCCTCAACACCGTTGATCTGCTCTTCCAGCGGGATGGTGACCGCGGATTCGACAGTTTGCGCGTTCGCTCCGACGTAGTTGCTGACGACGGTCACCTGCGGCGGTGCCAGCTGCGGATAGAGGGAGATCGGCAGCGTTGGAATCACCACCGCACCGCCAAGGATGATCAGCAGCGCGCAAACCGTGGCGAAAACCGGGCGGTGAATAAAGAAATCTACCAAGTTAGCCTCGCAGTTCGGTTCCGGTCGTGGAGTGAGGTTTTAGCTGCCGGAGCGAATAGCTTCACTGCCCGGCGGACCGTTCGGTAATGGCACCACGGGCATGCCGTCCATGAGCATCTGCGTGCCGGAGGTTATGACTTTTTCGCCGTTGGAGAGGCCGCCGAGGACTGCATAGTTATTACCCACAGTATCGCCCAGCGAAATGGCCTGCTGGTGCGCGACGTAATGCCCCGCGCCCTTGTCCTGCGCCACATAGACGAAAGCCTGCCCGCCGAGTCGCGTCACCGCGAGTACAGGGACAATTGGCTTGTTCGTCACCCCCCAGACGACGCGGGCTTTCACCAGCTGCGCGTTACGCAAAACGGGCGAGCGCACCGGGGCTTTCACGAGGATCCCCTGCAGCTGGTTATCCACCTGCGGCGACACGAAATCGATCGAAGTATTCTCGATGGGTTTGCCGGCGTTATCCGTGATTTCTACGCCCAACCCGTTGTGTACTTCCGCAGCCCGTTCCGTCGGGATATAGATGTACGCCTCGAGATCTTTGTTCTCATCGACAGTCGTCAGCATAGTAGACGCACTGACGTAGTCGCCGATATGAACAGGAATGTCGCCGACAATGCCGTCAAACGGCGCGGTGATGCGGTAATAGCCGAGCTGCTTCTCCTGCTGATTTTGCAGGGCCACAGCGGCTTCGTAATCGGCTTTGGAATTCGCATACGCCTGCTCCGCCTGATCGGCTGCGTCTTTGCTAATCACGCCCGCGACGAGCAGTTTGCGTTGGCGGTCCACCTCGACCTGGTTGTATTTATAGACAGCGAACTTCTGCTGCACCGTGGCAGTTTGCGAGGCGACAGTTGCCTCCTGCTTCGCGGGGTCAATCTGCATCAGTAATTGCCCGGTGCGGACATGGTCTCCCGAGTGGACAAGGATCTGCGTCAGATTGCCATCGACCTGTGGATTGATGGTCGCCGAGCGCCGGGATTTGACCGTGGCCACATATTCATCGCTCGTCGGTACTGGCGCCGCGGCGACGGTCATCGTCTGCACCGGCATCGCCTGCATGGCGGGTCCCTGGGTCTTCGGCTGCGCCTTGCTGCAGCCGGTCAGGCCTGCGACGGCCGCAACAGGGATGAGAAGAAAACCGATATTTGCGTGCGTCTTCACAAACGTGGTCCTCGGAAAGCGTGGGTAGAAACAACCAAAAGCGGCAGCTGAAGGGGAACTTCTCAGAATACGCTGACGGCTCGCATTCCGGAATTATTGCGCCTGTTGGATTCGTGGCTGCACAACGAAGATGCAAAAGATGATTACGAACAATGGAGGGATAAGTTCCGTTGCGGGCTCGTGCTGCTGACAAAGAAAAGGGCGAGCTGTCCGATTTCGAACAACTCGCCTCTCGTTTTCAGGAAATGCCCGTTGATCTCTTCTCGATCCCGGGTCAGATTCAGCAAGAATGGCAGAAATCGTTAGGTGTCTCTGCCTGTGCTTCCAGCGGCTTGCGTACCATGGTCCCGGCGTTTTCAGCCGGCTGTCCGGGCCGGCTTGTTTGCTTTAGCGGGGACTCCGCTGTGGCCCTGGAAGCTTGTTAGCCCGCGGTGATTTCGCCTCCAAAGTAGAGAGGCTGAAGCTCCAGAAGCGGCCGGAAGGGCATGTTCACAGCTCGTGCCTCCCCTCCGCCTCTCATGCGGACTGTTGGAATGTTTCGCTTGTTTGCCGATTCAGTTGGTTGCGTCCGAACAGCGGACATTCATCCTCCTTCTTCGGATTTAAGCGCTTTCTAGTTAGTTCGATAACATTGCTCCGGACGCGGTTGCCAGTTCTTCTACGCGGAACCCGCATCCTTGTTGCGCGCGCGTACTCTGAACCAAATTGGCGATCCCTCAAAACCAAAGGCGGTACGGATTTGGTTCTCCAGAAAGCGTTCGAACGCGAAATGCAGCTTCACGTCACGGTCGGTGAAAAGGACGAACGTGGGCGGAGCGACGGCGGCCTGGGTCATGTAGAGGATCCGGACGCGCTTCGCCATTGGCACGCTGGCGCGCTGGAAATCAATCTTCTCGAGAAACCGGTTCATCTGCCCCGTGGAAACCCGTTTGCGCCGCTCCGCGGCAATCCGCAGCACGGTATCGAGCACCCGCGGGACGTTACTGCCTTCGCTCGCCGAGATGAACAGCACCGGCGCGTAGCTCAGATACTTCAGCACGGCGCGCAACTGGCGTTCGAAGATGGCGCGATCGGCAGGCGGTTTGCCGTCGCTGCGTCCCGTGGTGACCAGGTCCCACTTGTTGACAACAATGACGACACTGCGGCCGCTCTCGTGTGCGTAGCCGCCAATCGTCGCGTCGGATGCCGTCACACCCTCCGTGGCATCGATCACCAGCACCGCCACATCCGCGGATTCCAGATGCTTCCTGGCCATCACCACAGAGAGCTTCTCCGCCATGAGCTTCGTTTTTCCCTTGCGGCGAATGCCGGCGGTGTCGACGATGCGCAGGGCCTTGCCCTTGTACTCGATCACCTCATCGACGGCATCGCGGGTCGTCCCGGCAATGGGAGATACGATGGCGCGGGTCGTTCCAGTCAGAGCATTCAGGAGGGTGGATTTGCCGACGTTAGGACGCCCGATGATGGCGACACGCGTTTCGCGCTGTTCAAACTCGCCATGGGTGCGGTGCGGACCAGAGTCTCGATCCTCCTCTGCGGGAGATTCGGAGGGGGCCTTGACCTCCGGCAACGCCGCGAAGACTTCATCCAGCAGATCGCCGATATTGTGTCCGTGCTCAGCCGAGATGGGCACAAGGTTGCGAATGCCGATTTGGCGAAAGTTTTCCGCGGACGCGTCCATGCTTTCGGTATCGACTTTGTTCACGGCGAGGAAGAGCGGCTTGCCCAGACGCAGCAGCAGCCGGGCCAAATCCAGATCGGGTGCGGCCAGTTCCGTCCGGCCATCGACGACCATTACGATCGCGTCGGCCTCGTCGAGAGCGAATCGTGCCTGGCGAAAAATCTCCGCCGGGATCACCGCCTCGTCATCGGGAATAATCCCGCCGGTGTCGATCACACGGGCCGCTCGTCCAGCCCAGCTCACCTCCCCATAAATGCGATCGCGTGTGATGCCAGGCTCGTCGCCGACAATCGAGCGGCGCGATCCAGTGATCCGGTTGAAGAGCGTGGACTTGCCGACATTCGGACGGCCCACGATGGCAATCGCGGGAAGGGAAGAGCCGCCGGACGTGGGGTTCGCGTGTCCCGGGCTGGTGTCTTTCGATCTGTTTCTGGGTGGAACGGGGGGTCGGCGAGCCATTCTCCTCGATTATCAATGATGCTGAGCACGGGGCGGATCAGCTCACCGTTTCTGCGCTGTAGCGGGCAATCAGCCCTGTCCGGACCGCATGACGATAGACGAGCGTGAAGGCCCCCGCCATCAACAACAGGTAGAGCACGGCCATGGCCGCGCCGATGGCCAGCGTAGCTCCCGGGACGCGATGCCCCACCAGAATGCCGCGCATGCCTTCGAAAACGTAACTCGGCGGGATCAGGTGCGCCAGAACCTGCATCCAGCGGGGCAGCGTTGCCAGCGGATAGAAGACGCAGGCCAGCGGCGAGATGAAGGCCGGGATGGGCCAGATGAACCACTCCGCAGCCGGACCGAAGCGCAGAACGAGCGCGGCGCCGAAGATTCCCAGCGAAATTCCGAAGACGAAGAGCACCAGCAGGAAGGCGGCGAGCAGCGCTCCATAAACAAAGAACGACAGCCCAAAAACGAGAGTCGCCAGCACGATCATGACCACCAGTCCCACGCTGCTCGTGGCGATGCTGGAGAGGATCAATCCGCCCAGATATTCAGACACCGAGAGAGGCGAAGCGAAAAGGTTGAGAAAATTGCGCGACCACACGTCCTCGAGAAACGCCGTCGTTACGCCCTGCATCACCCGCGCCATGAAATCCCAAAGCAGTACGGCGCCGAGCATCGCGGGAACGAAGTTGAATCGTGCGCCCGAAACGGCATTCAGGTAGCGCGTGATGAATCCCCAGAGCACGATGTCGATGGCGACCCAGGCGAAGAGCGGCACGACGCGCGCCGGGCTGCCGCGCAGCAGATAAAACTGCCGCAGCAGAAGCCCTGAGGTTCGGCGCAGGAAGAGGGGCATTAGAGTTCCTCTCCGGTCGCGTGGATGGTCAGCGGCTCGCGCGCGACGGCTACGAACAGGTCCTCGAGCGTCTCGCGTCCGTGAACCGCGGGCAGCCGGCGAGGATCGCCCTCGAGCAGAATCTTGCCGTGTGAAAGGAAGAGCACGCGATGGCAGACGTCGCTGACCTCCAGCATGTTGTGCGAGGTCCAGAGGACGCCGACATCGGTGCGCGCTGCGAATTCCTTGATCTCCGCGCGAATCTCCCGCGCCGTTGCTGGATCGAGCGATGCCGTTGGTTCATCGAGCAGCAGCAGTCGCGGCTCGTTGAGCATAGCCTTGGCCAGAGCAACGCGAGTTTGTTCGCCGGAGGAAAGCACGCCGCACTTCGTATCACGAAAGCGCTTGAGGCTGAACTCCGTCAGAACGGACTCTATGCGCTCGCGCAGATTCGGCACGGCGTAGAGCATGCCGAAGATGCGGAGATTCTGCGCGACAGTGAGATTACCGGGCAACGGCGCATATACCGCTGCGAAATTGGTTCTGCTCAGTGCCTGGCGGCGATGCCGCGCCAGGTCCCAGCCATCAATGGCAATGGAACCGGAAGTGGGCTCGAGCACGCCCAGGATCATGTTGATGGTCGTCGTCTTTCCCGCGCCGTTGGGGCCGAGCAGCCCGAGAATCTCGTGCGGATGAACCGTGAAGGAGACGTCGTCGACCGCGAGCGTGGTTCGGTAGGACTTGCAAAGCCGGCGCACCGCAAGGATCGGCTGCGCGGGGGAAGAACCATCAGATGCGGCGGAAGAAATCCCGGCTGCGGTCATCTAATGTTCAGTCTTGCATCGCTGCGCGATGGGGGCAACCGAGGCGCTGCCCCGTCGCTTCCGGCTGGGCCTATCTGCCAAGGAACATTACGTGGACGTAGGTGCCGAGGCGAACGTTGTAGGCCAGATACCAGCCTGGGTCGTCAGGATCGGGGTAGAGAACGATGTCGTCCGAGTCCCACAGCCAGCCGTTGGCGTAGTCCAGGTCGGCAGGGGCAACGCTGAAGTAGAAACCGTCGAACCAGAAACGGTCCGGGGCACCGCCGCCGAGCCGCCACACATGATTCGCGCCAATGGCCCACGGGAAGCGGCCGTGCTCCCAGGGATGATCGACGCGGTAAGCGTCGCGATCGTGCGCCGGATGGCCGATCCACCGATCGGTATCAGCATCCACGTGCGGCGCGTGGGGGTGTCCCGGATGATCGACCTGTCCGCCGGTGGGCAGGGGCGTGCGGGTCTGAGGTCCGTGCTGCGGAACATAGCCGCCGCCCACCTGATGTTGCGGGGGTAGCTGGAAGCGCTGCCGGTTGGGTGCGAGAGTAGATTGTCCCCTCTGCCCCTGCTGCGGCTGCTGAGGCAGGCGTTGCGCCATTGCCGGTAGAGCTGCGACGGCGATGGCAAGGACCACAGATCCGATAAGTCGTTTCATGGCTCCCTCCGGATGCCTCACTAGCGGCTCCAGACGATACATGCCTGCAGACTGCATCGGCACTGTAGAGCGACTCCGAAGCACCCGCCAGTATGCATCACTACTGGAAACGCGACCATGATACAGAAGTCGCGGTGACGCGCAGGCAAACGACTTAGCCTTACACGAGCAGCAGGCTGGGGCTGCTTCTAAGTTGAGCGCACTTCGAAGCTTGCGGTGTTGCGGCCGGAGTTCTTGGCCACGTACAAAGCGGTGTCGGCGCGGCTGAGCACTTCCCAAACGTCTTCTGAATCGAGACCCGGGCGGAAGGTCGCCACACCCAGGCTGATCGTAAGGCGAGCCTCTGAGCCGGTTACCGGGAAATTGCGCGAGCGGATCGCTTCCAGCAGATCCTCGATGCGCCCGGGCGCGATTTCCATATCCCAGCCTGGAAAAAGCAGCAGGAACTCCTCGCCGCCGTAGCGACCGACGAGATCGTAGCCGCGGGCGGCGGCGCGCAGACGACTCGCAGTTTCGCGCAGGATATTGTCTCCGCAAAGGTGGCCATAATTGTCGTTGATGTGCTTGAACTCATCCAGATCGGCAAGGATCACGCCCAGCGGCTGTCCGTCCCGCACAGAGCGTGACATTTCGCGCTCGAGGTGTTCGAGGATAGCTGCGCGGTTGAACAGGCCGGTGAGCGAATCGTGTGTCGCCTGAATGTGGAGCTCGCGCCGTGCCGCTTCGAGGGCCTCCTTTTCCTGTTCGAGCTGCGCAGTGCGTTCTGCGACGAGTCTGGTGAGGTGCCGCTGGCGGCGAATCAGGCTTCGTGTCCTAAAGGAAACTATGACCCATGCAAGCACCAGGGCCACAAAAACGTACCATGCATAGGCTAGCGGAGTTTCGAGCAGTGGTGGGAGCACCACAAAACTGAACGCCGCGCGCGGGCGGTTCCACGAACCATCCGGGTTTTCAGCCTCCACCACAAACGTGTACCGTCCGGGTGGAAGGCTTGCGTACCGTGCACTGCGCGCATCGGCGGCAACCCAGGATTTATCCAGCCCATACATGCGATACCGGAAGCGCACCAACTGCGGCGCAATGAAACTCGGCGCGGTGAAGGAAACATCCAGATTGCCCGTACCCCGGCCCACACGGATACCGTCACTAAGGGGCAGAAAGCGTCCGTTGAAAGCAGCGTGCTCGATCTGAACCCGCGGCACGATGTGGCTCACTGGCATATGTCCCGGATCCACAACCGCTACGCCTCCGATGGTTGCGAACCAGAGTCGCCCGTCGCGCGCCTTCCAGGCGCAGGGCATGCTGCCGAACAGGGTCTCGGGAATGCGCAGTCCGGCGGCTTGCTCGTAGGTGATGGCGTGAACGGTGGCTCCAGGCACGCCGGCGGTGCGTTCCAGTTCCGCCTTCGCAATACGGGAGATGCCATTATCGCCGCCGAGCCACAGGTATCCTTCGTTGTCCTCGAGAATCGAGCCGATGGTGGTGTCCGGTATCCCCTGTTCGGGGGTCCAGGAGACCACGCGGCCGTCTCGGATTCGGCTGATCCCGCCTCCGGAAACACCGGCCCACACAGCGCCTTCGGCGTCGGCGTAGACGTACATGACGTGGTCGCTCGGCAGGCCATCTTCGGTTGTGTAATGTGTCAGCTTTCCGTGGAAGTACCGCTCAACGCCGCCACCGTCGGAAGCCAGCCAAATGGAGCCATCCCGCGACTGTGTAATGTACCGGATGATCCCCATGTCAGTGACATGGCGGAAGCTGCCGTGGTCGAATTCCGCAAATCCCTTTGGGTTGTATCCCACCCAGATGTGTCCGTCGCGGTCCTCAAAGAGTGAATTCAGCGAGGCATCCTGGGCGTCGGGATCGCGATAAATGGTAACGTGTCCGTTGTTCCAGCGCGCCAGCGTGCCCCGCCGGTACCCGACCCACAGGCTGCCGTCATGCGTGACGAGCAAAGAATATACGGCCTGGTTGGGGAGTCCGTTGCGCTGGTTCAGAACCTCAACGTGGCCATCCGGGAAGAGCCGATCGACACCGTTATTATCGGCGCCGATGAACATGCTGCCGTCCTGCCCCTGGACGAGCTCGCCAATGTAATTGCCCGTCAGCCCTTCAGCCTTGCCGTATACCACGAAGCGGCCGTCGCGCAGCTGCACCGCGCCCGAGTCGAGCATGCCCACCCACAGGCTACCCTCCCGATCCTCAAAGATCGCCCGCGTGCACAGATCGCTGGGCAAGCCGCGCGCGACGCCGTACAGATCAAGCTGGCTTCCGTAGAGGCGTCCGAGCCCATGGTGGTCGAAGGCAATCCACAAGACGCCGTCACGATCGACGACCAGGCCGGCCACTTCCGGCCACGGCATCTTCACCCTTGGAACGACGATGCGGCCCTGGATCATCTGAGCGACGCCGTGGCCCATCGTACCGATCCAGAGGGAGCCGTCCGGAGAGGCGGCGAGCGCTGTAACTTTGTTGTCGGTCAGCCCTTCCTTCGTCGTGAAGGTGACAAAGTGGCCATCGACAAACCGTGAAAGCCCGTTTTCCGTGCCGACCCAGAGCGTACCGCCGGAATCAATTGCAATGGCGCGTACTGCGGCGTCGGCCAGTCCGTGGCCGCTCGTCCAGTTTTCGACACGGCCATTCACGATGCGATTGAGGCCAAGCGCGGTCCCCACCCACAGCGCTCCCTCGCGATCCTCACAGAGCGCGGTGATGTTGTTGTCGGTCAGGCCGTCGCGCGCAGTAAGGACGCTAAAGGTGCCGCCTCGCGCCGCAGTCACCGAGGGGTGGAATTGGCTAAGGCCACTGTCCGTTCCCACCCACAGGGTCCCGTCCTGGCCGGCGGCCAGCGTCTGAATGAAATTCGAGTGCAGCCCCGGGGCGTTATGAATCGTGTAGGTAACGAAGCGGACCCCGTCAAACCGGGTGAGCCCTTCTTCGGTGCCGAACCAGACGTACCCGTCGGCCGTCTGCGTGATGGCGTGAACGGAGTTCTCGGGCAGGCCATCCTGGTCGTCCCACGCGGTCTGGACGTACTGGGTAATCGCCTTGTGCGGATCCAGAGCGCATGCCGGCCGAACCAGCAGGGCAGTCGCCGCAAGCGCAAGGAAGAGCGCTCCCAGTCGCAGCCGGGCTCGAATTGGGGGGCCGAATCGGTTCATTCTGCCTGACTTACGCCGCGTCGTCGCGGCTGCCCCGCCTGCCGCCGGGGCGGTGTGAGGGGCTTAGTCGGCGATAGAAGGCGTGGCCGTTTAAGAGGAATTTCCAGGAAGTATAACGTTACCTTTGCGTTGCCTCAACCCAAACTTGCGGCAGATGGATTAACTCCCTTGTGTTAGCCGGCGTTGCTTTCGTCAGTAGCCGTTAATTCCAGAAAATCCCACGACGTGGTTAGCTCAGCCCCAAGGCTTTGCGCGATGCGGGTAGCTGCCTTCTCGATCTCACGCATTTGTCCCGCCAGATAGTCGCGGGAGCCGGAGATCGCCGCGATGCCCAGCGTCGCCGACTGCCATGTGATCGCTTCATCCATTTCGGCCACGGAGATATTGAAGCCATGCGCCAGCTTCTCCTTCAGGCTCCGGACGACTTGTCTGCGGTCTTTGAGGGAGTGTGCATGCTCGATTCGCAACTCGAGAATCATGGCGGCAACGGGCATCGAAACCCATCATAAACAGGCATGGTCGAGTCGCATCCTGCTCAAGGTCAGAAGAGGGCCTTTGCCGCCCTGGAAGCAAGCGCCGGGTGAACGGCGCTCGTTGGCAATGCATCTCTCTTAAAAGACAGATCGAAAAGTCGAGCGCCTGAGACGGAGCAGCATATGAGACGTACATGGGTTTTGGCACTCACTGCCTTTGCGAGTTGCGGCCTGCTGTTTGCGCAGGAGCAGAATCCCACAGCCACCGAGCACTGGCCGCAAAATGCGCAGGGACCGGCGGGAGAAACGGCCAATGGCGAGCCAATCTATAAGATCACCGTCGTCGGCCGTGACATTCCCGCCATCAACTACTTCCACCGCAGTGGCGCTACGAGAATTGGCTTCCGCGGCACCCGCCTTCTGCCAGAGGTCAAGGGCGGCGCCGACGTCAGCAGCCTCAACGGGCGGACGCTGATCAAAGCGCATTTTGAGGGGCTGAGGCCGGCGAACGAGTTCGGCGTCGAGTACCTGACGTATGTGCTCTGGGCAATCACCCCGGAAGGCCGGCCGTCGAACCTGGGCGAACTGCTCTGGTCGCATGGCCACGCGGATACGACGGTGACTACGAATCTGCAGTCGTTTGGGCTGATGCTCACAGCCGAGCCGTATTTCGCCGTCACGATGCCAAGTGACGTGGTGGTTGCGCAGAACTACGTGCTGCCCGACAAGACAACGGGTGTCCTGGAGACGGTGGATGCGCACTACAGCTTGCTGCCGCGCGGAGCCTATGCCGAAACGGCCGGGAAGCACGAAGTCCTGCAGCCCATCAGCACGAATGACCGCTCGCCGCTGGACCTCTATGAGGCCATCAACGCCGTACAGATTGCCGATGCCGGCGGAGCGGAGCAGTGGGCAGCGGACAGCATGGCGACTGCGAAGCAGGACCTCGAGAACGCACGGGACATGGACATCCATCAGAAGGACATGAAGCAGGAGATCACCTACGCGCGCGAAGCTGTTCAGACCGCAGAAGACGCGCGCATTATGACCATTCGCAAGATCAAGGCGCATGATGAGGCGCAGGAACGCGAGGCAGCTTTGAATGCGCAGCAGCAGGCGCAGGAACAGGCTGCAGAGGCTCAGCGGCAGCAGCAGGCTGCGCAGGCCCAGGCAGATCAGGCGCAGCAGCAGGCACAGCAGGCGCGGGAACAAGCGCTGCAGCAGCAACAGCAGGCCCAGCAACAGGCCCAGCAGGCACAACAGCAGGCCGACCAGGCGAGGGAAGCTGCCCAGCGCGCTCGCGCCGAACAGCAACAGGCCATGGCCCAGGCGACTGCGGCTCAGCAGCAGGCCCAACAGGCAAACCAGCAGGCCGCTGCAGCCAATCAGCAGACCGAACAACTCCGCGAGAAGCTGCGTGAGCAGCTGAACCAGGTATTGCAGACACAGGAGACCGCTCGCGGCCTGATCGTGAACATGTCCGACGTGCTCTTTGACCTGAACAGCGCTCGGCTCAAACCCGGGGCGCAGGTGAAGCTGGCGAAAGTAGCCGGGATTCTCGCCACGTATCCGGGGCTGAAGATGCAGGTTGAGGGATACACCGACAGCACGGGCACCCCCGATTACAACCTGAAGCTCTCGGACAAGCGGGCCACGTCCGTCGAGGCGTTCCTGATCCAGCAGGGCGTGCAGCCACAGACGATTACCGCACAAGGCTATGGCGAGGCCGATCCGGTGGCGAGCAACAGCACGTCGTCGGGGCGGGCTGAGAACCGGCGTGTGGAGATGGTGGTCTCCGGGAACCCGATCGGGATCCAGCAACAGCCGCCCGCACAGGGAGCGATGAACCAGCAGCAGCCTGGCCAGCCCGTGCCTGCGGAGCAGCCGGGAACGCACTGAGAGGGGCAGCGAGTCGGCTACTTAGCAAGTCGGCGGGTTAGCAAGTCAGCAAGTCAGCGGGTGGGGCGATCGTGAGGCGACAAAAAGCATGAGCTTTTGTGATCACTTCGCGGTCGTCTTGTCCGCTTCTGATTGAAAACAGAGCAGAAGGTTCGCGGTCGTCTTTGATGGGTTCACGGTCGTGAATGATCAGTTCGCGGTCGTCATGTGATCAGGCTGACGACCGTGAGATCACGCAATCTAAGCGTGACCTCCTCGTGCTCAGTATCACTTCGTTGGCGTGACGGGCGGTTGTGGGTGCGACCATACCGCGACGATTGTTCGATAGAGTTCAACCGTCTCGGCAGGTGGGTATGTTTCGCTGAGGGGCTTCTTACCTGCGGCGATGAGCCACCAGGCCATAGGTGTCTGCGAGATGTCGTAGCCGGCATCGTGCATCAACATGAGGCTGACACGCGCGCTCTGGGCCATCTCGCGGTTAAGAATGCGCCGCTGCTCGTCGCTCCAGGCGGCGGCGATGATAGCGGGGACTCCCAGGGTAGTGTAGGCTGCGTCGGCGGCCAGCTTCTTCGCAGAATAGGTTCTGAGTGCGGCCTCCATGCGAAGGCTCTGCTTCTCGATCAGTATCGCTACGGCATCGGCCAGCAAGGCCGCGAGCTGTGCGTCGTTTTGCATCCGCTGCACGCCCTGATGAGGAACAAGGACGGTGCCGTCGGGGAGAGAGAGGGGAAAATTCCCCCAGTTCGCGTCCACAACGATGAAGCGAAATGCCAGCTTTGCGGGATCCGTGTCGGAAAGTTCCTTCTGGTATTTCGGAATCAGGCTTTCTCCGATGTTTTCGACCCGAGCCTGCATGGCCGCATCGGGCCACTGCGGCACTCGCTTCAGGCTAACGCCCGCAATGGCAATTCCGATTGAGCTTTGCTTCGGCTGATTGCCTGCGGCTGCTGGATCGTAGTGCGTTTTGGTGCGCCGTTTTTCCTCTTTGTCTGTGAGGATATTCGGCATGAGCCAGCCTCCCCGCGCAATGACAGCCCCGTCTGGGCGCAATTTGCCGGCATACTCGATCCAGGTGTTGGTGTTCACTTCCTCCACGGACTTCATTGGTGCCCAGACATTGAGATCTGCCTTGAACGGCAGCACGATCCAGTAGCCATCGGCACGAACCATGATGGTTCCTGCGGGAAAGCCGGGGGCATTGCGGATGGGTGGAGCATCCACTACCGCATTACCAGAGACCTCGCCGCGGACCTTTTCCGGATGCTGCAGGAGCCGCGTGGCATCAACGGTATTCTGGTCCCGGTGCAGCGTGCCAAAAATGGTGATGGACTGGCCGAGGTTCGGCGTTTGCTTCGGACAGCCACTGTAAGAAACCGGACTGTTGCTCCAGCCGCTCGAGGTGCTATTCCCGCAAAGGACATGAATCGTGTTCACGTCGAAGTCCGACGATGAGGCGACGCGCGTGACAATCCCCTCGAGGGCGGGCTGCTCCTCGGGCAACTGGGCGATCGACGGCTGAACGCGAAGCAGGCCCAGGGCAAGAAAAGTCAGCGTGAGAGCACTTTTCATGGGCGCAGTATAAAAGCTGGTGCGGGTCTGCGATATCGCAATTACGGGGGAGGCATGCGGAGCTGACGGCGATTGCGAGTCCTGCAGAGCCGGTAGCAACGGCGTTCCAGGAGAAGGACAAAGACCGCTCGGCACAAAGTTAGTTTTTCCACAGCAAGAATACTTGCAAAAAGCAAGTAGTATTTGCTAGCGTACTTTTCGTGGCCGGGAACGCCAGAATGCAACCCCGATCCGGCTGTCCAGTGAACATGGCGCTGGAGGTCTTCGGTGACCGCTGGTCGCTGCTGATTGTGCGGGACCTGATGGTGCGCGGTTTTCGCACGTTTCACGATTTCGAGAATTCCGGCGAGGGGATTGCGACGAATATTCTTTCCGACCGTCTGCGCAGTTTATGCAATGCGGGCATCGTCGAGCGAGAGCCGGACGAGAACGAC
>DASYYN010000175.1:0-40868 GCA_035933815.1 Acidobacteriaceae bacterium
ACGTCCTGACGGCTATATCTGCTCACAGCGTCACGCTCGTCGAGGGCACGAAGCCCCATCTGCTCCAGACCGCTCAAGCATTCTCGGCAACATCACGGAATTCCCGAAGATGCTTTAGCGCGATTATGCGGAGTCGCGGCAGACGGTGCAAGCCGCAAAGCGTAAATAAAAGAGGAAAAAGAGGTACAAAACCCAAGAGGAACCGAGGTTGATTCCACCTTGTCTGGAGCCGACGACCGGACTTGAACCGGTGACCTGCCGATTACGAATCGGCTGCTCTACCAACTGAGCTACGTCGGCCTTGACTTTGCTGATTTTAACGTCCCGCGCGGAGGATCGCCAAATGCGAGGCCCTGCGTTGAGGCTCAGGACCGCACCGGAGAAGTTCGCCCTGTTTGGGGGATTGACCCCACGATCGGGGCATTCTACATTCGGGTCACTTGCCCTGTTTCCGGCTGCTCCGGATTTCAGGATTGAGGTTGATGAATGAAGGCAGCTCCCGAACTGATGGAAGCACCGGTCGTCGCGGCAGAACCGCAGGCCGACGGATTCCGTTACGTCGGCTCTGAGCTGGATATTTTTGCTGAGGCGCTGAACTGGAAGGCGTACTGGTCGAGCCGCATCGAGCGCTGGATCTGGGGATCGGTACTCGAAGCTGGAGCCGGCATCGGCGCCAACACTCCGTTCCTGACCAACTCAGCCGTGGGCCGATGGGTGTGTCTGGAACCCGACCAGCGGCTGATCGATCAGCTCAGCGAGAATCTCGGTCCTTCCACCAATGGAGTACCGCACGAGGTTGTGTGCGGCACCCTGGAGACGCTCCCGCGGGGCGAATCGTTCGACACGATTCTCTATATCGATGTTCTCGAGCATATTGAGGACGACGCCGGCGAGGTTCGCCTGGCGGCCGAGCACCTGCGCGCTGGCGGGCACCTGATCGTGCTGTCGCCTGCGCACCAGTGGCTGTACGCGCCCTTTGACGCGGCGATAGGACACTTCCGCCGGTACAACAAGGAGTCCATGCGCCGGCTGACGCCCGCGGAGATGTCGCTCGAGTCGCTCTTCTATCTTGATGCCTGCGGAATCGCGGCGTCGGCAGGGAATCAAGCGCTGCTGCGACAGTCGATGCCCACACGCGAGCAGATCCGGTTGTGGGATCGGCGCATCATCCCGCTTTCGCGCCTCGTCGACCCGCTGCTGCGGTACTCCGTGGGCAAATCCATCGTCGGCGTGTGGCGCAAGAATTAACCGGAGCGCCAGGCTCATGATGCGCGGTTGATTTGTCGTCCGCGCACTTCCATTCCGTTCTATCCTTCTCCCGATGCAGAACGATCCCGCCCAGGAATGGCAGCGGCTCACCCGCCTTTATGGCGAGATGAGTGACGAAGAATTGCAGAACCTGGCCGCGAGCTTCACCGATCTGACGGAATTCGCGCAGCCAATCCTGCGCGAAGAAATGCGGAAACGCGGGCTGGGGGATCCGGCGGCAGTGACGCAATCGCGGCGGTTTGCTGGCAGCCAATCGGCTCCCTCCGATCCAGAAGAGTCGCCGAGGAACGATGACGAGGAAGAGGTTCCCCGCGCTTACTTGTGCGAGTGTGAGGGCGCCGATCAGATCAACCAGTTGCGCGAAGCTCTTCGGCGCGCGGGAGTCGATTCGTGGGTGGACAGCCTGAGCGCGGCCCTCGGTCGAGTCCAGGAATCTCAAACTGCCCGAATCTTTGTGCCGGGGGATCAGCTTGCCGTTGCGCGCGAGGTCGCTTCACGTCCGATGCCGCAGGACATCATTGAAGAATCGAAAATTGAGGTTGAAGACTTCGTCCCGCCCATCTGCCCGAAATGCGGTGCAGAAGATCCGCTGCTGGAGTCTGTCGAACCAACCAATACCTGGCGCTGCGAAAATTGCGGCGCGCAATGGACCGATTCGGCGGCATTTGACCCCGCCTCCCGAGGCGGAAACTGACCTTACCGCAAACGAGAAAAGGCCGCCCGGCAACAGGGCAGCCTTCTCTTCAGGGAGAATAGTTCCAACGGAGGCAAGCCATCAGAACTTTCTGGCGCAATACTATGAGGCACCGCCGGGGGTGTCAAGGCAAAATCCAGGACGCCTCCAACGCGTTGATTCAGCGACGGATACAGCATTATTCAATTCCATCCCGGAAGATTTCCTCTTCGCTTTAACTTCGCCTTTGCGCGGAAGCTTCCGGCAGTAATCCCTTCGCTTTCCAGCAAATACCAGGAAAATACCCCGAAAAGCCAAAATGTCGTGCCACGATAGGATTTCTTTCGTTTTTCCTGGCCGCGCTATTAGCTGCCAAGGTGCAGCGAGATGAATTCTTCTTCCGAAACCGAGGAGATCGGCTTGCCCCGCAGCTTGCGGACGAGCGCGCGCCCCCCGCCCAAAAAGAGGCCGATGAAAATCGCCGCGCAGACGAGGATCACCACCAGCACCGTGATTCCCATCAGCAGCCGGTAGAGCTTCACCGTCTCCGGAACATAGCCTTCCGGATGATTGATGGTGACGTAGTCGTCGAAGCGGATGCCATCGAGCAGTTGCTTCGCCCTCTGCGCCGGAGCGCCGCCGCTGACCGCCGCCAGCAGCGGACCGCTGCGCTTTGCCGTCAGGCCCGCGGCTTGGATGGCCTTGAGGTGCGCGCCGGCAATCTGCGGCGTCGGATACATGACGAGCGTGAGCGTCTCCTGCCCGTAGCGTCCGCTGATCGCTTCGGCATCCTGGCCGAAGTCGATCTGGTTCGCGGGCAATGCTCCGCCCATGCGCTGGTAGGCGACAGGCCCAATGGCGTAGCGGACGCTTTCCGGATCGAGCCCGGCGGTGGGCAGATAATGCGGCAGCGACGGAGGAACGCCGGCTGCGCCATAAGTCTTCGGCAGGGCTGCGGCCAGAGCCTGCATCGCGGACTGCTCATCGTTCATGGCCTGGCTGAAAGTCGCATCGACGACGGTCACGCCGTCCCAGAAAATGTGATGATCGCCTGCCGCCGCGCCATCGCGGCCGATCTTCTCTGCCTTCATCTGCGGCTGGCGGAAATACGTGAAGGCTCCGTACGCGCCCGTCGCATCCTTAAACTGCCAAGCTTTCAGCGCAACCCGATTAGCTCCCGACGAGTAATCCGCAGCGGCAAATTGCGCGAGACCGAACTCCTGCAGCACGGGAGCATCGGCGGGCGCAGGGCTCTGCGATGCAGCGCCGGTTTGCGTCCACCCGGCAAAGCTCTGTGGAATCGGAAGGCCGGGCTGGTCTTTAGCCGCGGGCGCAGCAAGAGCAACCGAGGAAACCAGGAAAGCGGTACAGGCGAGGACTCGGGACATCACGGCTCTATCGATACTACTGAGACAGACACCGGCGCGAAAGGTAAGGTTTCGGCGGGATTGAAAGCACAGGAGATGCTGGCGCCCGCATTGGGCGAGTCTATTGCGGGGCGGGCTGCCCCGTCGGGGAGGAGTCGGACAGGGGCGTATAGCCGCTCAGCATGCGGACGTTCGCGCGGAAGAGGTGATAGTTGCTGAAGCTGAAGTCGTTCAGCATGGACATCCATGGACCCCAGGTGCGGAAGCTCTCATCCCAGAGCTGCCAGTTATCGACATTTCGGGAATGCATGAAGCTGACGCTGTGCAGCGGGCAGATGTAGGTGCGGCCGCCGATTGAGACCGGGCCATAAGAAACCACGATCTCGGATCGATCGAGGGGAACAATTCCGGCAAGGTCGCCGGAGATCATCACGCGCAGGATGGCTCCGGTTTGCGGATCGATGGCAATCTCGCCCCGATAGCCAACGGCGCGCGCGAACATCGTTCTGCCGTCTCCATCCGGGAGGCAGCAGGCTGCAATCACGTAATGCGACTGTGAAAGAGGGACGGTGAAACGGAAGACGGCGCGGCGTCCGCCGGCGCGCGACTCCCATCGGCTCCAGGCCAGGTTGTGGCGCGCTATGTTATCGAGAACGGCGTTCAGAACCGGCCCAAAAGTTCCATAGGTGCTCAGGGTGCCGCTCTCGCGCGAGTGCCTGGACTTTTTGGCATCGACAACTTCGGAGCCATTGCGATAAAGCACGGTCCCGTTGGAGTCGTTGATGAGATGGATTGGCTCGGCCGCAGATATCTGGACGCTGCCGTCGTATGCGGGGGGCGTGTTCACATAGAGCGCTGCTGCGCGGCGGGCATAGAAGTTTGGCAGCCTCCCCATGGTGTGGGTCAGGTAGTCGGTAGCCCGAGCGATCATCTGCTGCTGCGCGTTGCTGTCCGGGGGAAGATCGGCCGGGATATCGGCGGGCGGTGGAGCGAGAATCGCAGAGAGATCAGCCTGCACCGTTAACGCCTCCCGGGACTTTTTCCCCGGCAGCTGCGGGAGCCACTCGTCGAGCTTCGAGGTGCTGAGGCGCTCTGTCAGCGACAGATGCTGGAGTCGATGCGCCAGGCCCGAGTCCGACATGCCCCGGGCTGTCTCAAGTATCTGGTGGAGCTCTTCGACCGTAAGCCCGCGCAGCGCGGGATCGGGCTGATCGCTGTAATACGGCTGGTCATAGTAGCCGGTCGCGGTCTGCGCGGTGAGCCCGGGCAGGTCGATTCTGATCTGGACATCGTGGTATTCGTTGCGCTCCCGGGCGGGGGCGGGATTAAAGGAGAGCACGTAGAATGCGTTTGCCTCGCGCAGGCATCCTTCAATCTGTTCAGCGAGATTCATTCCCGGGGGCAGGGCGCGTCCACCGCTTGCAATGGCGAGCACGTTCCGGTTGAGCGCGTTGTCGCTCATTTCTCTGGGCGAAGAGATGCGCAGCCAGGCTCTGAGATCAGAGGGCTCAATCTGCGCGGCGGCGGTCCCGACAGGTGCAAGAGGTCCTGCGGAAAAGCTGTAGAGGGTTATGTGAGCGTCACGGAGGAGCGTCGAGAACCAGACAAGAGCGTCGAAGGACTTCTGCCTGGTCTGCGCGTCGTTGATGATGGGGCTCTTGCCCGTCCCGATACCCCAGCGAGGGCCGATCCACAGCAGCATTTTGCGGCCGGAGACGCGCCGCTCGGCAGTGGCGATGGCGCCGAGGTTCTCGAGGGCGGCGTTGGAAAAGCGATCGGCAGGGGCATGCTGCTGCCAGGCAGTAGCTGCTCCGGGGGGTCCGTAGACCAGTGGCCGGAGCATCTGCCTGTAGTGGCGCCGAGCGAGGGCATCCGCAAGAGCCGCACCGTCGGACGATGGTGCGCTTACCTCCCAAAGCCCCGAGTCGTTCAGGGCCAGCAGTGAGATGGGCTGTGCGAGGTGGCCGCCGTTCTGGCGGAGGAACTGCTCGAGCTGCTGCTGTTCGAAGGCGGCGATGGCCGAGGGTACGTCGACGGTATCGAGCAGCACGATGACGCTGGTGGGAGGGCTGCTCTGAAGAGAACCCTGGCTGGCGGCAAATGCGCCAAAGGAGAGGATCGGCTCGGGCTGGCTGGCATCGACAACAGAGAAGTGGTTGCGGGACAGCCCCGCGACGGGACGCCCGCCCGAATCGGTGACGACAACGTCAAGGTGAATCAGTCCTTCGGCGTTTGGGGAAGTAATCGGGACGGGAGTGGACCCTGAGGGCTGCGCCGGCACAGGGGTTGTACCGGCGCCAGCGGCCAGAGCTGGCAGGAAGAGAGCGGCAACATAAAGCCAGCGAGAGATGAACAAAGCTTCCTCTGCGCCGAATGATGGCGCGTGCCGCGAGGATATCGCGGGCGTGCGGGAAGAGGGAAGCGGGAGAGTCCTAGTCGCCCGCGCGCGCGACGCGCAGGCCGTTCATGCTGCCCACATACCGGGAGACACCGCGGTAGAGCGACTCGGCAATGCGCTCGCGGTAACGCGGCTCCCGAAGTTCCTGCGCATCCTCAGAGTTGGTGAGGAAGGAGATCTCCGCGAGGATCGATGGCATATTCGCGCCAATCAGCACTACGAAGGGTGCTTTCTTCACGCCGCGGTCGCGCAGTCCGACATTGCCCTGCTCCAGCCCGGAGTAGAGGGATTCGTCGACATCCTGGGCAAATTCGCGTGACTCGTTGATCTTGTCCTGCAGGGCAATCTTCTTCACCAGATCAGAAAGCTGGTGGATCGACTCATCCGAGGACGCGTTCTCGCGCGCCGCCACTTCCAGCGCGTCCGCCGAGCTGGTGAAATTCAGGTAATAAACCTCGACGCCGCGCGCCATCGTGTCCGGGCTGGAGTTGGCGTGGATGGAGATGAATAGATCCGCCTGCGCCTGGTTCGCAATGGCGGTGCGGGTCTCCAGCGGGATAAAGGTGTCGTCGCTGCGCGTGTAGGTGACCTCGGCTCCGAGGCGCTGGCGCAGCAGCTTGCCCAGGCGCAGCGCCACGTCGAGGACCACGTCTTTTTCCTGGAGGCCGCCCGGACCGAGTGTGCCGGAGTCGTGTCCGCCGTGTCCCGCGTCAATGACGATGCGGTTGATTTTCAGCCCGAGCGCCCGCATCATCGTGTTCGGCGCGCGGCCAGAATCGGGAGGCGTAATGCCCGGCGCTCCCGCGGCGGCGGGAGGCACGTCATCGGCAGCGTGGCTGATGGTGGCTGCGGTTGCGGGACGGATTCGCGTCGGTGGGGCTCGGTCGGCGCCCGCTCTGGAACCCGCCACAGTGGCCACGACAGGCGCGGTGGTCGGACGGCGGTTCGCCCGCACCTGATTCGGCGTCTTGTTCAGAGTCGCCACGTCGGAGAGGGCCGTCGGCGGTTGTACGCGGCCATCCGCATCGGGGAAGAGCCCGGCGCGAATCGTTCCCGTCGAGGAGGGCTGCGCGACCGCGGCTTCAGGGGTTCCGCTCGGCGCTGATGGCGGACGCGCATTCACCGGGCCCATGCCGATCCCGGCAGGGACGCTAGACGGCGCAGCAACCCGTGCCTGCTGGACCGGCGGCGCTGCGCGGTGCCCGTGGACATCGATGATGAGCCGCGCGGGATTGGAGAGGAAGAACGCTGAATAGTCGCTGACCCCATTCACATCCAGCACGATGCGCACGCGGTTGCCGGCATACTGCAGGGCGCGGATGCGCGTCAGGAAGTCGTCGCCGGTGACCTCAACCGAGCGGCCCACCAGCTCCGGCGAGAGGTTCGCGCCATAAAGATCGAAGAAGATGCGATCGGGGTCAGGGATGCGCGTCACCGTGTAGCGCACCTGCTGCTGCAGATCAATGGCGACCCGCGTATACACCGGGGTGGACCAGTGGCGGATGCCGGTGATCAGAGGCAGCCGCTCCAGCGGTGCGGGAATGTGGAAGCTCGCCGATTCGGCCGTGGTGCCTGTGGCGTTAGCTGTAAGCTCGGTTTCCCGCAGGCCCGAACTGCGCGTCGCATTAGTATTCGCCGGGGTGAAGGTGCGCCGCGGAGCCTGGGTGCGGATCGGCGCGGGTGGCACGCGGGACTCCGCCGCTTCACGCGCCTGCTCCTCTTCCAGTTCGTTCTCCGCGTCGCGAGCCGGAGCCGGACGGGGACTCTGCGGTGCGGTCCGGTTAGCGGCCAGAGTCGTCGCCTTGCGGTGATGCTTCTGCGCCCATTCCTCGTGCTTAATGTTCTTCAGTTGAGCACGAGCCTCGGTAGCCAGCGGATGCTGCGGATACTGGCGCAGGAAGCTGTCGTAGATCTTCTTTGCCTGTCCCAGGTCGCCCAGGTCGCGCTGATAGATTTCGCCCTCGGTGAGCAGCGCGCTGAAGCGGAAGCGGCTGTACGGATACTGGTGCCGCAGAAATTCATACTGGCCGATCGCGTCGCGTAGCGCCTTCTGATCCTGAAAGATGCGGCCTTCTTCGGCGAGCAGATCCGCGACGGCGGCAACGGCGGCATCCGCCTTCGGCGAGGCGGGATCATTGTGGTAGATGCCGCGGTACGCATCGAGCACGCGCTCGTAGTCGAGGTGAATGCGGTCGCGCTCCGGGCGGCCTTCAAGGGCTTCGCGCAGGCGCTCGGCACGCGCAAAGCTCGACTGCGGCGGACCATACTGGGTGCGGGCCGCCAGCGCGGGCACCGCGGTGAACACCAGGCTCGCGGCAAAGAAGGCGCAGCCGCTAATCCGCAGGAGCGCCCGCACTTGCATCGTTTTCGATCTCGGGATTGGGGCAGCTTGCCGCATGCGCTTTGCCGGAGTCAGGAGGTCCGTCCGTCAGGTGCTGCCGCCCACGACGCGTTTCGTTTCGACACCCTCGATTATAAGTGTGGCGAAGACCTGTCGAAGCGCGCGATTCCGCACCGCGTATCGTTGCGAACCCATTTCGTCACGTGGGGTTGCTCAACCTGTGCAGAACGCCCGGCGGGTCGCGGCCCAGTCGTTACGAAAGCGCGCAAAACGAAGGACCTGGACGGCCAGTCCCCTTGCGCGGGCGGACGGGCTTCTGCAACACTGAGGCTGCCTCCATGGTTCGCCATTATCTTGTCAAAGGGCGCGTGCAAGGCGTTGGATTCCGCTGGTTTGTCCACCGCGAAGCAGGCGCTCTGGGGCTCAGCGGCTGGGTCCGCAACACCGAAGATGGTCACGTGGAAGTGCTGGCTGCGGGCGAGCCCGACACGCTGGCCAACCTAAGGGCAGCACTGCGCAAAGGATCGCGTGGCAGCCGGGTCGACGCCCTGATCGAGCACGAGCTCGACGACAAAGAAGGCGAAGGCCTGGGGCCGTTTCGCATTGAAGGAGCCTGGTAAGTGATAACCCCGATGACCACCGACTGCGAGCCGCTCAAAGCGCTCATTCGCACCGTGCCGGATTTTCCCAAACCGGGCATCCTCTTCTACGACATCACCACGCTTCTGAAGGATCCAAAAGGATTTGCGGCGCTCATCGATGCGCTGGCGCAGTACTACATTGATAAGGATATCGACCTCGTGCTCGGCATCGAGGCGCGCGGCTTCATCTTCGGCCCGGCGCTCGCCTACCGGCTGAACGCCGGCTTCGTGCCGGTGCGCAAGCCGCGCAAACTGCCCGGACCGACGGCCCGTGTCACCTACGATCTGGAATACGGATCGGACACGCTGGAAATTCACCAGGACGCGATCGAGCCGGGGCAGCGCGTGGTGCTGGTGGATGACCTGCTCGCCACCGGCGGCACCATGGAAGCGACCATCAAGCTGGTGCAGCAACTGGGCGGCGAAATCGCCGGCCTTGGCTTCGCGATCGAGCTGGATTTCCTGAAGGGCCGTGATCGCTTCCGCGACTACGACGTCTTCTCGTTGCTGCACTACAACGAGTAACTTAGTTCGCCAGCTCTGATCCGAGCGCCTGCTTTTCATGCTCCCAAACCGCTTTGTGTCAGGGCACGACTTCAGTCGTGCCGTAATGGCGCAAAATCAATTGGACTTTAGCCCCTGAGGGCAGGTCTTCAGACCTGCCGCATCGCCAGTAGCGATGAAACCGCAGCCTTCGCGAGAGAATCGAAGCAAAGAGAGCAGCGCTATGCCCGTCCAGATTGGCGGCAAACTCGACGCCGGCTTCAATGACCCGATCGGCATGCTCACCGACTGCCATCGGCGCATCGAGCGCTTCCTCGACATCCTCTGCAACATTGGCGAGCACGCCCGCGATCGCCGGCTCACCCAGGAGGAGACCTCCGCGGTGCAGGCGTCGCTCAAGTATTTTCGCGAGGGCGGGGTGCGCCACACGGCCGACGAGGAAGAATCGCTCTTTCCGAGACTCCGCAGCGCGGGCGCGCAGCAGACGCTCAGCGCCGTCGAGCATCTCGAAGGCGAGCACCGCGAAGCCGATCGGCTTCACGCCAACTTGGATCGCCTCTACACGGAATGGATCCGTGCCGGCGAGCTAAAGGCCGCCGATCGCGATACTCTGCTGGCGGGCACGCGGCGACTGCGCGAGCTCTACGCCGATCACATCCGCGCGGAAGAGCAGACCGTCTTTCCGGCCGCGGCGCAGGTGCTGGATCCGCAGGCGATCGCGGCCATCGGCGAAGAGTTCCGCGTTCGCCGGCAGGCGAAGTAGCTTGCGGATCGCCTGCAGCGATCCAATTTTCGAGAGGAGACAGGCTATGGAGATCAGGCGAGTGGGCTCCCGGCCTTCGGCGCAGGGGCCTGCAGACTGGTTCACGGGCGCGGTGCGCATCGACCCGCTGTTCGAGGCGCCCGATCCGGCGCACGTCGCGGGTGCGCACGTCACCTTCGAGCCCGGCGCACGCACGGCCTGGCATACGCATCCGCTCGGGCAGACGCTGATCGTTACGTCAGGCTGCGGACGCGCGCAGCGCTGGGGCGGCCCCGTCGAGGAGATCCGGCCAGGCGATGTGATTTGGTTCGCACCGGGCGAGAAGCACTGGCACGGCGCCGCTTCCACGACTGCCATGACCCACATCGCTATCCAGGAAAAGCTGAACGGCAAGGTCGTCGACTGGATGGAGCACGTGAGCGACGAGCAATATCGCGGATCATAAAGCCTGCCCGATCGGGCAGGTCTCGATTAGCCATCCGGCGGATGTGGAGAGCATTGCACCTGGCGCACAGTAGCTCCAGAAGGAGTGAACCATGCCAGGATCGCTGGTCGAATTTTCCAACGCAATTGCTGAAGTCGTGGAGCGCGCAGGCGCTTCTGTAGTGGGCGTGCTGGAGGGAGGCCGCGAAGGCGTCAGCGGCACCATCGTGCGCGAGGGGTACGCCGTCACCGCCGAGCACACCATCCGCGGCGAGGACGAAGTGACGGTGGTGCTAGCCTCTGGCGACAACGTGAAGGCAACAGTCGCCGGGCGCGATCCCGGAACGGAGATTGCGCTGCTGAAGCTGCCGGTAAAGGAAGGTGCGGCGGCGAAACCTGCACGGCTCACCGGGAACGCGCGCGTTGGCGAACTGGCGCTTCTGGTCGGGCGGCGCGGCACGGAAGGGATCACGGCTACCCATGGCATCGTCAGTGCCGTCGGCGGTTCATGGACGACGTGGCAGGGAGGGCGCATCGAGCGCTGGTTGCGCCTGGATCTCGATCCGTTTGTCGGGTTTTCCGGCGGGCCGATTGTGAATGCCGCCGGCGAGGTGCTCGGCATCGCCACATCCGGGCCTCGTCGCTCGGTGCTGACGATCCCCGCCGCGACCATCGAGCGTGTTGTCGATGCGCTGATCCAGCGCGGGCACGTCCCGCAACCCTGGATTGGCATCGCGATGCAGCCGGTCGCGTTTCCTGAGGGCTCGTGGAAGTCGCTGGGCATCGAGCACGATCGGGGGCTGCTGGTAGTAACGGTAGCGCCGGGAAGTCCGGCCGAAAAGGCGGGCATCCTGCTGGGCGACGTTATTCTGACCATCGACGGCCGGCCGGTTCGCAGTCCGCGCAGTCTGCAAGCGGCGCTCGACAGCGAGAAGATCGGCAAGCCGGTTCCCATCAAGCTGGTGCGCGGCGGCAAGCTGGTCGAGGTAAGCGTAACGGTGGGCGAACGGCCCGAGAACTGACAGCTGTCCCTGAATCGCTGCGCCGCTTGCAGCATCAGTAGGCCTACAGAATGAAGGTCGCTCAGGTCAGCCCGGTTCACAGATCACGCGGCAAGCACTGCGTCGGAGCCAGGACATGATCCGGGTTCTGGTGTGGGCGGCCTCGCGCGTCACGCAGGCCGGCCTCGAAGCGATTGTCGAAGCGGATGCTCGCTTTCAGATCGCACCGAGCCCTGCGTCGGCGCGCACGCTTTCCTCTGCCGCGCAGCAGGCCGAGCCGGACGTGATCCTGCTGGACGGCGGCGATCTCGGTCGCTCCGCTGCCTCCGCCGGCTTCATTGATCTGCCGCGCATTCCGGTGGTGGTCCTAACCGACGCGAGCGCACGCGGCGAAATTCTGCGGCTGTTGCACAGCGGCGTGCGCGGCATTGTGCTGCAGGAGGCTCCGCCACACGAGATCACTGCGGCACTGCAGGCTGCCGCCGAGGGGCTGGCGGTTGTCTCGCCGGAGATTCTGGACCTTTTGTTCCCGGCAGGCGAGGGCACCCCCGAGCCTGACTTGCCGGAGGCGCTCACTCCGCGCGAAAGTGAGGTGCTGGCGCTGCTGGCCGTGGGCGCGAGCAACAAGGAGATCGCCTCCCGGCTGGACCTTTCCGAACACACAGTGAAGTTCCACGTCAGCACGATTCTCGGGAAGCTGGGTGCTGCGACGCGCGCCGGGGCGGTGGCGCGCGGATACCGCCAGGGACTCATTGTGATTTAGCCGTTGCTCTACCGCGCAAACAGCAGCTTGCGCATCAGCAGTACGCAAAGCAGCGGAATCGCCAGCGCCACGGCGACCCAGAGCGCGTCAGGCCCGAAGTGGCTGTGCGCGAATTGCGTGAACCACCCTACATCGATGACCTGCGGGACAGGAGCGCGCACGGTGGCGGCTGCGGCCCGAAAGCGAAACAGCGCGACGAGAGTTGCGATCAGAAAAGTCAGCGCTCCGGCAGCGGCAACGAAGCCGGGGATCGCGCGTTTCCACGGAAATGCAATCGGCGCAGGCGCAGTTGCTTCACGATGCACGGCAGTCATCACGGCATCGGCGAAACCGGAGGAGGGAAGGATCACATCATCGCGCACGGAGAGCGCAGCGTCGATTCCGGCGTCGGGGAGCGGGTTCGGATTGGGCACATGCTGGGTCATCGGGCCTCCTTCGGTGTTTGCGCGGCAACGGCGGCGGGTGCGCCGGCGCGCGGCGGACGCGAAAACTTGCTGCGCAGCAACTCGCGGCCGCGGAAGAGGCGCGCTTTCAGCGTTCCTTCGGGGATACGCAGCGTGCGGGCCGCGGCGGGCACATCCTCATCGTGAAAATAAAAGAGCAGGACAGCATCGCGGTACTTTTCCGGCAGCGCCAGGACGGCGCGTCGAATCGCCTCGTCGCGGCGCGCGTTGTCGAGCGCCCCAGCGGAAAGCCGCTCGTCCGGCGGTTCGGAAACTTCGTCCAGAGACTTCATGCCGGCGGGAATGCGCCGCAGCTCCGTGCGGTAGAAATTCGCCGCCAGCGCGAACAGCCACGTAGAGAAAGCCGACTCGCCCCGCCACTGAGCCAGGTTGCGCCACGCGCGCAGAAACACTTCCTGCGCCATCTCCTCGGCGCGTCCGCGGTCGCGGCAGTAACGCCAGGCTAGGTTCACCAGCGGGATCTGCCAGCGATCGACAAGCAAAGCGAAGGCGTCCGTATCGCCCGCGAGCACCCGGTTGACCACGTCGCGATCGTCGTTGACTGCCCGTTCCACGCTGCTTCCCTTTGCCCGGTATGACCTGCGATCAGCATGCGCGGTTGCGTTTTTTCTGTCGAGAAGAATCGCTCGAAAAATTTTGAAACCGTCAAACCGCAGCCCTGGTCGTACGGGATGAGCAAGGAGGATGGCCATGGGCACGGAAGGCTTTGAGGCAATGTCGGCATTTGGATTCCTGGCGGTGGGCGCAATCGCTCTGTTCACCATGATTTCCATTACGGCGTGGAGCGACGCGCGGCGCAAAGAGCGCGAGGCCTATTACAAGAACGACATGCTGAAGAAAGTGGCCGAATCGCAGGGTCCAGGCGCCGCGTCCGCCATTGAGCTGCTCAGGGAAGAGCACCGCATCATGACCACTCGCCGCAAGCAGGAACTGAAGACCAGCGGCCTGATCGTGGGCGCGGCGGGATTGGGCATGATCCCGTTTCTCTATGCGCTGATCCATGGCGCACCAATTTATCTCTGCGGATTTCTCGTATTCCTGATCGGAGCGGCGCTGTTCGGCAGCTCGTATGTGGTGACGGTGCCCGAGTAGCTGCGTCGAATCTGCAGGAGAGAAATACAGGAACCAGGGCCGGCCGCGGGAAACCCGTTTGGGGAACCCGGAACCGGCCCTTCGCGTATTACGAGTCAGACCATGCAGAGCCTGGGCGACACTTTCGGGCAGGTGTTTCTCGCCATCCGGGCCAACAAGCTGCGCTCGTTCCTCACGATGTTCGGCATTGCGTGGGGCGTGGGCTCGCTGCTGCTGCTGGTGGGCGTGGGCGAGGGCTTCCGCTCCGGACAGAAGCGCCAGTTCGCACAGCTCGGCAACGACATCATCATGATCTGGGGCGGCAATGTGCCCTCGGTCGCCGGACAGCACACCGGCATGCGCTGGTATTACCTGACCACCTCCGACGAAGAGGCGCTGCGCACGCAGGCGGCGGACCTGCGTTCCGTTACAGCGCTGATCCAGCGCAGCGACATCAAGGAGCAGAGCCAGTATCAAACCGCCGGCGGGCAGGTGCTGGGAGTAGAGCCGAACTACAGCGGCGTGCGCTTTATGCCCATTGCACAGGGACGCTTCATCAACGACAGCGATCTGCGCGATCACAATCGCGTGATCGTTTTGGGACAGAAGAGTGCAGCGCTGCTCTTTCCCGGCCGTCCGGCCCTCGGTGACTTTGTCACGCTGAACGGCACGCGATTTGAAGTGATCGGAGTGGCGGACAAGATCGGCTTCGGAAACAATGACTTCTTCAATCAGCAGGTCTACATTCCGCTGACGGTCATGCAGGAGATGTTTCCCATCAAGGCGTACGCCGCGCCGCGCGACGCTGTGGACTCGATCGACTTTCAGCCGCGCATACCGGGCGACAACGTGGTCGCCAAGCACGAAGTGGAGCAGATCATTGCCCGCCGCCACGGCTTCGATCCGGACGCGCCCAACGCCTTCAACGTGTGGGACACGATCAACTCGATGAAGATGGTGGGGAAGATCTTCGACGCGATGGACATTTTCCTGGGCGGCGTGGGCCTGGTGACGCTCACGCTCGGCGCCGTCGGCATCATCAACATCATGCTGGTGTCCGTTACGGAGAGAACCAGCGAAATTGGGCTCAGGAAAGCGCTGGGCGCCACGAAGCGCAGCATCCTCATCCAGTTTTTCCTTGAGGGGCTGACGCTGACGGGCTTCAGTGGACTGATCGGGATCGGCGGATCGGCGCTGTTCATGTTTGTGCTGCACAAGCTGGTCGGGAACGGGCTGCAGGGATTCGATCCGCCGCGGCTGCAGCCGTGGTCAGCGGCAGTGGCCATCGTTTCGCTCACTCTGTGTGGCGTCGTGGCCGGATTGTATCCGGCCGCGCAGGCAGCCGCCATGGAGCCGGTGGAAGCGCTGCGGGAATCAGCGAGTTAGCGAGTCAGCGGCCGCGAGGGGGAGTTACATGCTGCGCGACATCTGGGGACAGGCGTGGGAGGCGATGGTTTACAACCGCCGCCGCACGTTCATCACCATCGGCGGCATGGCCTGGGGGATCGCGACCGTCGTCCTGCTGCTCGCCTATGGAGCGGGATTCGGTCAGGCGATCCAGACGATTTTCGCCGAGTGGGGCACCTATCTTATCGGCGTCTTCCCGGGCCGCACCTCGGAGCAGGTGGGCGGCAGCAAAGCCGGCGTCCAGGTCCGTCTCACGCAGGATGATGTGGAGCGGCTGTGGGCCACCGTGCCGGGGCTGCTGCACGTCTCCCCGGGCATGTTCAAACAGTTGCCCGTCGCCAGCGACGAGCACATGTATACGTGGGAGATTAATGGCTACCGCGCGGAGATCCAGCACGTCCTCAAACTGGATCTGGCGCAGGGCCGCTTCCTTACCGACCAGGACGACGAGAACCGGGCGCATGTGGCGGTGCTGGGGTCAGAGGCGAAGTCGATGCTCTTCGATGGCCGCTACGCCATCGGGGAGCGGATCCGGATCAACGGCATCGGCTTCACCGTCATTGGCGTGCTCGAGCCGAAGATGCAGGAGGGAGACAACGACAACATCAACCGCCAGGTCTACATCCCCTTCAACACATTCGCCGACTTCTCCAGCCTCAAATACCTGGGCGGCATCTGGATGACCTACCACGGCGACGGGATAGCCGTGGAGCAGGCGGTGCGGAACACCCTGGGCCAATTGCACAACTTCAAGCCCTCCGACCAGAATGCCATCTTCGTGGCGAATCTGCAGAAGCAACTGAAGCAGTTCAGGATCATCACGCTGGCTCTGGAGGCGCTGCTGCTGTTCATTGGCGCGCTGACGCTCGGGATCGCGGGCATCGGGCTGATGAACATCATGCTGGTCGCGGTGCAGCAACGAACGCGCGAGATCGGCGTGGAGAAAGCCCTTGGCGCGCAGAAGCGGCACATTTTGCTGCAGTTCCTGTCTGAGGCGCTGGTCATTGCCGCCACCGGCGGCGTGCTGGGGATCGCGCTCTCGTACGCCGTCGCGGTCGGCGTAGGACGCATCCCGTTCTACAGCGCCATCGCTAAGAATGCCAGCGCGGCGGACATCCGCCTCCTGATTTCGCCCGGCATCGTAGTGCTGGCGACGGCGATCCTGGCGTTTGTCGGCATCGTCAGCGGACTCATCCCGGCGATCCGGGCTGCGAATCTGGACCCCATCGAGGCATTGAGGTACGAGTAAGCGATCAGTTTTTTTGTTCAAATTGGCGAAGCCACAGCTTCTTGTCTTGATTCAGAAGGGAAGGCATAAGCGCCTTCGAATCAGTCGTTTCCCTCTCCCTGAGGCTCTAGGTCCACCAGCAGGAGCTATGGATTTCGGGAGCCGGGATGAAAGCACGAGCCCGCAGCGGCGTATCGCATTCCTGACGAGAATATCAAGGCAATCAGCAGGTTACGACGCTCTTCCCAATTTTTGTAACCACCAGCGGTACCCACTATGAAAAAAAGAGTTGACCTGCGCGAAGACCAACGTTATTTTAAAAAACGTCGATTGACCCCTCGGTGCCTGGCGCCGTCCTGAGTCGAATCTCCGGCCACGCTGAATGAGCCACTTCCCCACTGTGGGAAATGTCCTTCTCGTCTGTCCGGGTTGGGGCTGAGGGAATCAAAAGACACGAGATCCGGCCGTATAAGCGTTTTCAGAAAAGCAAAAATTAAGTTGACCAGAAGAGCCGGTTCGCGCGTCTAACCGATATAGCCTTCCGGGACCACTTCCCCAACCTGCTTTTCCATTGCGGTAGCGGTTGTTCTGTGAACAGGAATACAAGGCTGGACACCTACATAGCAAGGAGACTTGACCATGCGTTCTGAACTCATTTTTGGTGCTCTTACTCATGTGAGCAATCGGTACCAGCTTTGCCAGCTCGCCTCGAAGGCGACCCGGAAGCTGCACAAGCCGAACACGCGGCTGCAGGATACGATGAACGACGTGCTGGTCCGCTTCCGGGATTCAAGCCCGGTCGCGGCCGCGGCCGCCCATCGGCAGGAAGCCGTAACCATTCCGCAGCAGCAACAGCAGCAGCGCCGCGCGGCCTAAATCCGGGAAGCGCCCTCGCGGGCATTCCCGGAAGCCCGGCATTCCCCGAGTCTCAATTCCACAAACCAATCCTGAAAATCCTTCCTACGCAGCTACCCCCTCCCGAAAAACTCCTCCGCAGGTGATCGATGACCATCGCAGAACTGAAAGAAAAAAACATAACTGAGCTGAGCCGCATTGCGCGCACGCTCGAAATTCCCGGGTCCAGCGGACTCCGCAAACAGGACCTGATCTTTAAAATCCTCCAGGCGCAAAGCGAAAAAGAAGGGCACATTTTCGCCGAGGGCGTGCTGGAGATTCTGCCTGACGGCTACGGTTTTCTCCGTTCGCCCGACTACAACTATCTGCCCGGCCCGGACGACATCTACGTTTCGCCCTCGCAAATTCGCAAGTTCGACCTGAAGACCGGCGACACCATCAGCGGCAACGTGCGGCCGCCGCACGAAGGCGAGAAATACTTCGCGCTGGTCAAGATCGAGGCCATCAACTTTGAGTCGCCCGAAGAGACCCGCAACAAGATCCTGTTCGATAACCTGACGCCGCTCTATCCGCAGGAGCGCATCAAGATGGAAACGGTGCGCGAGAACATCAGCGGCCGCGTCATGGATCTGCTGACCCCCGTCGGCAAAGGCCAGCGCGGACTGATTGTCGCTCCGCCGCGTACCGGCAAGACCATGCTGCTGCAGTCGATCGCCAACTCCGTTACCGCGAACCATCCGGAAGTGGTGCTCATCGTGCTGCTCATCGATGAGCGTCCGGAAGAAGTCACGGACATGCAGCGGTCGGTGAAGGGCGAAGTGATTAGCTCGACTTTCGACGAGCCGGCGGCGCGCCACGTGCAGGTCGCCGAAATGGTGATCGAAAAGGCGAAGCGCCTGGTCGAGCACAAGCGCGACGTGGTGATCCTGCTGGACTCCATCACGCGTCTGGCGCGCGCTTACAACACCATCGTTCCGCCCTCGGGCAAGGTGCTCTCCGGCGGAGTCGATTCAAACGCGCTGCAGCGGCCGAAGCGCTTCTTCGGCGCTGCACGCAACATCGAGGAAGGCGGATCGCTGACCATCATCGCGACGGCCCTGGTCGATACCGGGTCGCGCATGGACGAAGTGATCTTCGAGGAGTTCAAGGGCACCGGCAACATGGAAATCATTCTCGACCGGAAGCT
This sequence comes from Acidobacteriaceae bacterium, assembly GCA_035933815.1. Lineage (GTDB taxonomy): Bacteria > Acidobacteriota > Terriglobia > Terriglobales > Acidobacteriaceae > Palsa-343. Next base: position 18,355 of record DASYYN010000175.1, read on the forward strand.
CGTCGATAAGCGCGTCTTCCCGGCCATCGACATCCAGCGCTCCGGCACCCGTAAGGAAGAGCTGCTGATTCCAAAGGACGAGCTGTCGCGAACCTGGGTCCTGCGCAAGGTGCTGAATCCGCTCTCGCCCGTGGAAGCCATGGAAGTGCTGGTGAGCCGCCTCGAAAAGACGCGGAACAATTCGGAATTCCTGCTAAATATGAATTCGCTGTAGAGGAGAGAGGAAGCGGTCAGCTGAGAGCCGGTCAGCGATAGAATTGATAGCGATAAAGCTGTTAGCAGGAGCCTCCGCCGAGGCTCCTGTTCGTGTCTTTGCGGCACGGAAAAAACAGCAAACGTGCCGCCTTTGCTGACTGGCTGGCTCGCTAACTCGCTGACTTGCTGTTTCAGTACGCCTGCAGCGGCTCGATCGGCAGCCTTACCTGGAAACACGTCTCGCCTGGTTTGGACTCCACGTGGATGAAACCGCGGTGCCGCCGCACGATGCGCTGCGCCGTATCCAGCCCAAGCCCGAGACCGTGGCCTGGAGCTTTCGTCGTGAAGAACGGCTCGAAGATGCGGTCCTGAAGTTCGGTGGGAATCCCCGGGCCGTTGTCCCAGATCTCCGTCACGACAAACTCTCCGACGCATGCAACGCTGAGAACCAAACGCCCCCGGTTCTCGATGGCGTCGAGCGCGTTTTCGATCAGCGCCGTCCACACCTGGTTCAGCTCGCTCGCATAAGCGGAAATACGCGGCAGGCCCGGCTGGTAGCGGCGCTCGACCTCGACGTTCTCGAGGCGCGACTGCAGCATGGCCAGCGTGGTCTCCAGCGACTGCGGGATATCCACCTGCTGGATCGGCGCCTGATCCATCCACGAGTAATCCTTGATCGCTGCAATCAGATCGAAGATGCGCGTCGTCGAGTCGAGCATCGCCTGCGCCATCCGCTCGGTGCGTACCGAGGAGGCAAATTGCGACAACACGATCTCAAGATGCTGGCCACCGAGCAGCTCCGATATTTCATCCAGCTGGGCGGATGTGACACCGATTTCCGCCAGATCGGGAGCAATCTGCCACATTTGCTCAATCCCGTGATCGCGTAGCCAGCGCTGCAGCTGGTCTTCGCGCTCAGCCTGTGTCGCCGAGCTTGAGGGCGCCTGATCCGCCCGTTCCTCGACGCGCTGCCGCCAGTCGCGGATGCTCTGCAGGTGTTGTTCATCCAGACACAGCCCGCCGAGAAGGAATTTCTGATGGCCATAAGTCCGCAGCTCGTCGATCATGCCGGAGGCGGCGCGCTGCGCAGCCGATGCCGGATTATTCAGCTCGTGCGCCAGATTGCCGGCCAGCTTTCCCAGCGCATTCAGCTTTTCCGTTTGCTGCTCGAGCCGGGTCATCTCGCGGACGCGGTCAAGCAGCAGACTGACGCAGCGCTGCCCCATAGAGGGAATAGCCGCCAGCATTTCCGGGAATTTTTCCTTGACCAGCTGCAGGCCCCACACGTCCGTCGCCGCGAAGCCATATCCGCCAAAGGTTTTCATCCGCGAAAAGGGAAGAAGGCCCGTGATCTGCCCGGCCCTTCCGATAAAGAGCCCCGCCCCGCCGTGCTGGCGGCGGAAATGAACCTCGCCGCGCAACAGGATCGACATATGCGTGGCGGGATCGCCTTCGCGAAAAATCTGCGTGCCGCCCGGGAAATACATTTCTTCACAATGAGTGGCAAGCCACTCCAGTTCGGCGTCGCTAAGGCCGTGCAGCGCCGTGACGTGGCGTAGAGCCTCAACCAGTTCCGGTACCGGAGTCGGTGGCGAAATAGTGGGCGGCTGAACGGCTGCTTCGGTGGCGGCTGTGGATGCCATGGTCCCTCTCCTTGGAGAGATGGTGGACGGGGGCGGTTCACCTGCTGTGAATCGCAGTTAATTTGCGTGCGGGCGCTGCATTTCCTCCTGCCGCGTCGGCAATCGGTCAATCAGCGCGTTGAGCCGGTATGGGTCCACCGGCGCCGGGCTCCGCAACATGACGGTCCCGTTTTCTTCGAGCAGCAGCACAGTAAAGCGATCCTGGGGAATATGAAAGCGCGTACGGATGAACTGCATCTGTTGCGAGCCGAGCACCGTGTAGGGCGTATCGAGCGGCAGATCGATGCGCTTAGGACTCGGCGCAATGGGCGTGTACAGGACGAAGCGGTCCATCATGTCGTCGGCATCCGTGTCGAGCAGCTTCGTCTGCCGGCGGAGGCGAGCATCGACCGGGCTGGGACTGAAGACCAGCAGCGGCCGGAAGCAGCCCCGCATCGCGGCGAAGGTCTTTGGCACCACCTCGCAGTCAGGGCGTGCCTGGGCGTGCGCCGAAAGACAGCTCAGCGACAGGAGCATAGCGAGATGGAGATACGTTCTGCTCATCACGGCAGTTCCTGACCAAGGAATCTATTTGTGTTTGAGACGGACTCGACCAGAAAAGGGGAGGCCGCGCGCGAAGCGGCCTGTCCCTAGTTTAATACGAGAACGCGAATCAGGCGTTCACGGTCTCGGGTGATGCCGCGGCGGGCTGGGGCACGCCGTCTTTCACCACCACGGGATCGAGGAATGGCATCGCGGCTCGCAGCCGCGCGCCAACCTCTTCTACCTGCAGTCCAGCCTCGTTTTTGCGCATTTGGCTGAAGTTTTTGCGCCCCGTCTTGTTCTCCTCGATCCATTTCTTAGCGAAAGTGCCGTTCTGGATCTCGGTGAGCAGTTTCTTCATCTCGGCGCGCGTGGCGTCGGTGACGATGCGCGGGCCGGCGGTGTAGTCGCCGTACTCCGCCGTATCCGAAATGGAGTAGCGCATGTAGGCGAGGCCGCCGCGGTACATCAGGTCGACGATCAGCTTCAGCTCGTGGAGGCACTCGAAATACGCGATCTCCGGCTGATAGCCGGCATCGACCAGAGTCTGGAAACCGGCCTTCACCAGCGCCGATGCGCCGCCGCACAGCACTGCCTGCTCTCCGAAGAGGTCCGTTTCGGTTTCCTCCGCGAAAGTGGTTTCGAGCACGCCGCCGCGCGTTCCGCCGATGCCCTTGGCATAGGAGAGCGCGAGCTTCTTCGCCTGGCCGGAGGCGTCCTGATGCACGGCGATCAGGCACGGCACCCCGCCACCTTCCGTGAACACTTCGCGGACCCGGTGCCCCGGGCCTTTGGGCGCCACCATCGAAACGTCCACCTCCGCCGGGGGCACGATGGCGCCGAAGCGGATGTTGAATCCGTGGCCGAACATGATGGTCTTGCCCTTCTTCATGTGCTGGGCAATTTCTTTGGCGTAGGTCTCGCCCTGGGAATGGTCGGGCGTGAGGATCATGATGACGTCGCCCCATGCGGCCGCGTCGCTCACGGAGCTGACCTCGAGGCCGGCCTTGCGCGCTTTGTCGATGGACTTGCTGGTGGCCGGCAGGCCGACGCGGACTTCCACGCCCGAGTCCTTCAGGTTGAGCGCATGGGCATGCCCCTGCGAGCCATATCCGATGATGGCGACTTTCTTCTGCTGGATGAGCGAGAGGTCAGCGTCGTGGTCGTGGTAGGTCTTTGCCATTGGGAATCCTTCTTAGCGTATAGGGTATAGGGTATAGCGTGTAGGGCGGGTTTGAGGCGTCCAGGCGCAGTTCTATACGCTAAACGCTACCCGCTATACGCTAGATTTCCGTCTCTTCCGCCATCAGCACTTCACTGGCGGCTTCTTCTTCGGCCTTCAGTTCATCCGGCGACTCCAGCCCCGGCACGCGCATGGCTTCGAGGACGCGGCTGGTGTGCTGGCCGCGCCGCATCACCATGCGTCCGGTGCGCGCGATCTCGAGGATGCGGTCGCCGTTTTCATTCAGCACCTGGATGAGCCCTTCAATCTTGCTTTCGACCCCGGTTATCTCGATCATCAGCGACTCCGGCGCCAGGTCGACGATGCGCGCGCGGAAAACCTCCGCCAGTTCGAAGACCTGCGACCGCGTCTGCGGCGTCGCGGCCACCTTGATCAGCGCCAGCTCGCGCGCCACATGCGAGAGGTGCCCGATGTCGTCCACCTGGAGAACATTCTCCAGTTTATAGAGACTCGCGGCGATGCGGTGGCTGGCCGTGGGCGATGCCTCACAAACAATGGTCATCCGCGACTGGCCGGGTTTCTCCGAACGGCCCACAGTCAGCGAGACGATATTGATGTTAAGCCGGCGAAAGAGCGATGCCACGCGCGTGAGCACGCCCGGCCTGTCTTCTACGAGAGCGACAAATGTATGCAGCATGATTCCAAGTTCCCTCTCAGGCAGTGTGGTGCGGATAGGTGTAGAAAGTACCGAAAATGACCCAGCTTTCATTCTGCCTGGCCTGTTCTACCATTTCGAAAAACTCATCGGATACATCATCTGTGTCTTTGAATGGCCTGATCTCCGTTGTCTCGTTCAGGACTAACCGGTACTTATCCAGCACCCCGCTGAGCTTTCGGAGAAACATCTCTTCCGAGTCGGCCTGCGTTGCCCACCAGACGAACGCTGCCGCGCCGCTAAATTCAAGATCGCAACCTTCGCCCTTCGATACTTCTGTCAGCCCCACCCAGACATCTGGCACAGTTACTTATCGCCCGCCGATTCCACCAGCGGATTACCCGGCCTGCGGATCATCTCATGCAGCGCCGAGCCGGCCGGGATCATCGGGTAAACGGAGTCTTCCTTCTCGACCAGGAAGTTGATCAGAAATGGCCCCTTCTGCGCGTTGGCGGCTTTCACGGCCGGCAGCACCTCGTCGCGCTTCCTCACCGTAGCACCCGGAATCCCGTGCGCCTGGGCCAGCTTCACGAAATCAGGACTCCGCAGCGGCGTCGATTGATAATTCTTTTCATAGAAGAACTCCTGCCATTGGCGCACCATGCCGAGATAGCCGTTGTTCACCACGGCGATGTTCAGGTCCAGCTCTTCCTGTGCAGCCGTCGCCAGCTCCGCCGCTGTCATCTGGAATCCGCCGTCCCCGGCAACTACCCAAACTTCCTTGTCGGGGCAGGCGATCTTCGCGCCAATCGCGGCCGGCAGCGCGAATCCCATCGTTCCAAGCCCGCCGGAGGTGATCAGCGTGCGCGGCGCGTCGTGCTTGTAGTACTGCGCTTCCCACATCTGGTGCTGGCCCACGTCGGTCACGACAATGGCTTTGCCCTCGGTGGCGCGCCACAGGTCGTGCATCACGTGCGCGGCGTAGAGGTGGCCGGAGTCGGGCAGGTTTCTAATGTCCCGCACCGCGCACTCGCCTTTGCTGGCCTCAATCTCGCGCAGCCATGCGGACTCAGCCTGCTGGCCGCGCGGAGCTAAATGGGGAAGCAGCGCCTCCAGCGCTTCCTTCAAATCGCCGATCAGCGCGACGTCCACCTTCACGTTCTTGTTGATCTCCGCGGGATCCACTTCAATATGAATCTTCTTCGCGTTCAGCGCATACGTGGAGAGCGATCCGGTAACGCGGTCGTCGAAGCGCATGCCGCACGCGATGAGCAGGTCAGACGATTGAATCGCATGATTCACCCACGCTTCGCCGTGCATGCCCATCATGCCCAGCGAGAGCGGATGCGAAGCCGGGAAGGCTCCGATGCCGAGCAGCGTGGTCGCCACCGGAATGCGCATGCGCTCGGCCAGCGTCACCACCTGCTGATAAGCGGCGGACTGCATGATGCCATGCCCCGCGAGGATCACCGGCTTCTTCGCGTTGCGGATCAGCTCCGCGGCCTTCAGGATCGATTCCGATTCGGTCTTCAGCATCGGGTGTGGACGATGTGGGCGCGGCGCCGCGGCGGCGAAGTCGAAGTCAGCCGTCTGCTGCTGCGCGTCCTTGGTGATGTCCACCAGCACCGGACCTGGGCGGCCGGACTTCGCGACCATGAATGCTTCACGGATCGTCGGCGCTACGTCTTCCGTGCGCGTGACAAGGTAGTTGTGCTTCGTAACGGGCAGCGTGATGCCTGTGATGTCTACTTCCTGGAAAGCGTCCGTGCCCAGCACCTTGCTCGAAACCTGGCCGGTGATGCAGACCATCGGCACCGAATCGAGCATCGCGGTAGCGATGCCGGTAACGAGGTTTGTCGCGCCGGGGCCGGAGGTCGCGATGCAAACGCCGACCTTGCCTGACGCACGGGCATAGCCATCGGCCATATGCGATGCGCCCTGCTCGTGGCGCACCAGCACGTGGCGGATGGGAAATTTGCGCAGCGCGTCATACGCCGGCAGAATGGCTCCGCCGGGATAGCCGAAGACGACGTCGACGCCTTCGCCCTCCAGCGTGGCCCAAATGATTTCAGCGCCGGTAAGCCGCGTGGCGTGCGCCGCAGCTGTCTTGCGTTGGTGTTGTTTCGATCCAGTCATGGTCTCCCCTTACGTTGCTGCTGTGTACTCCTGCGCTCTGACTTCTGCGGCCGGAGCGCTGTTCGTGACTGCTCCCTGCGACGCCGATGAAACGGAGTCGGCGTATTTGCGGAAGACGCCGCGCGCAAATCGAGGTGCGGGTGCCTTCCAGGTGCGGAGTCGCGCCGCGATCTCCTCATCGGAGACCTCGACGTTCAGCTTGCGGTTGGGGATATCGAAATGAATGGTGTCGCCTTCGCGAACGGCAGCGATGGGTCCGCGCACGGCGGCTTCGGGAGCCACGTGGCCCGCCATCAGACCGCGTGTCGCGCCGGAGAAGCGGCCATCTGTGAGCAGTGCGACGGTGTCGCTGAGTTCCGGGATACCGGCAACGGCAGCCGTAACGGCGAGCATTTCGCGCATTCCCGGGCCGCCCTTCGGGCCTTCGTAGCGAATGACCATGACGTCATTCGGCTTGATCTGTCCGGATTCGACAGCGCGGAAGGCCGCATCTTCCGAGTCGAAGACGCGCGCGGGCCCGCGATGCTCGAGCCGCTTGTGGCCGGCCACTTTGATCACGCAGCCTTCGGGCGCGAGATTCCCTTTGAGGATCACGAGGCCGCCGGTGGGCTTCAGCGCGTTTCTGATCGAGTGGATCACGTCCTGGCCGGGTGTTTCCTTCGCGCCGACGGCTTCCTGGGCCAGCGTTTTGCCGGTCACGTTGAGACAGCTGCCATCGAGCAGACCCGCCTCGAGCATGCGCTTGGCCAGCAGGCGAGCGCCGCCGGCGGCGTGGAAATCCGCAGCGACATAGCGGCCGCCCGGCTTCATGTCGCAGAGCAGCGGCGTGTTCGTGCTGATGCGGTCGAAGTCGTCGATGGTGAGTGGAATGCCCATCTCATTTGCAATCGCGAGGAAGTGAAGGACTGCATTCGTCGATCCGCCGGAAGCCGCAACGCTGGCAATCGCGTTCTCGAGTCCTTTGGGAGTGATGATCTGGCTCGGCTTCAGACCTTGGCGCGCGAGGTCCATCACGAGTCGTCCTGCTTCGCGGCTGGCCTCAAGCTTTTCGTGCAGAAACGCCGGCACGCCGGAGAGTCCGACGGGCGAGATGCCGAGAAATTCGCAGGCCAGCGCCATAGTGTTCGCGGTGAACTGGCCGCCGCACGCGCCGGCTCCGGGACAGGCATTGGCTTCGACCGCCTCAAGCCCGGCATCGTCGAGCTTGCCCGCCGCGTGCGCGCCGACCGCTTCGAAGACATCCTGCACGGTCAGGTCTTTTCCGTTCAGATGGCCAGGAGCGATCGATCCGCCGTAGAGCATCAGCGACGGGATGTCGAGCCGTGCCAGCGCCATCACGGTGCCCGGCATGTTCTTGTCGCATCCCGCGATGCAGACCAGGCCGTCGAACTGATTGCCGCGCGCGACCAGTTCTACCGAGTCGGCGATGATCTCGCGGCTTATGAGCGAGGCTTTCATGCCCTCGGTGCCCATGGTGATGCCGTCAGAGATCGTAATCGTGTTGAATTCCATCGGCGTCCCGCCGGCTTCGCGAATGCCCTTCTTCACGGCTTCGGCGATCTGCCGCAGGTGGTAGTTGCAGGGGCCAATTTCCGTCCAGGTATTGGCAATCCCAATGATTGGCTTCGACAGGTCTTCTTTAGTGAACCCGACTGCGCGTAGCATGGCGCGCGCCGGAGCGCGGCTCGGGCCTTCGGTGAGCGTGATCGAGTAGAGCTTGCCGTTCCCGTTGTGGCCATTACTGCTCATGCGTGCGTCGTCTCCTCGGTGCGGGGCGAAACCCAGAATGCTTTGTCGTGCTGTTTTTCAAATTGATCCAGCGCGTCCGCGTGCCGCAGGGTCAGACCGATGTCGTCGAGACCCTCCAGCAGGCAATAGCGGCGGAACGGATCAATGGAGAAACTCGTCGAGAATCCCTGCTCGTCGCGAACCGTGTTCTCCTCAAGCGAGACGGTCAGCCTGTAATTCTCCGTCTTCGCGGCGCGGTCGAGCAGCATCTGCACCTGGTCGTCCGGCAGCGTGATCAGCAGGATGCCGTTCTTGCCGGCGTTCGAGTGGAAGATGTCCGCGAACGTTGGCGCAATCACGCAGCGGAAGCCATAGTCAGCCAGCGCCCACGCGGCATGCTCTCGTGAAGACCCGCAGCCGAAGTTGCGCGCGGCGACCAGAATCTGTGCGCCCTTGTAGCGCGGATTGTTCAGCTCGAAACCCGCGTCCTGGCGCCAGTCGAAGAAGAGAAAATCGCCGTAGCCGGTGCGCTCGATGCGCTTAAGGAACTGCTTGGGGATGATCTGATCCGTGTCGACGTTGACGCGGTCGAGAGGCATCACTTTGGAAGTCAGTGTGCGGAATTTTTCCATTACGCCAGCACCTCAGCTCTGCGAAATTCCCACGTCCGCACATCCGTGAAGTGTCCCTTGACGGCAGCGGCAGCGGCCATCATGGGGCTCACGAGGTGCGTACGTCCGCCGCGTCCCTGGCGGCCTTCGAAATTGCGGTTGCTGGTCGAGGCGCAGCGTTCACCCGGCTGCAGAATGTCCGGATTCATGCCGAGGCACATCGAGCAGCCGGGCTCGCGCCACTCGAATCCGGCCTCGCGAAAAATCGCGTCGAGGCCTTCCTTCTCCGCCTGCGCCTTCACGAGCTGCGATCCGGGCACGACCATGGCGCGGACGTTCGCATGCACGCGATGTCCGGCCACGACCTTCGCGGCGGCGCGCAGATCCTCGATGCGCGAGTTGGTGCAGGATCCGATGAACACGCGGTCGATGGCGATCTGGTCGATTGGCGTACCGGCTTTCAGATCCATGTATTCGAGAGCGCGTGTCCATGCGCGCCGGTCAGCGTCCGCCTGCGCCGTCGCCGGATCGGGCACCTCTCCGGTGATGGAGACGACCATGCCGGGATTCGTTCCCCACGTCACGAACGGCTCCAGCTCAATCGCCGGGATCACCAGTTCGCGGTCGAACGTCGCTCCGGGATCGGTGGAAAGCTTGCGCCACTCGGCAACCGCCTGATCCCACGCTGCGCCCTTCGGCGCAAACGGGCGACCTTTGAGCCACGCGAAGGTAGTCTCGTCGGGAGCGATCATGCCGGCGCGCGCGCCCGCTTCGATGCTCATGTTGCAGATCGTCATGCGGCCTTCCATCGAGAGCGACCGTATCGCCGATCCGGCGTACTCGATCACGTAGCCGGTTGCGCCGTCGGTCCCGATGCGGCCGATAATGCCGAGCACGATGTCCTTGGCCGTGACGCCCTCGGGCAGCTCGCCTTCGACGGAGATGCGGAAGGTCTTCGGCTTCGACTGCGGCAGGCACTGCGTGGCCATCACGTGCTCCACTTCCGAGGTGCCGATGCCAAACGCCAGCGCGCCCAGCGCTCCGTGCGTCGAAGTATGCGAGTCGCCGCAGACGATGGTCATGCCGGGCTTCGTCAGGCCGAGTTCCGGCCCAATGACGTGCACGATCCCCTGGCGCGGCGACTGCACGTCGTACAGCGTGACGCCGAACTCCGCGCAGTTTTTGCGCAGCGTATCAATTTGCTTCGCGGCGATCGGATCCTCGATCACCAGGCGGTTAGCCGTGGTCGGCACATTGTGATCCACCGTAGCGACGGACCGGTCGGGCCGGCGCAGCTTGCGGCCGGTCATGCGCAGACCCTCAAACGCCTGCGGCGACGTCACCTCATGGATCAGGTGCAGATCGATATAGAGCAGAGCGGGCTCGTTCGCCGGCTCCGCGACCAGGTGCGATTCCCAGACTTTTTCGAAGAGTGTTTTCGGATTTGCTGCCATAACTCTCAATTCCTGTTCTGGCGCCGAAGGCGCGTTTGCCTGGACGGCCAGTCCTCAGACCGCGTGCATCGCCTGCCGGCGGTCAATAATTTCGTTGACGGCATCGTGGACGCGACGCCCCATCTCCGTCGTGGAGAGGACCTGCGCCTTCTTGTCGCCGCGCGCAAGATCCGGTGTGCGATAGCCCTGGTCAAGCACCTTGCGCACCGCGGCTTCGACCGCATCCGCATCCTGTTCCAGTCCTGCCGAGTAGCGCAGCAGCATCGCTGCCGTGAGGATCGCGCCAAGCGGGTTGGCAATGCCTTTGCCCGCAATGTCCGGCGCCGATCCGTGAACCGGCTCGTAGAGGTTCACCTTGCCGCCGGTCGTCGCAGAAGGCAGCATGCCGAGCGACCCTGTGATCACCGCGGCCTCGTCGGAGAGGATGTCGCCGAAGAGGTTCTCCGTCAGCACCACGTCGAAATTCCGCGGCGTGTTCATCAGGTGCATCGCCATCGCATCGACGTACTGGTGTTCGAGCGTGATATCGGGATACTGCTTGCCGATCTCGCTGACCGTGGCGCGCCACAGCTGCGAGACTTCCAGCACGTTGGCCTTGTCCACGGACGTGACCTTTTTGCGCCGCTTTCCAGCCAGTTCGAAGGCCACGCGCGCCACACGGGCGACCTCGTCGCGGGTGTACCGCATCGTGTTGAAGGCGGCGTTCTTGTCCTTGTCCCACTGGCGCGGTTCGCCAAAGTAGAGGCCGCCGAGCAGTTCGCGCACGAAAAGAATGTCAGCGCCTTCCACCACTTCCGGCCGCAGCGGCGAGTTTGACGAGAGTCCCGGCCACGCAAACGACGGACGCAGATTGGCGAAGCCGCCGAGCGCGTTGCGCAGCTGCAGCAGGCCCGCTTCGGGGCGCTGGCTCGGAGGCAGCGCGTTAAATTCGTTCCCGCCCACCGCGCCCAGCAGCACCGCATCGCTTTCCAGCGCGGCGTTCAGGGTGGTCGCGGGCAGTGGCGTTCCCTGCGCCTTGATCGCGACTCCGCCGATCAGCTCCTGGCGGAACTGGAAATCGAAACCGTTCAGCTCGGCCACCGATTTCAGGATGCGCACGGCTTCGCCGGTGACTTCAGGGCCGATGCCGTCTCCGGCAACAATGAGAATCTTCAACTTCTTCGACATGGAATCCCTGTGCTCTCGCTGGTTGACTTGCTGACTCGCAGGCTCGCTGACAGACCGACTCGCTCGGTCCTCAGCTGACCGCTTTTTGCCTGACCGCTTCTTCGTTCGTAATCAGGTCTTCGTGGCGCTGGTGATGCGCCACGAGATTAATCAGGTCCTGGTCGTAAATCGCCTTCTTGCGGTCCGCCAGCTCAGTGAACGCGCGGTAGGCGATGTCCAGATCCTCCGCCGAGAGGCGATAGCCCAGCGCTACCAGGCGCGAGCGCAGGGCGGTCCGTCCGGAGTGCTTGCCCAGCACCATACGGTTGGCGGGAACGCCCACCGACTGTGGCGTCATGATTTCGTAAGTCAGCGGATTCGACAGGACGCCGTGCTGGTGAATGCCGGCCTCGTGCGCAAAAGCATTCGTGCCGACGATCGCCTTGTTCGGTGCAGGCCCAAAGCTGATCGTATTCGACAGCTGCTGGCTCACCGGATAGAGACGGTTCAGCTGAATCTGGTGCTCGTAGGGATACGCGTCGGCGCGAACATGCAGGGCGCAGGCGATCTCCTCGAGAGCCGCGTTGCCGGCCCGCTCGCCGATCCCGTTGATCGTGCACTCCACCTGGCGCGCTCCGGCGCTGATGGCGGCCAGCGTGTTGGCGACTGCCAGGCCCAGGTCGTTATGGCAATGCGTCGAGAGAATCACGCGGTCCGCTCCCGGCACGCGCTCGCGAATGGTACGGAACATCGAAGCATAATCGTCGGGTGTCGCGTAGCCGACCGTATCGGGCAGATTAATGGTTGTCGCGCCGGCGCTGATCGCCGTCCCGACGAACTGGCAAAGGAAGTCGCGGTCGGTGCGCGTAGAGTCTTCGGGCGAGAACTCAACGTCGTCCACGTAGCTGCGCGCCAGAGCTACCATCTGCGCCGCCTGCTCCAGCGCCTCCTCGCGGCTCATCTTCAGCTTGTACTGCAGATGTATGTCGGAGCTGGCCAGAAACACATGAATCCGCGGACGGGCGGCTTTCTCAACCGCCTTCGCTGCGCGCTCAATGTCCTCGCGGCGGGCGCGGGCCAGCGAAGCGACCTTCGGACCGCGGACCGACTCGGCGATGGCCGAAATGGCGGCGAAATCGCCCTCCGAGGCGATGGCAAAACCAGCCTCGAGAATATCGACGCCCAGATTCGCCAGCGAATCCGCCAGGGCCAGCTTTTCATGGATGGTCATGCTGCAGCCCGGTGACTGCTCGCCGTCACGGAGTGTGGTGTCGAAGAAATAAATGCGGTTTTGGGTCATTGAGGAGTCCCGAGGGAAGGGGAATGAGCCCCGTACAAGCAGTTTCGCAAAGGTAAACCCATAAAGCAAATTTGTAATTCTTTGCTGTTCCATAAATAATGGTAATGCAGCGGGGTAGCGTGCAGCGGAAAGCAGACGGCGAACCGCCGATACCAGCAGGAAGCTGGCGGGCGCGTTTGCTATCCGCTATCCGCTATCCGCTGCCTTCGCCCCATGGATCTCCACGAACTCGAAACCTTTTTGGCCGTCACCGAAGAGAAGGGCTTCTCCCGGGCAGCCGTACGCATGCGCCGGACGCAGCCCGCCATCAGCCACGCCATCCGCAAGCTTGAGGAGGAGATTGGCGAGCCGCTCTTCGAGCGCACTTCGCGCGAAGGCACGCTGACTGCGGCCGGCGAGCTGCTGCGAACCTACGCCGAGCGGCTGCTCCGCCTGCGCGGCGAGGCGGCCACGGCTCTGCAGGAACTGCGTTCGCTCCAGCGCGGGCAGCTCACCATCACCGCCAACGAATACACCTGCCTCTGGCTGCTGCCGGTTCTCGACGCGTTTCGCCGCGCCTATCCGCAGATTGTCGTGACGGTGCAGCGCTCGCTGGCCAGCCAGATTCCCGATCAACTGCTCGAGCGCGCGATCGAGTTCGGCATCCTGTCTTTCCGTCCCGACAACGAGCGGCTGAAGTCGACTGTGGTTTACACGGACACCGTCGCCTTTGTCGTCGATCCAAAGCACCCGCTCGCCGGCCGCCAGCAGGTCTCCATTCGCGAGCTGGGGCAGGAGAACTTCGTCGCACACATCGTCGCTTCGCCGCTGCGCCAGCGCGTCATCGAGACCTTCGCCCGCCACGATACGCCGCTGAATATGGGCGTGGAATTGCCGAGTCTGGAAGCGATCAAGCGCTTCGTCATGCTGGGCAATGGCGTAGCCCTGGTTCCCGGGCTGACCGTTCAGCCGGAACTCGCGCGCGGCGATCTGGTGCAGGTCGCCGTGCCGGAACTCAGGATCGAACGCCGCCTGTGGCTCGTGCAGCGGAATCAGGCGAGCCTGTCGCACGCCGGAGAAGCATTCCTGAGCGTGGTGAGAAATCTTGCCGCGGAAAAGGGACATCCGTTCGCGTTCCGCGTCGAACAGGCGGAGGGGCGCGGAAACCGGAAGTCAGAAACCGCCTGATGCCTGGCGTTACTCCCGAGGCAAGCTGTGGAAACGGCGTCGCGGCAGGTACAATGACACGGTAGACATCCCTCTTACGTTTTGGCTTTCGATGTTTGCAATTTCACGGAGCCCGGGAAAGCACTGGCCCGGCAGGGCGCAAGAATCCCAAAGGGCGTTGGATAGAGGTTGACCACCGAATGAAGAAATCGCTGTTCTTGTTTGCTCTGCTGCCGTTGCTGGCAGCGCCGTCCTTTGCGCAGGAAGCCCGTCAGGACATCAGCATCAGCGGGTCGATGATCAACGCACCCTTTGCCGCCGGAAATGCTGTGCAGCTGCATTCGACGCCCGGATACGGCGCCCTGGTCAGCTACCGCTACGACATTACCCCGCACGGCGCGCTGGAAATCAACTACGGATACACGCAAAACCAGCAGCACTTCACGTTCCCTGCCGGCAACTATCGCATCCACGACCGCGTGCAGGAGCTCTCTGGCGCCTACGTCTACACGTTTAATTTCAGAAACTTTAATCCGTTTCTCGAAGCCGGGCCTGCAGCGCTTCTCTTCTCGCCGATCGATGACGCGAAGACGAACACCTTCGGCGTCAGCCGCAGCACCCAGGTAGGCCTCATGTATGGCGGGGGCATAGCCTACGAGATCAGCCCCAGCTTCGATATTCGCGCCGAGGTTCGCAACCTGGTGGTGAAGACCCCCACCTTTAGCTATCAGAACAACGGCTTCCGGACCGGCGTCTACTACAACATCATGAATCCGGTCATCGGCATCGCCTACCACTTCTAAACACTAACGAGCCCGAGACCTGGGTGCCCCATGTCTCCTGGTTTTGGAGACATGGGACAGCGCGCGAGCGCCCGTTTTTCATTTCGTAGGCACCAGGAGAAACTCGCCACCGAACCCCTTTTGTGTCAGGGCACGACTTCAGTCGTGCCGCTTAGGCTCCTAAACTCAGCGGGCTTTAGCCCCTGAGCGCCGTTTTCTCATCCCCCTGAATGGGCCGCGTGCCCCGTGTCTCCTGGTTTTGAAGACATGGGACAGCGCGAGAGCGCCATCTTCCACCTACCCGCGTGCGGCGGCCTCCGCCTGCACGCGCTCCCACGGTTGCAGGATCCGGACCGACTGCATCCCGGCGGCCGTGGCAGCATCAATCCCCAGGTCCGTGTCCTCAAAAACCAGGCAATGCTCCGGCGCGACGTTCAGCTTCTTCGCCGCCATGAGGAACGGGTCGGGAGCCGGCTTCGAGCGCTCGTACTCGCCGGCGCAGACCAGCACCTCGAACTTGTCCAGCAGATGCGTTACCTCCAGCGATTTCACCACCGACTCGCGCGTGCTGCCGGAGACGATCGCGAAGGGGATGCGCCCGTGCTGCGCTTTGATCTCCTCAAGAACTTCCGGCACGGCGGTCAGCTTCGGCAGCAGCTCGTAGTAAAGGCCCTCCTTGCGGTGCGCCACCTCTTCAACTGGCATATTGAGCCCCTGAAGGACGTTGAGATCGGCGATGATCTGCCGAATCGGCTTGCCGCCCCACTGGTAGAAGAGATCCTCAGGATAGTCACAGCCGCACTCAGCCAGCGCCGTCTTCCAGGCGATGTAGTGCAGCGGCATGGAGTCGACGACGGTGCCGTCGCAGTCGAACAGATACGCCCGGAAGTCGCCGGGAGGAATTTCCAGTTGCATAGTTACAGGGTACAGGGCTGAGGCAACGATATAGTCCATACAATGCACGGGAAAATGCGCTGCCTGCGTTTCTTTCGTTCTGCTTCTGCGCTGTTTCTGTCCGCCACCGCGCTCGCCGCTCAACCATCGCTGCACCGGGTTCCAGCGCCTCCCGGGCTGCATCCTCTCCCCATCTCCGCCGGCGGCCGCATGCTGACCACGCCGGCTTCCGCACCCAGCTTCGGGGGGCTGGACTACACGTCTCAATGGCCGGGGAGCTACTTCCGGGCTGACTTCCATGGAACCCGCGTCTACTTTCGCATCGTTGCAGGCGATCAGATTCTGCGCATCATCGCCGACGGGCGGGCGATCGCGTCGCTGACCAAGCCCACGGCAGGTGTCTATGAATTGGAGGGCCTGAGCCCATGCAGGCACCAGATCACCATTCTGGTGGCCACCGAGAGCCAGGCAGCTCCGAACACCTTCGGCGGTTTTGCGATCCCAGCCGGTGAGAAAGAGCTCACTCGTCCTCCGCGCCACCGGCAGATCGAATTCATCGGCGACTCGCATACCGTCGGCTATGGAAACCTCTCCACCTCGCACAGCTGCACCCGCGACCAGGTCTGGGCCGACACCGACGACACGAAAGCCTTCGGCGCGCTGATCGCAGCGCATTACGATGCCGACTACCAGATCAACGCGATCTCCGGGCGAGGCGTGGTCCGCAATTACGACGGCTTCCAGGCCGACACGCTGCCCGAGGCCTATCCATACGTCCTCTTCGACAAAAAGCAGCAGTACAGCGACCCGGCCTGGACGCCGCAGGTGATCGTCATCGCTCTCGGCACGAATGACTTCAGCACGCCGCTCCATGCAGGAGAACGCTGGAAAAACCGGGACGAGTTGCACGCCGATTATGAGGCGACGTATCTCCGCTTCCTCGAAGATCTGCGCGCCCGCGATCCCCATGCGCTGCTGATCGTCTGGGCCACGGACATGGCCCAGGGCGAAATTGAGTCCGAAGCGCAAAAAGTCGTCCAGCAAATGAAGCGGCGCGGAGACCAGCGCATCGTCTTTCTTCCGGTCGATGGGCTCAGCTTTCGCGCGTGCGAATGGCATCCGTCGCGGGCGGATGACCGGACCATCGCGGGCAAGCTAATCCACCTGATCGACGCAGAGCGGCCCTGGGTGACAGGTAGGCGCGCACAACGTCGCGTCTGCGTTACAGATTCACCGATGTCCCGCCCCAGCTCTCCGGCTCCACGTCGCGGATCGTCTCGGTGAAATCCCAGCGATGGCCGTAGAAATCCTCAGCGTTGTACTGGCGCTCGCCGTACTCGTGCTCGGTCGGCTCCGTCACGATTTTGGCGCCCGCCTGCCGCGCTCGTTCGCAGTGGGCGAGCGCGTCCTCGATGCGCACCTGCACCGTGCACGACTGATTCGGCGCGACGTCGCCTTCGGCAATGGTGAAGCAGCCCTCCCCGGCGCGCATCTGGATGCGGTGATTCGCAATGCGCAGCCGCACTGTGAACCCAAAAACCTTGCCCAGCCACTCCGCCGCCGCAGCGGGATCGGGGTAGCGGAGGACAGGAATCACCGGGCAGGGTGGAACGGAGCGGTTCAGGCGCATGAACACCTCGCAGACGATGTCGGCAGATTAGCAGCAGCGGAGTTCCACTGATCGGCCCCACTCGTCTGCCGGGCCATCCGACTGCAAACACCGTCCCCCACCCAGCGATGTCATCCTGAACGAACGGGCCCCGAACGCAGTTTCAGTTCGGGGGTGGTGAGAGAAGGATCCGCGGTTGCTTTTTCGCTCTTACCCGCCGCGGGATACCTGCACATTCACTGCAGCGGCGCCTGCAGCGGCAGTGCCCGCGACGAAGGTCCCACGCTCAGCACGCGGCCTGCGGTCAGCGTCACCCACTTCTGTTCCCCGGTCGACCAGTACTGCAGCTGGCGCTCCGGCACGTGCAGCCTCACCGTGGCGAACTGGCCGGCGGGAACGAAGACGCGGTCAAACGCAACCAGCTTCCGCACCGGAAACTGCACACCCGCCGGCGCCGGTGCCGGCGCGCTGAGATACGCCTGCGGAACCTCGTCCGAATCCGCATTCCCGGTGTTCCGAATCAGCAGCGAAACGTCCAGCCCGCCATCGGCCGCTTTCGCCACCTTCAGGCCGGAGTACTGGAACGTGGTGTAGCTCAGCCCGAAGCCGAAGGGGAACAGCGGCTCGACGTTCTGCTTATCGAACCAGCGATAGCCCACGTTCACGCCCTCGCTGTACGTCGTCTTGCCGTTGGCTCCCGTTTTGCTGCGCTCGGGATAACGGGGGTCGGTGGCGGCGTAGTCCGTGAGCTTGCGCGCCCAGGTAACCGGCAGACGGCCCGCGGGGCTGCTGCGGCCCAGCAGGAGACTCGCCGTCGACCAGCCGCCTTCATCGCCGGGCCACCACATTTCGAGCACCGCCTTCACCTTGTCGATCCACGGGAGCGCGACTGGCTGGCTGGTGTTCAGGACGACGACGGTGTTCGGGTTGACGGCGGCAATCTCCTCGACCAGCTGGTCCTGATCGCCGGGCAGGCCAAACACCGGCTGCAGGCGCGTCCATACAAAGACCACTGCGGTTCTGGCTTTGCGCGCGGCGGCGATCGCCTCATCATGGTCGGCTTTGCGCTCCTGCGGTGTGTACCAGTTCAGGCGCACCTGCACCGGCGCGCCTGACGTGTCTGGCGTCGTGGAAACTTCAATGGCATGCGGACCGGCCGCCAGCGGCACGGCGCGCCGAACATTGTCGAGGCCGTCCGGTGTCGGGATCGCGTTGTCCTGATTCGCCTGCTGAATGTCCCCATGCATGCCGCCCTGCGACGCGCCTGTGCGTCCCAGCGGCTTGCCGTCGAGCGAGATGCTGGCATTGGTACCCAGCGCCTGCAGGTAAATCCAGTACTCACCGGCGGTCGGCACATTGAGCGTGCCTTTCCAGGTCACGACCGAGTTCGGCGGCAGAGCGTTGCCGTTCTTCATCGTGAAATCGATCTGCTCATCGGTTTCCTGCCCGTCGTCAGTGACGCGCAGCAGTCCGGGCTTTCCGTCGTGCGTAAACAGATCGGGCGGGATGGTGGCGCCGGTCATGTTGTCGGCCACGGCAAACGCAACCGTGGGATTGCCGGACATCCTGCGAATCGCAGCCACGGGGCCGACCTGGCGCTCCGGCAGTCCAACGCTGCGCTCGCCGTTGATGCCGATGGCGTCCACCTGCGTGGCGGTGGGGCCAATGAGGACTACGGAGTTCAGGTCCCGCAGCGGCAGCACGTGGCCCTCATTCTTCAGCAGGACCGCCGAATCTTCGCCCGTCTTCTCGATGATTCTCGCGTTCGCATCAATGTTGTGCGCCGTGATCGAGTGCTTCTGCTGGCCGTCGAGGTATCCGAAGCGAACCATCTCATACAGCACACGCCCGGCGGCGCGCTCAATCGTATCGGCGGTCACTTTATGCTCGATAAAGGCCTGGCGAATCTTCTCCGGATTGAGGATCAACCCAAAGTCGCCCCCAGTGCGCGGCTGAGGCGCAGGCTCCTCGGGGATGTGCCCGCCAAACATGCCTTGCGCAGGGCTGCGCGCCGGCTCAGGCGGCTGCGGCTCTACGTCGAAGAAGGACGGCACAGCAAACGGCACGCCAGGCGATGGCTCGCCGGGCATTTCCATGTCCAGGCCCGCATTGATGAAGTCGACGGCGTGCACGGCCCCCCAGTCGGAGGTGACGAATCCCTTAAAGCCAAGCTGGTCGCGCAGGATCGTCGTCAGCGTGTCCTTGTTGCCGCAGGCAAACGTGCCGTTGATCCGGTTGTAGGAGCACATGATCGACGCGACGCCGGCCTTCACAGCCGCGTCGAATGGCGCCAGATACACCTCGTGCAGCGTCTGGTCGTCGATGTAGATGCTGCCGGAGTCCGAATCGAAGCCGACGTAGTGCTTCACCATCGCCATCACGTGCTGCGCCTGGATTCCTCGAATCTCCGCGGCTCCCATCACGCTGGTGAGGTACGGGTCTTCGCCGAACGTGTTGTAGCCGCGGTGAAACTCCAGGTCGCGATCGATGTTGACGAAGGGTTGCAGGCTCACATCGATGCCGAGCGAGCGGTCCTCGCGGCCAATGACGGCGCCGTTGTCCTCGGCATCTTTCACGCTGAACGTCGCGGCGACGCCCATCGTGCAGGTCTCCGCCTGGGACGGATGCCGCGTCAGCACCCCGGGCGGGCCGTCGGCAAAGCGCAGGCCGGGGATGCCCATGCGTGGAACGCCGGGCAGATAGCCCGCTTGTCCCTGGTAATGTGCCGGATTCTCGTGCGTGCCGTGGATCAGCCCCAGCATGTCGTCGATCGACATGTCGTTGAGCAGCCGGTCGACGCGCGGATCACCCGTGACTACCGGGACGGACTGCGCCGCTGCGAGCAGCGAACAGCCCGCGAACATTGCGCCCCAGAATGCCAGCCTCCATGGTTTGCCATATCTCATTTCGCGCTCCCGGACTCAGTTCGCAGCGGCCGCGCACACGGCTACTTTGTAACCAAAATCAGGCATCATGGGACACGATTTTTTCGGTGCTGTTCCCGGGTGGCATCCAGTTAGCCACGCGCGACGGAGCTATCCGTAGGCCTCGCTCATCTGCTGGAATTCCTCGCCCATCCAGCCAGTGAACGCCTCCGTCGATTGCGGCCGGCCCAGGAAGTGGTGCACGATCTCCTTGCCAGGCATGGAGCCGCCCGGCTCGAGCACAGCGCGGCGGTACTTCAGCACCACCGGAGAGTCCAGCAGCGCGTGGCGCGGGAACTGGCTGAAGAAATCCAGCGCGATCACCTTGTCGTAGAGGTAGGTGTAGTAGTTCGACGTGTAGCCGACCAGGTGCGTGAAGCTCGCGTACATGCGATTGCCCTCGATCCATGCATAGGGCAGGAATCGCTCGTACAGCGACTGGAAGAGCGCGTCGGGATCGAGCCGCACCGGATCGATGCGGTGCGTCTCCAGCGAATAAGTGGTGTAGAGCAACTGCGTGCGCACCCAGTCGGCGCGCCCGAAAGCCCCGGCGCGATTCATGCGCAGCACCAGATCGGCCGGAATCGGCTCATTCGTTTCGTAATGCAGCGCGAACGTCGCCAGCAGCCGCGGATCGCGAAAGAACTCCTCCAGCATCTGCGACGGCACCTCGACGAAATCCCCTTCCGTCGCAATGCCGCTGATGCCCGCCCACTGCTGTCGCCCGCCGAGCAGCGCATGCATCAGGTGTCCAAACTCGTGGAAGTAGGTGACCACGTCGCTGTACTGCAGCAGCGCGGGATTCCCCGCCTTCGGCTCAGGAAAATTGCAGATGAGCGCGGCTTCCGGGATCTGCCGCCCGGCAATCCCGGGCACCAGCGGGTGCGCGGAGAACCACTTGTCCTTGCCTTCGCGCGGATGCATGTCGAGATAGAACCGCCCGGCGAGTTCCGTCCCGTCCCACACCTCCCACGCGCTGACCGCCGGATTCCAGACCTCGGCGTTCTCAATCCGGCGAAACTTCACGTGGAACAACTTCTCCGCAGTGGCGAGTACCCCCGCCTCCACCCGCTCGTACGGGAAATACGGCCGCACCGACTGCGAATCGAACGCGAAGGCGGACCGGCGGTACTGCTCCAGCCAGTAAGCGCGGCTGGCCGCATCGATCTGCGCCAGCCCAGGCTGCTGCTCGCGCGCGAAGGCCAGGATCATCGAGTACTCCTTCTCGGCGCCTGCCTTGCTTGCGTGGTCCAGATCGTCGAGAAATACCTGCATGTTCGCAGCCGACTCCATCATCTGGTCGGCAGTGGCCAGATCGGCCCAGTGCGGGAACCCGAGCAGCGAGGCGACCTCCTGGCGAATGCGCAGCAGGTCCAGCAGCACCTGGTGATTCGCTGGATACGCCCGCGTGTTGTAGGCCAGAAACATCCGCCGTCGCAGGTCGGCAGAACGCGCAAAGGTCATCACCGGCAGGTAGTCGGGGAAGTCGGTGGTCAGCGTGATTTTTCCGTCCGCGCCAGCCTTGTGCCCTTCGCGGTAATCGGGTGGCAGGCCCTCGAGTTCCGCCGGATTCTCCACCGCGACCGTGTTGCCGCCCTCCTGCACGTTCCGCGAGAAGCCAATGCCGAGCAGCGTGGCCTTGTCCTGCAGTTCTTTCAGCCGCGCGCGCGTCGCGTCATCCTTATCCACGCCCGCCAACCGGTACTGGAGCAGCGTGCGGTCGAGGTAGTGCTTCGTCGCAGCATCCGCTTCCGCCGCATCGACGGCCGCCAGCGCCTGGTAGACGTCGCGGTTCAGCGAGAGCGCCACCGCCACCTGCGAGATTTGCTGCAGCAGTCCTTCCGACGCGTCGCGCACCGCCTTGTCCGGACAGACGGAATGCATCAGGCCGGTCTGCGATCCGGCAAGGCTCAGCTCAGCGACAGCGTCGTCGTAGGCGCGCAGAGTGCCTTCGAGGCTGCGTTCGCGGCCTGCCGTTACGCGCCCAATGGCCTGCTGAACGCCCTGCAGCCGCTCCTCCACCCAGGCGGTGAGGCTCTGCGGCGTGATGGCGGGGTAGTGGGGGAGCGCTGCACCGATACTCCGCTCGCTCGCTGGGGTGGATACGCGGGTGGGCTCGGCGGACGTCTGCGTCATGAAGAACCCTCTCTCTGGAGGTTACCGCAGCCGCCAATGGAGCGTCGCAGCGCCCGTCGCAGGGAGCGTGGCAGGGACCGTCGCAGCGCCCGCCAACACGCCGCCCGTACCGGCAGGAACACAGCCGCCGCCAGTGGTAAACTTCAGTTGACCCTTGCTGTCGTCGGGACGTGGCTCAGCCTGGTAGAGCACTCGCTTGGGGTGCGAGGGGTCGGCAGTTCAAATCTGCCCGTCCCGACCATTGCATACTTCCGAAAACCTAGCTGTTGCAACTCGAGACAGACTTGTCGACCGCGAGCAACCAACCCGGATGCTCACAACGAACCTCGCCGCGAGCAGCCTTAAATGGGGCCGTTGGACAATAAGCGCTTGCTACGCGGCAGAGAGAAGCACGTTTAATTCCGCAGTTTCAACCCGCGTTGACTCTGCAGCACGGCTCTGCCGAATTGA
>DASYYN010000179.1:0-8109 GCA_035933815.1 Acidobacteriaceae bacterium
GCGAAGTGACGGCGATGCGCGCGTCGGGCGTGGGCGTGTGGAGCTTCGTGCGCGTGGTGGGCATGCTCGCCGTGGTTGCGTGGGGAGTGAGCCTCGCGAACACGATGTACTTTGCGCCGAAGGCGACGGCCGCGATGCTGCGGCAGCAGAACGCGCTGATCAACGCCCAGGCGTCGTACGAAGTGCAGCCGCGGGTCTTCTACGAGGACTTCAGGAACTTCGTCCTTTACGTGCAGGACGTTCGAGCCGCCCAGCATGCAGCGAGCTGGGGCCAGGTTTTTCTCGCGGATGTCAGCAATCCGAATTCTCCGAAGATCATTACGGCGGACCGCGCAACGGTCGTGAACGGGCCGAACCAGACCA
Organism: Acidobacteriaceae bacterium; assembly: GCA_035933815.1. Taxonomy (GTDB): domain Bacteria; phylum Acidobacteriota; class Terriglobia; order Terriglobales; family Acidobacteriaceae; genus Palsa-343. The sequence goes on from DASYYN010000179.1 coordinate 364, forward strand.
TCACGATGCGACTGCGTGACGGGCAGGAGCACTCGGTAGTGCCCGGCCAGCCCAGCGACTACACCGTCTCCAGCTTTGCGCAGACGGATTTGCCGATCCAGACCACGGGGCAGGAAGACGTGCGGCTGGGCAAGAGCGACACGCCGATCCTGGCAATGAACAATGCTCAGTTGCTTGCACGGACGCATGGCAAAAATGCGCGGTTGTATCAGATCGAATTCCAGAAGCGGCTTGCCTATCCGGCGGCGTGCCTGGTGCTGATGCTGGTGGGTGTGCCGCTGGGGATTTCATCGCGCCGCGGGGGGAAGAGCGGCGGGTTTGTGCTGACGATTGCGCTGGTCTTCGTCTACTACTTCCTGTCGTCGACGGGGACGGCGCTGGCCCGGCAGAACAAGATTCCCGCCTGGGCCGGAGTGTGGGAAGCGAACATCCTGTTCGCGCTGTGCGGCATCGTGCTGCTCCGTCAGATGTCGACCGGCGGCGCCATGCTCGCGGCACTCACGTCAGCGGCGAACTGGATCCGCCTGCGGACGAGTAAACGCGCCGCTGAAGCTACGACTACGCTGACCTTCACGACGCGACGGCACAGCAGCCGCGGGCGATTCCCGCTGATCCTCGACGAGTACGTGCTGCGCGAATTTTTGCTGACCTTCGGGATGGTGCTGGTCACCTTCGTCCTGCTGATGCTGGTGTTCACGTTTTTTGAGCTGCTGGGCGATATCATCCGCAACAAGACGGCGCTGGTTACGGTGGGCGAGTACCTCATCAACCTGACGCCCAGCATGATCTACCTGATTACGCCGCTCAGCGTGCTGATCGGGGTGCTGGTTGTGTTTGGCGTGATGAACCGCAACAGCGAGCTGACGGCCATGAAGGCCACGGGAGTCAGCCTGTATCGGATTGCAGTGCCGGTTCTGGTGATTGCAGCTTTCCTGTCCGCGGCGCTGTTCGCCTTCGACGAGTTTTATCTGCCGCAGGCGAACCGCAAGCAGGAGGCGCTGCGGAACGTGATCAAGGGCAAGCCGGCGGAGACGGTGGAGCATCCCGGGCGCAACTGGATGTTCGGCCAGGAGCAGCGCGGCGAGCCGAGCACGATTTTCTACTACGAGTACTTTGATCCGGAGATCGATGCCTTCGGCAACATCAGCGTCTTTGAGTTCGACCCGGGCAGCTTTACGTTGATCAGGCGCATTCACGCGAACACCGCGCAGTGGCAGCCCAATCTGCACGCCTGGGTTTTCGAAGACGGATGGGAGCGCGACTTCCAGGGCGAAACGGTTACCAGCTATCGCACGTTCCCGGTGAGCACGTTTAAGGAGGTCTTCGAGCCGCCGTCGTACTTCACGCGCGAGGTGCGCCCGTCGTCGGAGATGAGCTTTGGCGAGCTGGCGCGCTACATCCACTCGCTGCGACAGAGTGGGTTCAATACGGTGCCGCTGCGCGTGCAGCTGAACCACAAGCTGGCTTATCCGCTCATCACACTGGTGATGGGGATTCTGGCGATCCCCTTCGCGCTTTCGATGGGCAAGCGCGGGTCGCTTTCCGGCATTGCCATCGCGATTGGCGTAGCTGTGGCCTATTACGCCGCGTCGGCCTTTTTTGAAAGCATGGGCAACGTGAGCTGGCTGCCGGCGGTGCTGGCGGCCTGGTCGCCCGATCTTCTTTTCGGACTGGCTGGAGCCTGGCTGCTCCTGCGAACATCTACATAAGGAAGCCGATGTTCGCGAAGCTCAAGCCCCTCTATCCCTACATGCGGCGTTACTGGCGCGGCTACGCATGGGGCTGTCTCTGCACGATTGCCGGCAACCTTATTTGGGTGCAGTTCCCGCGGGCGATCGGCCGCGCGACCGGCGACCTGGCGCGTGGAGTGACCTGGCACAAAATCTTCGGCTATGCCGGGCTGATTCTTGGCATCACGATTGCGCACGGCATCATGCTCTTCTGGATGCGCTGGATCCTGATCGGCATCTCGCGCGACATCGAGTTCGATCTGCGCAACGACCTCTTCAGCCAGCTGGAGAAGCAGGCCGCCTCCTACTACCACGAGCACCGCACCGGCGACATTATGGCGCGGATGACGAACGACCTGGCCGCGGTGCGCATGCTGCTCGGGCCGGCGGTGATGTACACGGCGAACACGGTGCTGTTCTCGGTGCTGGCGCTGTATTACCTGCTGGGCATCAGCCCATTTCTGACGCTGACGGCTCTGGCTCCGATGCCGCTTGCTTCTGTGCTGATCCAGTTCATGGGCCGCAAGATCCACGACCGGTTCGAGCGCATCCAGGCGATGTTCTCGGATATTTCGGCGCAGGCGCAGGAGAACTTTTCCGGCGCACGGCTGGTGCGGGCGTTTGGGCAGGAGGAAGCGCAGATTCGCGCCTTCGAGCGGTCCAACCAGGAGTACATCCGCCGCGCGCTGCGCCTGGTGCGGCTGATTGGGATGCTGTGGCCGACGCTCGAATTCCTGCTGGGCGTGGGCATGGTCATCGCGCTGCTGGTTGGCGGACACGAGGTGCTCACGCACCGCATTTCCATCGGCAACTTCGTTAGCTTCACGACGTTCCTGATGATGCTGATGTGGCCGATCATCGCGCTCGGGTATGTGGTGAACCTGTTCGAGCGCGGGACGGCATCGGTGGTCCGCATCCACGAGCTGCTCATCGCCGAGCCGGCGATTGATGACCGTTCGGCGGTGATCGCGCCGGAGCAGGTGGATGTTCGCGGCGAAGTCGAATTCCGCGATCTGCACTTTGCCTATCCGGCAGAGAAACCGGTTGAAGTGCTGCACGGAATTTCGCTGCGCATTCCTGCGGGATCGAGTCTGGCGCTGGTGGGGCCGACGGGGTCGGGGAAATCGAGCCTGGTCAGCCTCATTCCGCGGCTGTATGACGCGCCGGCGGGGTCGGTGCTGATCGATGGGCGGCCGATTCGCGATTATCCGCTGAATGCGCTGCGGGCGGCGATCGGGCTGGTGCCGCAGGAGACGTTTCTCTTCTCGACCAGCATTCGCGACAACATCGCGTTCGGCGTGGAAGGGGCTGATCCGGCCGCGGTGCAGCGGGCCGCGCAGGCGGCGCACATCCGCGATGAATTTGAGTTGTTTCCGAATGCGTTCGAGACGATGGTCGGCGAACGCGGGCTGACGCTCTCCGGAGGCCAGAAGCAGCGGACAGCGCTGGCTCGGGCGATTCTGCGCAACCCGCGGATTTTGATTCTCGACGACGCGCTGGCCAGCGTGGATACGTATACCGAGGAGAAGATCCTGCAGGAGCTGCGGACGGTGATGGAGGGGCGCACGACGATCCTGATCTCGCACCGCATCTCGACGGTGCGGCATGCGGATCGCATTGCGGTGCTGGTGCGGGGGCGGATCGTCGAGCTGGGCACGCACGAAGAGCTGCTGGCGCTGGGCGGATATTATGCCAGCCTCTTCCAGAAACAGCTGCTCGAAGAAGAGCTGGCGGTTACGGGGTAGCCCACCCTGTCGCGCAAACGCCTGCGCGACAATGATGGGGCACCCGCCTCAACTGAATCCCAGCACCGGGTGCGGAGTGTACGGCTCCTCGAGCGCGAGGATTTCCTCGGGAGTGAGCCGGATGGACAGCGCCGCTACTGCGTCCTCCAGATGATGCGGCTTGCTTGCGCCGACGATCGGAGCGGTAATCTCCGGCTTCTCCAGCATCCATGCGAGGGCGATCTGCGCCTGCGCAACGCCGCGGCGTTCGGCCACCTCGGTCAGGCAATTCACGACGGCGCGGTCCGCTTGCTCGGTGCGCGAGTACATGGTGTTGCCGAAGCGGTCCGTCTCGCTGCGCTTCGTCGTCTCGCTTTGCCAGGGACGCGCGAGGCGGCCGCGCGCCAGCGGACTCCACGGGATGATGCCGATCTTTTCAGCGCGGCACAGCGGGATCATCTCCCGCTCCTCTTCGCGATAGAGCAGGTTGTAGTGGTTCTGCATGGAGACGAAGCGCGTCCAGCCGTGCTGATCGGCGAGATAGAGCGCCTTGGCGAATTGCCAGGAGTACATGGATGACGCGCCGATGTAGCGCACTTTGCCTGCCTTGACGACGTCGTGCAGCGCCTCGAGGGTCTCCTCGATGGGTGTTTCGGAGTCCCAGCGGTGAATTTGGTAGAGGTCGACGTAGTCCATCTGGAGGCGGCGCAGGCTCTCGTCCAGCTCGTGCAGGATGGCCTTGCGGGAGAGTCCACGGCCGTTGGGCTCGTCGCGCATGACGCCCCAGACCTTGGTCGCGACGACGACCGCTTCGCGCCGGACGTTCTTCTTCAGGAAGCGGCCCAGCACCTCTTCGCTGGCGCCGCTCGAATACACGTTCGCCGTGTCGAAGAAGTTGATACCCGCATCGAGGGCCTGACGGTAGAATGGCTGGCTCTCTTCTTCGTTCAGCGCCCAGGGCTGACGGCCGGGCTTTGGCTCGCCCGTCGCCGGAGCGCCATAGGTCATGCAGCCGAGACAAATGCGCGAAACCTTCAGGCCCGTCCTGCCGAGATTGACGTAATCCATCGCTGCTCCTCAGGCAAAGTCCGCCGCTCCATCATAAGAGCGCGGCGACCGCCCCGACGATTCACGACGGCGTCGAATTTATGATCGGACGGTGGGGCAGAAACCGAAACGGCGCGAGGTGGCGCGCAGGGAGTCCGCTGCCGGGCGGCTGCGCGCGATGTATGACCGCCTGGTCGCGCTCTGGGGTCCCCAGCAGTGGTGGCCGGCAAACTCCGCATTCGAAGTGGTGATCGGCGCGTATCTGACGCAGAACACGGCGTGGAAATCTGTGGAGCGTTCGATTGCCAACCTGAAGGAGCGCGGCGTGCTGTCGGTGGAAGGTCTGCGCGCGGTTACCGAGGAGGAGCTACGGCAGCTGATCCGGCCTTCGGGATTCATGCTGCGGAAAGCGGCGGCGCTGAAGGCGTTTATCGCGTTTCTGGATGGATCGTATGGCGGCCGCATGGAGGCGCTGCACGACGGCGCTCTCCGCGACGCACATGCAGTTCGCGCCGAGTTGCTGGCGCTCCCCGGGGTCGGTCCGGAGACCGCCGATGCGATTCTGCTGTACGCGCTGCAGGCGCCGGCGATGGTGGTGGACGAATACCTGCGCCGCATCACCACGCGGCACGCGCTGGTTTCCGCAAAGGCAAAGTACGCGGAGATTCAGTCAGTGGCGGAGCAGGCGTTCGCGCCCGAGCACGAGGGCGAAGATGCCGCACATCGGGCGCAGCATTACAACGAATTTCATGCGCTGATGGTGCAGGTCGGCAAGCTGCACTGCGGACGTGCGGCGCGATGCGAGGGCTGCCCGCTGGCTTATGACCTTCGCGGGCACGGCATGACGCATCCTGTCACGTAACTTCAGCCACATAACTTCGGCCGCATAAACTGGAACCGTGCCGCTCATTCTCTACGCCGCGACGACCAATCCGGGCAAGCTGCGCGACTTTGCCGTTGCCGCGGAAAGCAGTGGCATTCGGATTGAGCCGCTGCCAAGGCTTAGTGAGATTCCGGCGCCGCACGAAGATCAGCCAACGTTCGCGGGCAATGCATCGCTGAAGGCCGCATACTACAGCCGGTTCACGGCTGGCTATGTGCTCGCGGACGACTCGGGACTGGAGGTGGACGCGCTCGCAGGCGAGCCCGGCGTGCGCTCGGCGCGTTATGCCCAGGACCTCCGCTTCGACACACCCGAAGCGCGCACTACGGACGAGAGGAACAATCTGTGCCTGCTCGCTCGCATGCAGGGGATGGCGCAGCGTTTGGCTCAGTACCACTGCGTGCTGGCGTTGGCGCGCGCAGGCGAGGTCCTGCTCACAGCCGACGGATCGGTGGAGGGCGAAATCCTTACTGTGCCACGGGGCACCGGAGGATTCGGGTACGACCCGCTGTTCTGGGTGCCCCCGCTACAGCGCACGATGGCGGAAATCCCGCTCGACGAGAAGCACACGCTCAGCCATCGCGGGCGGGCTTTCCGGGCGCTGTTGCCGCAGTTGCTGTCCCTGGAAGCCCGCTCCAAGAATGCTGCTTCTCAATAGCCTTGGAGTGATAATGGACGTGGAGCGGTTCTGTGGCTGATTCGGGAGCGAATAATCTGAGCGAGGCAGTGCAGCGTATAGCAGCCGCGCGCGGTGTCTCGCCAAACGTCATCGTGCGGGAAGCCGTCGAGGAATACGTCGAACGCAGGGAAAAGCAAGAGGCGTTCCATGCAGACGCTTTGGCGGCCTGGGAGCACTACCGATCCACCGGATTACATGTGAGCGGAGAAGAGGCGGACGACTGGCTTGGCAGGCTTGAAGCTGGTGAGAGTGCCGCGCCACCGGAATGCCACCGCTAAAGTGGTCGCGCGCCGCTCTGGCCGATGTCAGCCGTCTACGGGATTTTCTCGCATCTTCAAGTCCCGACGCAGCCCGGCGCGCTGCCAGTGCAATCCGCACAGGAGTCCGCGAACTTTCCCGACATCCTGAGATTGGACGCCCTGCGGCGGAGATGCCTGCGGAGTTCCGGGAATGGATCATTCCCATCGGGCATGGCGCCTATGTTGTCCTGTATCGGTTCGACGGGCACGAGGTCGTGTTGCTCGCAGTCCGCCATGGACGCGAAGCAGGCTACCAGGATTAGGCGTGCGAGCTTGCTGGTCAGGCGTGTGCCGTCCCGCGTCGCGGAATCCCTGCGCGTCGGCAATGTCGTCATGGGCCGCAGCGGCCAGGTAGAATAGCCCGCGAGCCATGCGCATCGACGCCCATCACCATTTCTGGCGCTACACAGCGGAGGAATACGGCTGGATCGACGATACGATGGCCGCGATCCGGCGTGACTTTCTGCCCAGCGATCTTGCCGGGGAAATCCGCAGCGCGGGCATCGACGCGGTGGTTTCTGTGCAGGCGCGGCAGACGGTTGAGGAAACGGACTTCCTGCTCGAGCATGCCGCCGCGAATCCGTGGATTGCCGGAGTGGTCGGCTGGCTGCCGCTCGCCGATCCAGGGATTGGTGCGCTGCTCGAAGAGTATGCCGCGCGGCCGGGCCTGAAGGGGCTGCGGCACGTTCTGCAGGGCGAGCCTGCGGCATACATGGAGCGGCCGGACTTCAACGCGGGGCTGGCGCAGCTGCGGCGGCACAATCTCACCTATGACATCCTCATCTTTCACGACCAACTGCCTGCCGCGATCGCACTCGTCGATCGCCATCCCAGCCAGGTGTTCGTGCTGGACCATATTGCCAAGCCGCCCATCCGCTCCGGCGCGATGGAGCCGTGGGCCACGCATATGCGGGAAATGGCGCGGCGGCCGAATGTCTACTGCAAGATTTCCGGTGTGGTGACTGAAGCCGACTACCAATCCTGGACGTACGATCAGATTCGTCCCTACATGGAGGTTGCGCTGGACGCGTTCGCGCCCGCGCGCACGATGTTCGGCTCCGACTGGCCCGTCTGCCGCGTGGCAACAACCTATGCAGGATGGGCCGAGCTGGTGGAGCGGTTCACCAATGCGCTCTCAGCCGACGAGCGCGATGCGATTTTCCGCCGCAATGCCATGCGCGCCTATAACCTCGATCTGAAGGAGCGCCCTTGACCGTCCCTGTTCACACCGGAACCCGTTCGCAACCTGAGGAGACCGATGCGCACCGTCCGCCGCGGCTTATCCCGGCCGGTCAGCTCACGACCTTCTTTGTTGTTGCTGCGCTCTTCTTCCTCTGGGCGATTCCCAACAACCTGAACGACATCCTGATCCGGCAGTTCATGA
>DASYYN010000189.1:0-8125 GCA_035933815.1 Acidobacteriaceae bacterium
TGCGGGGGGTAGGCGCGCAGATTCGGCGTATGGGAAACATCTTCGCGGAAAAACGGGAGCTGGTCGCCAGTTCTTAGTTGCTGGTAGGGTTGGTGAGTCCGCAGCCGGGGGCTTCGCATCCAAACGCGAAGAGGAGACACACTCCATGGCCAATGCTGAGGACCGCGCGCTGCGCAAGCAGCTGGTGGAATTCCTGCGTGGTGGCAGCGCACACGCCGAACTGAAAACCGTGATCGAGGGCTTTCCAGCGGACAAGCGCGGCGCGAAGCCGAAAGGCGCGGCGCACACGGCGTGGCAACTGCTCGAGCACATCCGGATTGCGCTGCACGATCTATACGACTTCTCTACCAACCCGAAGTACGTCCAGCCGGACTGGCCCGACGATTACTGGCCCAGAGAAGAGGCCCCGCCCAGCGACGCTGCGTGGAATACGTCGGTGCAGGCGGTGGAGAAGGATCTGGCGGCATTCGAGCAACTGATCGGTGAACCCAGCACGAATTTCTACGCGACGATTCCCTGGGGCGATGGGCAGACTATTCTGCGGGAAGTCTTGCTGGCCGGGCAGCACACCAGCTACCACCTCGGTCAGCTGGTTTCGCTGCGCAGGGAACTGGGTACGTGGGATAGTTGACGAGCGGACAACGAGAAACGGTCAGCGATAAACGCCTGCGCTCCTCCCAGGTCTCCGATGATCGGAGCGACACCGAGATCATTCCCAACATGATCAGGACTACAGCGAGGCGAATTCCTTTTTCGCGGCGCCGAGCATGGGCAGGTCGGGGTCGGCGTTCTTCCAGGTGGTGAAGAAGTTCTGGTACGCGATCTTTGCGTTGGCTTTGTCACCGGCCATCGCGTAGGCACGGGCTAGTCCCAACTGGGCCTCAGCATGGAACGGTGTAAAGCCCACGTTGGTCAGATCGCCGGTGGGAGACTGCGTTGCCGCTCGGAAGGCATTGATCGCGCCGTTAGCGTCGTGCAATTGGAGATACGCGAGGCCCTGCGCGTATGAGGCGGGGAAGATGGCGTCGAAGCTGCGCGCTGCGCCGACGTCATCAATCGTCTTTTGCGGATGGTGTTCCGCCAAATCGACGAACGCCCTCGTTAGCGGTACATACAGCCTTTCGTTCATCTCGTCCTGCGGATAATCCCGGACAAGCTGCACCAGAGTCGCAAGCGCGTGCTTGCTGTCGCCGCACACCCCGGCGGTCAGCGCCGCCGCCTGCAGCGTTTGCTTTGACTTGTCGAGCGCGAGGGCCCGCTGGAAGACGCTCTCGATGCCGTCGCACTGGCCGGCCAGGCCGCGGGTTCCGGCGTCCTGCAGGAGGAAAGAAGCCTGAACGTCGGGTGCGTGTGCGCGTCCTGCCTGGTCAAAGGCTTGCTGCATCGTTGCGGCTGCCTGCCGCATTTCGCCGGAGTACTGCTGGACCAATCCAAGCGTAGCGGTGATGGTGAATTCGTCGGGGCGGCCGGTCGCCTTTGCGATGATCTGCTGGATGTCCTGGGTGCGGCCAAGCAGGAAATCGCCGATCATCATATTAGCCAGCGTTCCGGTGCTTGAGTCCATGCCCATACGGTGCTGGCGATCCATCTCCTGTCGCGCGTCATCGAGACGATTCAGCGCGATGTAGTCGGCGAGCAGATTTTGTCCAGCAATCGCGTCATCGGGCTGGAGTTCAACGGCCTTCTGAGCATAGGGAAGTCCCTGGGCATACTGGCCAAGAGATTGGTACGCCACGTTGATGTTGATGTAGCTGGCGACCTGTCCGGGGTAGGTCTGAATGGATTCCTGCAGCGCCTCAATTTGCCTGGAGGTCTCCCCGGTCACGAAGCCATAGTAGTGACCGGCGATGTAGAGGCGTTCGGCCTCGCTGACGTGCTTCGAGAGACCCCAGGCTTTGGTGAAGTATTGTTTGGCCTTCGCGACCTGGCCGGAGTTGACGTAGATTACGCCCAGGCGGGCGTACGCCATGGCGAAATTGGGGTCGAGGTCAATGGCGCGCTCGTAGTGGCCTTCGGCCTCGGGGATATCGAGGGACTTATTGTGGGCGACGTCGCCAAGGGCGTACGCGCGGAAGGCTTCGAGCGACGTAGTGGTCGCCTGGCCGAAGGGTGTGTTCAGTTTCTTGATGCTGGCCAGGTCTTCGCCCAGGCGATTGCGCATCGAAATGGCGGCTTTGTTGACGGCGTCGAGGACGTGTTCTTTGTCGGGTGCGGTGGCCTGCTCGCTGGCGATCTCATCGCCGGTGGCGGTGTTTTGCGCGCTGAGCATGATGACGTACTCGTTGCCAAGCCGGGCAATGGTTCCGGTGAGGATGGCCTTCATCCCCTCGCGTTCACCGATCTCGCGTGCGATTTCGGGCGTGACTGCCGTGTCTTCCGGCTTGCCGAGGAATTTGACGCTCTGGCGCAGGTGGTCTTCGCTGACGATGTTGATGACGGGCGATTGTTCGAGGTCGATGCGGAGGGCTTCGTTGAGGGTGGTGTCGAAAACGGGATCGCCGGTGTGGTTGATGAAGGTGGCGAGGATAATGGAGTCCTTCGCCAGCGCGGGCGCGGCGCCGACGGCGCGGGCATTCGGCGGAGCCGGGGGCTCGGGCGCTGAGGGTCCCCGGTGGCGCCACCAGAACAGGGCGCCGACGGAGAGAATTGCAATCGCGAGCACGGTCCTGAGGACGATTCGGCCAATACGGCTCCTGGCGGGCGCAGCACCTGGAGAAACCGCCACCTTTGTGGGAGCGCCGTTGCCGGTAACGGCAGCAGCTCGGGTATCGAGTGCCTCCAGGTCGCGGAGCAGGTCGTCGGCGCTTTGATAACGCTGGTCCTTATCCTTTTCCAGCAGCTTTGCGACGATCGGATCGAGCTGTTTCAGCATTGCCGGATTGACACTGCTCACGGGCGGCGGCGTTTTCGTGAGCAACGCCGCAAAAATATCTGCTGCGGAGGGGCCGTCGAAAGCGCGCTGGCCCGTGGCCATCTCATAGATGACGCTGCCGAGGGAAAACAGGTCTGTGCGGGCGTCCAGGGGCTGGGTGCGAGCCTGCTCCGGAGACATATACGCCGCGGTGCCGACGGTCGAGCCGGGGCTGGTGAGTTCGGCCGTTCCCGGAGCGGTGGGTAGGCCGCTGAACGCGGCGGTAGCTGCGCCGGAATCGAGGAGATCGCCGATTCCCTGGCGCTTAGCGAGGCCAAAGTCGAGGATTTTGATTTGCCGCTTGCCGCGAGGTCCGATGACGAAGAGGTTGGCGGGCTTGATATCCCGGTGGACGATTCCCTGGGCGTGCGCAGCCGAGAGCGCGGAGGCAGCCTGGCGGGAGAACTCGACGACCTCTGCGGGCGCGAGCGGACCCTGAATCAGCGCGTCACGGAGAGTCTCACCGCGGAGGAGTTCCATGACCAGGTAAGGACGGCCACCCTGTTCGCCGATGTCGTAGATCGTGCAGATATTTGGATGATTCAGCGCGCTGGACGCCTGAGCTTCGCGCAGAAAGCGCCGGTGCGATAGGGTTCCGGGGGTGCCGGGAGTCGGCTGGTCATCCACCCCGTCGCGCGGGCGTGATGGTAACCCAGGACTCGGATGTGCCGGGCTGCCGCTGCCGTAATCGTCGGCGAGAAAGCGATCGGAGATGATTTTGACGGCGACCTCGCGGTTGAGGCGCGTGTCGCGGGCGCGGAAAACGTCGCCCATGCCGCCGGCGCCAATCTTCTCAAGGATCTCGTAAGGGCCTAATACCGTGCCTTCTGCAATGGTCATGGTTGTCGCCGGACCACAGGAACTGGGGAGGGTGGTGGCTGACAGTGTAACAGTGTGGTCCTGCGCCGGGAACGTCAAATCTGTCGCAGGAACCGCAGAGCGCAATTGAGAGATAACGTCAGCTGCGGGTTAGTGTTCCCCAGGGCGTGCCAGCAGCAGGATGATCGCTGTCGGCAACGTGCGCCGGGAAACCCATGGTGACGCGCGTGCCGCGTCCGGGCTGGCTGCGGATGTCGAAGATCGCGGCGTCGCCGTACAGCACCTGGAGGCGCTCGCGCACATTCTTCATGCCGATCCCGGTGCCCTGCAGGACGCCGCTCGAGTGGGCCCGGCCAGGCGCGATCCCGACGCCGTCGTCCTCGACTTCGATAATCAGACGCGAGCCGTCCAACCGGCTGCGCAGGGTGACGACACCGCCGGATATGCGCGGTTCGAGTCCGTGTTTGATGCTGTTCTCAACCAGCGGCTGCATCAGCATCGTGGGCACCGGCACTTCCAGAGTAGCGGGGTCGATTTCCTTGATGACCATCAGCTTCTCCGCGCCGAAGCGGACAATCTCAATGGAGAGATAGTCTTCGGTGGTCGCCAGCTCTTCGCGAAACGGAATAAAAGCGTCATGCTCATGGAGTCTGCGGCGCAGGATATTCGCCAATTTGACGATCAGCTCGCGGGCCTGCTCGGGACGGAAGCGCACGAGCGAGGCGATGGAGTTGAGGGTGTTGAACAGGAAATGCGGGTTGATCTGTCGATGGAGTGCATCGAGGCGAGCTTCCAGTAGCAGCCGTTTCTGCTCCTCGAGCGAGCGCTCAATGCGGATGGCGTTCCAGATCTTGAGCGGAATGCCGACCACCATGGCAGCGGACGCCCAGATGGCGAGCCGGATAATCCACTGATCGGTAACCAGAGCGAACAGACGGTGTGGATATTCGCGGTGCGCAGACTCGCGGATCATCTCCATTGCGATGATGAGAAAAAGCAGCAAGATCTGGCGGTCGATGCGCGGACGACGGAGATTACGGCGGATCCAGCGGTAAAGGCTGAGATCGACAAACGGAGAGAACGACCAGACGTCTTCCTTGTCCACGAACGTGCCGTAGACACCGGCCGCTATGGCGACGGCGAGAAGGAACGGCAGGCTCAGATACTCGTGGTGGAGGACGGCCGGCAGGGAAAGCACCAGCGCCCCAATGATGGCGGAGCCCGGTCCGACAAGAATGCCAAGCAGAATGGTGGTCTCAAAGGAGATGTCGGCGCCGAGGAAATTGGGAACCGTGACGCGAAAATAGACTCCGAGCCCGAGCGGGATGCAGATGAAAGCGAGCAGGCCCAGAGTTTGCCCGGCGTTGCGCTCGTCGCTGAGGAGGAGTCGCTGAAACGTGCGGGAGCGCGCCAGCGCCGCCGCAACCGCTGCGGCGACACCCAGCTTGATCAGCAGGGTAATGAGGATGAGCCTGGATTCCAGCACGTGTTTAGGGTACAGCGGTGGTTGGCTGCTGGCGACCGGCCGCGGGGTGCTTGTCCAGCGCCTTCTATAATCAGGGATATGGCGATCGAATCGGTGTGCAAGGTTGCCGACGCGGATTTTCCGACGCGCTGGGGCCATTTCCGCATTCTGGGTTTCGAGGGCGTGTATACGGCTGCTGCCGAAGATGGGTGCAAGGCGAATCCCGAGCGGGAAGAGGCGGTTGCGCTGGTCATGGGCGATGTGCAAGCCGAGCCGCCGCTGGTGCGCATCCACAGCCAGTGCATGACGGGCGACGTCTTCCATTCGCTGCGCTGCGACTGCCGCCTTCAGCTGGAGCTGGCCCTCAAGAAGATTGGCGAAGCGGGCGCGGGCGTGCTGATTTACGAGCAGCAGGAGGGGCGGGGCATCGGCCTGATGGCGAAACTGCGCGCCTACGAGCTGCAGGACCAGGGGCTCGACACTGTCGAGGCCAATCTGAAGCTCGGGTTCCGCGCCGACTGCCGCGAGTTCGAGATGCCCGGCGAGATCCTGCGCCAGCTGGGTGTCACCTCAGTGCGGCTCATCACGAACAATCCGGAGAAGGTCGCCGCGCTGGAGGCGGCGGGCATCCGAGTGGTCGAGCGTGTTTCAGCCGAGGTCCCGGCTCAGGATAGCTTCGAGCAGTACCTGCGTGTGAAGCAGGAAAAGATGGGACACATCTTCGAGTCGTTCTAGGCATTCTGTGACGTGGGCGGTAGGGACGGTCCTGTACACCGCGCACGCTGCGCTTGCGCCCTCAGGAGGAACAGCAACTAATGAACTGCATCAATCGCCGCCGTTTTCTTGAGCTCGCCGCTATGAGTCTTGCCGCCACGCGCCTCGGTGCGCAGTCTGCGGCTCCGCTCACCCTGACAGTTCCCTCCGAGTCCACGGGGGCACACATGCCGGAAGATTTCGTCGGCCTTTCGTACGAGGTTCAACAGCTCGCAGATGCCTCCTTCTTTTCCGGTCAGAATGCCGGCCTGATCCGCCAGTTCAAAGCGCTGAGCCCGTCGGGTGTGCTGCGGCTGGGTGGCAATACGAGTGAATTTGAGTGGTGGAAGCCAACGACGGAGTCGCCCGAGCCGCAACATCCGCAGACGCGCGAGGTGGTGGGCGAGCCAAAGCCGCAATACTACGCGGTGACCGCCGAAGCCGTGCGCAATTTGGCTGCATTCCTGCAGGCGACGGGATGGACGTGCCTTTACGGAATCGGTATGGGAACCAACACGCCGGAGCACGCAGCCGAAGAGGCCGAGTACGTCGCCAAGACGCTCGGCGACCGGCTGCAGTACTTCCAGATCGGGAATGAGGTGGATCTGTTTGGCCGCCACCTCCGCGATCCGAAGACCTGGAACGCGAAAACCTACCTGGATGAATGGCTCTCCATCGCGCGCGCGGTGACGAAGGCCGTCCCTGGGGCGCGGTTTGGCATGCCGGATGTGGCCGCAAATGTGGGCTGGCTTACGCAGATCGCAGACATGTGGCCGTCGATTCAGGATCCGCCGCATGTGACCACGCTGACCCACCACTACTACTTTGGCGGCCCGGCCACGAACCCCGAGGTGAACATCCCGAATCTGTTGAAGCCGGCCACCATGGCGCGCGTGCAGAAAACGGCGGATATAGCCACGGCCGCGGCGAACAAGATGGGTGCGCGAGTGCGCATGACCGAAGGCAACACCTGCTACCGCGGGGGCAAGCCGGGCGTCTCCGACGTGTTTGCAGCCGCGCTGTGGTCCGCGGACTACTCGCTGCTTCTCGCCAGCAACAACTACTCCGGCGTCAACCTGCACGGCGGTACGGGCAAATCGGTGGCGAATTCGGTGGGTGGATTCCTGCCTGGCGACGTTATGCTGAAGGACGCAGGCGCGACGCCCGAACAGATCGCGAGCCATCCACACCCGTTCTACACGCCGATTGCGACCTTCGGAGACGAGTACGTGCTGGAGCCGGTGGCGTATGGGTTGAAGTTCGCTGGCGCGCTGTGCGGCGCAACGCTGGCGAAGACAGACCTGACCGGCCAAATTCAGGCAAGCGGAGTAGACGCAACCGCGTACGCGGCAAAGCTGCCGAGAGCTGCGAGCACAGTCGTAATCCTGAACAAGGACGCGGAGCGCGATCTGGATCTGACCGTCGATTTTGGTGCGGCGCGCGGCGCAGTCGAGGTTGAGACTCTGCACGCTCCGGCGCTCGACGCACGCGAAGCGCACATCACACGCGAACCGAAACACGCCGGGCTGCAACGAGGCAAGGTCACCGTGACGGTGCCCCACGCGTCGGGAATGCGAATCACCGTACGCTAGACTCTCCGGCTGCTCGCGCTATCGAAGGTCGACGTCGAGCCCCTGGCCGGGATCGGGAACGGTAAGCGAGAGCTGATTTCCGGAGCGGGTCAGAGGAACTTCGCGGCTCGCGACCTGCGCTGTGGAACCGGACGCGCCGTAAATCTCCACGCGAATCTCCTTCCACCATGCTGGATAGCTTCCCTCATGCGCGCCGATATGCACGTGCAGATGGCCGCCGGAGCTGTCGCAGGCGAACTGCATGCGCAGAAAATCGCCGTGGCGGTAAGCCATCGTCTTGCCGTCATCGAGGTACAGGCTGCCGCTGCAGGGATCGCCCGCGTACACACGAAGTGTCAGCGGACCCTGTGGTGTTTCGTTCGTGCTCTGCACCAGCGGCTGCATGGGAATAATTGCTCCTCCGCGGACAAAAACAGGCAGCGTGGCGATTGCAGGCTTCTCGGGAAGAGTGAGAGGTACGCGAGCGGCGGGATTGGTATTGCCCCCGGCCGGCTCCTCATGGGCGGGCATGCCGACCTTGTCGCCGGTCCAGAAGTCATACCAGTCCGTCGAAGGGAACTCGACGGAATACGTGTCTACCAGATC
>DASYYN010000214.1:0-4028 GCA_035933815.1 Acidobacteriaceae bacterium
TCTTCGCGCGCGACGTTGCGCACCGGCACGGGGTCGAGGCGCAGCACCAGCAGGGTCATGTCGTCGTGCTGGGGAGCGCCTGCCGTAAACGCGTCGGCGTCGCGGAACATGCACTGCAGCACCTCGTCGGCGGGCTTGTCCCTGAGCTTGCTGGCGCAGGCGATCATCCGGTCTTCGCCCCACTCTTCGTCGTCGTGGGTCATGGCCTCGCTGATGCCGTCGGTGTAGAGGATCAGCAGGTCGCCTGGCTCGAGCGTGAGCGACTGCTCCGTATAGGGAGCAAAGGGCAGCAGGCCGACGACGGGTCCGTCGGCCTCGAGGCGCAGGACCTTGTCGCCGCGCAGCAGCACCGGAGGATTGTGTCCGGCATTCACGCAGTCGAGACGGCGGGTCTTCGGGTCGTAGGCCGCGAAGAAGAAGGTCGCGTAACGGTTCGATGCCGAGGCCTCGTAGACGAGGCGGTTCACCTTGTGCATCAGATTGGCGAAGTCGCGGGGATTGTCGAGGGTCACGCCGCGCAGCGAGGCCCGCAGGCTCGCCATCAGCAGCGCGGCGGAGATGCCCTTGCCCGAAACATCGCCGACTGCCAGTCCCAGCCGCCCATCTTCCAGCGAGAGGACGTCGTAGTAGTCGCCACCCACGCCCTGTGCCGGACGGCAATGGCCCGCGACGGATCCACCGAGCAGGCTCGGCATCTCCTGCGGGAAGAGGCGCTCCTGCACCTCGCGGGCGATCTCGATCTCGCGATTCACGCGCTCGCGCTGCGCCGCTTCTGCCGCGAGCGAGTGAGCCAGCTCGCTGACTTCGAGCGCCAGCCCGGTCTGACGGGCGACGGTCTGGAGCACCTGGAGATCGGTGCGCGACCAGGCGGCCTCCGAGCGCTTCGGTCCGAGCGTCATGATGCCCATCAGCCGATTGCGTCCGGGCATGGGCAGCAGCAACTCGGCCTGGAGCTGGTCGAGTGCCTGCCGTTCCGCGGTGCCCGCCATCAGATACCAGGCGTCGGGATCGTTGCGGTAGAGCCGCGCAGGCTCGTGGGAATTCATGAGAAAGCGCGCCGCCGAGGACTTAGCCGGCAGCGCCAGCGTGCCGTCCGCAGGGACGCCAATGCCCTGCTCCAGGTAGAAGCCGTCGCCGCGCCGCAGCAACAGCGCGATCTGATTCACATGCAGGGTGTCGCAGACGCGCTGGGCGACGGTCTGCAGCAGCGGCTTGGTCTCGGTGAACTGCCGGACCTCGTCTGACAGTTCGTTCAGCATCAACTCCGCGTTATAGGCTTCGCGGAAGAACTTACGGTCGACCCATTGCCGGAGGCGGTTTCTTACGCCAAAGCGCAGTACCAGCGCCAGCGCCAGGAATATCAGCGCCCCGGCGAAATCGGATAATTGCGGCTGCTGGTTATGCCGCAGCGGCCGCAACAGACGCACCCCGATGACCGTCAGGACGGCCACCTGCAAAATCCAGAGCGAGGCCCTGGCCAGCATGTATCCCGTGCCCATGCGCAGCAGCACGCGGACGTCGAGCGCACGCTGCACCACCACGACGTAGGCCAGGGTCAGCGGGGCCACCATGAACACCAGCGCGCCGGCGTAGCGCACCCACATGAAGCGCACGCTGCTTTCTGTGATCCCGAAGCGCGGCAGCAGAATAAAGACGATCAGCAGGGTTCCAACGCCCAGCGCCATGCCGGCCGTGAGCACGCGCAGGCGCCGTCGCGCGTCGGCGGTGGACGCCGAGCGCAGCTTGTCCAGCGTGAGAACCAGATACAGAACGACGAACAGCAGGTTCAGGTAATTGATTGTCGTACCGACACCGTCGCCCACCTTCGCCCAGAAAGGCCCGTTTCCGCCGCCGTAATACATCACGGCCAGCAGGGGGAACCAGGCGCAAATGCAGACGCCGAGGACAGCCAGGAGGATCCACTTCACCCACCGCGCGCGCGCATCGATCCTCGACCGCTCCGGGAAATACACGCCGAAGAGCAGTAGCGCCGGGGGAGCGGCGACTTGAACGATCTCCAGCCAGAGGTTGCGCAGCAGAAGCCCGGCGCCCGTTGCCAGCAGCGGGCCCAAAAACGCGACACTGGGAAAGGTGAGCAGGACCAGCAGGAGCCAGGCGTTGCGATCCGCGGGACGCACCAGGACGACCCAGAGGCCGATCAGCAGACACACCAGGGGCAGGATTTCCGAAATGAAGAAATCCCGCCAGAAAGCTGCCATGGACGACGTGTTCCCGAAGGGCCAGGGGCGCCGGACGAGAGACAGCACTGCGGTTCCCGACTGCCCGTTGGGGCGGATGAATCCCACCTCCAGGACGTCACCCGGATGCGACTCGTGGACGACATCCGCCCATTGCGCTACGCCTCCGTAGGGCGCGCCGTTCAGTTCCTGCAGGCGATCGCCAGACGCGAGCCCGGCCTTTGCGGCTTCCGGCTGTACCGACTGGATTTGGCGGGTATTCACGTCAAACGTGAACGGAGCCTGCACCTGCTGATCCCAGTGGACGCGCAGGTTCCAGAGATCTGTGGTGCCGACAGCCCAATACGAAAGGCTGACAACGGCCCACAAGGCCACGAAAAACCGCAGCAGGTTCGGTGACAGGGCCCTTTTTTTCTTCCGCGGTTTCATCCGTGGAGCCATAGTATCCCGCCCTGGTGAAATTGCGCAGCGTGGATTTTGCGCGGCTGCGGGGGTATTCTCGATACGCACTGATACGCACTGATACGCAGTCTGGAGGGTCCTGGTTCATGCGCTTTCCCATTGTTATGCTTGCAGTTGCCAGCCTCACCTGCGCGGCGCAGAACACGCAGTCGCGGCCGCCGATTATTGGCGTCTCGAACATCAGCGTTTACACCAGCGATGCGGCGAAGGCGGAGCAGTTCTACGTCCATCAGATCGGGCTGAAGAAGGGCGCCGATCCTGAGAATCCGAACGGCGCGCGGTATTACATCAACCAGGAACAGTTCGTCGAGGTCCTGCCGCTGCCCGGCGACTCCGGCGTCGATCGGCTGGACCATCTCGGCTACATCACCACCAACGCCGAAGGGCTGCGGCGCTATCTGGGCGCGCACGGCGTTACGGTTCCGGACAAGCTCGAGCGTGGATCGGACGGCAGCGCGTGGTTCTATGTGAAGGATCCTGAAAACAACAAAGTGGAATTCGTGCAACCTGCGGCAAAGGTGCTTGCCATCAAGGACACCGCTGCGCTCTACCATGTTTCCGACGCGAGCCCCATCGGGCTGCGCATGATCCACGTCGGCATGCTGGTGCACAGCAGCGAGGCGGAAAACCCCTTCTACCGCGAGATTCTCGGCTTCCGGCCCTACTGGCATGGCGGCATGCAGCCGGAGAGGACAGACTGGGTTTCGCAGCAGGTACCTGACGGGCACGACTGGATCGAGTACATGGTCTATCACCCCAGCGGACAAAACCAGGCCGCCGGGGGCGCGTCCACGAGCACAGAGTCGGGAAGCGGCGTTCCGCCAGGCATCTCGCAGCAGCAGCTCGGCGTGCTGAACCACTTCTCGCTGGGAGTGGTGAATATGGAGAAGGCCGTCACCACGCTGTCCGCTGAAGACCGGCTGGCCGGCGAGCCGGCTCGTCCGCAGATCGGCCGCGACGGCAAGTGGCAGTTCAACATGTACGATCCGGACCGCACGCGCGTGGAGCTGATGGAGTTCACGGCTGTCGAGAAGCCGTGTTGCTCGGAGTTCACGGCTGAGAATCCTACGCCTGACGGGCAGCCGTAAGCAGTATTGCTACTCAGCGGACGCCTGCTCCGAAGCCGGTTTAGCGTCCGCGGTAGTCAGCTCACCGAACAGTTCCGGCTGGGCCGGCTCCTCTGCCGGGTCGCGGAAGTTCCCCAGGCCCACGCCGATGAGCCGGTAGCGCTGAGCTGATCCCAGATGGACGCGGTCGCGGAGACTGAGCGCGATCTGCGTCAGTTCGTCGCAGGAGGACAGCGGCTCCGCTGGCGTGAGGCTGCGCGTCAGGATTTTGAACTCCGCTGTCTTCAGCTTCAGCACCACG
>DASYYN010000277.1:0-55354 GCA_035933815.1 Acidobacteriaceae bacterium
ATCATCTTTCCGCTGTCGAATCCCACGTCGAAGAGCGAAGCCACACCCGAGGACCTGCTGCAGTGGACGGACGGTAAGGCGTTGATCGGGACGGGGAGCCCGTTCGAGCCGGTGAAGTTCGGCGGGCGCGACATCTGCATCGATCAGACGAATAATTCGTATGTGTTTCCAGGGTTGGCGCTGGGGATCGTCGCGTCGCGGGCGAGGCGTGTGTCGGACGCGATGATCATGACGGCGGCGCGAACGCTGGCTGGCCTGTCGCCGGTGGAGCAGGACCGCAAAGCGAATTTGCTGCCGCCGATGTCCAAGTCGCGTGATCTGAGCCGGGTGATCGCGACAGCGGTGGCGAAGCAGGCGATCCTGGAAGGGCTCTCTTCGCTGAAGGAGGGTGAGGTGGACGCGGCGATCGGCGCGCACGTATGGGAGCCGAAATACGTGCGGTATGAGCGGGAGTTTTAAGGCGCGCGTATAGCTGATCTGCGCCGGAACCAGCGCACCCGCCAGGTTTTTTCCGCCGACAGGAACAGGTACACGCCGAGGATCGCGATCAGCGGTTCGAGCGGATGGCGGAAGCGGGCCTGCACGAAGACGAAGTAGTAGACGAAGGGGATGACGGCGAAGACCATGGCGAAGAGCCAGGCAGCGGGGACGCGGCGCCGGATCGCGAGCACAAGCCCCAGGACACCGACCAGGCTGGTGAACTGAAAGTTCAGTCCGCGAACGTACTCGGTCCAGGCTTTGCCTTTCAGCGACGCGTGCGGCACGTCGGCCCAGAAGAAGTAGAACCGGCGAATCGTGAGCCGGACGAAGTCGGCGGGATCGCTGCTGATCTCCTGTTTGGCCAGACGGCCACGGGACTTCGAATACGCCAGCTCGCCCATCTGGTCGAGCAGAACTTCCTGGTTTTCGAGAGCAACCGGCGAGCCGATGAGCATTCCCTGCAGGTTGGGATTGTTGCCCATCCAGAGCTCGGCGCCGAAGTTGCTGCGCATCGGCACGAAGGCGTGGAAGGCGAGCGCGTTGCGCACGATCCAGGGCACAATGCACGCCAGGCACAGGACAGCGGCGAGTGCGATGCGGGGAATCTGGCGCGCGAGGTGGCCGGTTCCTTTGAGGATCCAGAAGGCGCAGAAGGGAAGAAAGATGGCGATAGAGGCGCTGCTCAGGGTGATGAGGCCCCAAAGCAGTCCGAACAGCGCCCAGCGCTTCGTGGTTGCTGGATCGGATTCCGGCGGGCCGCCGATGTTCCGCATGCGCAGCGCGAGCACCAGGATGCAGGAGAAGAGAAGCGCGGTGAGGGACATTTCCCAGACCCACTTAACGGCGTACTGCATGGCCGCGGGGTAGAGAGCCCAGATCCACGCAGACCAGAGCGCAACGCGGCGGTTGAAGCAGCGGACGGCGATTTCCCACGTGGACCAGGCAGTCAGCGCGGAGCAGACGCAGTTGAAGGCGAGGATTACCCAGGCGGAGAGCGCCGTGTAAACGCCAAATACCTTGAACACTCCGGCGAGGATCAGCGGATAGAGCGGCGTTACCCAGGCCGTGGGGCCGCTGGGGTGGTCGAACGGATCGGCATAGCCTTGGCCGGTGGCCAGCGACTTCGCAATGCGTCCCATTTCCCAGCCAAACTTAAAGTGATCTTCGAAGGGAGAGATGCGGTAGAAGTGGCCGAGCGTCAGCGTTGCGAGCCGTAGTCCCAGGGCGACCCAGAAGATGCTCCACGGAAAGCGGTCGTCGCCCGCCTCCGTGCTGTCATGAACCGCCGTTTCGGGCGCGGAATTCGTGGCGGCGGCAACGGCACGGCGAGCGCCAGGAACATCAGGCATAGCTGTAGGAGGAGAAAGAGCGGACGCGTGCGACGAATGAGGAATTCAGGATTGTCCGCATGCTGAAAATTATAGCTGCCGCACTTCATGGCCTGTCTGCTCTCTCTCGGCGGGCATCAGGGACTCGGCGCTGAGCTGATCGGCCTGGCGGAGGCTGGGGAAGAACGTCGCCCAGAGGCCGGTCACGACCAGCGATCCGATGCCGCCGATCACGACCGCGCGGACGGCTCCCCACCATTGCGCGGTCAGGCCGCTCTCGAATTCGCCGAACTCATTGGACGCGCCGACGAAGAGGGAATTGACAGCGGAGACGCGTCCGCGCATCGCGGCGGGCGTGGCCAACTGCAGGATCGAGCCGCGGATCACGACCGAGACCATGTCCGATGCGCCAACGCAGAAGAGCGCGGCGAGTGAGAGCGGCAGGCTGCGTGAGAGTCCGAAGATGATGGTCGAGGCTCCGAAAATCGCGACGCAGACGAGCATCTTGGCTCCCGCGCGATGGCGGATGGGACGAATCATGAGCCAGAGGGAGACGGCCAGCGCGCCGAGTGCCGGGGCGGCGCGCAGCATGCCCAAGCCCCGCGGGCCGGCGTGCAGGATGTCCTGCGCGAAGATCGGCATCAGGGCGACTGCGCCGCCGAGCAGGACGGCGAAGAGGTCCAGCGAAATAGAGCCGAGCAGCACCTGTGTGCGCGCGACATAGCGAAAGCCGGCGAGCAGCACGTCGCGGGAGAGCGCGCGGTGCTCCATACGGCCGGGCCGGACGTGCAGGGAGCCGACAAGAACCAGGAAGCAGAGCACCGTGATCATGGTGAAGAGGTAGACGAGACTCGCTCCGTGAAGGCGGCTGTGCAGGGGCAGCGTGAAGAGGATTCCACCGAGCGCGGGCCCGACGATGTTGGCGATCTGGAAGATGGTTGCGCCCCAGGTAACGGCGTTGACGAAGTGCTCCGTGGGGACGAGGTGCGGAATGAGTGCCGAGGACGCCGGGCCGGAGAAGGCGCGCCCGGAGCCGATGAGAAAGAGCAGCACAAAGATGGGCCAGACGTGGTGGATGCCGGTCCAGGCCAGCCGGAAGAGCAGGAAGCTGCAGACCGCCTGCAGCGAATAGCAGGTGAGGATCACCTGGCGGCGGTCAAAGCGATCGGCAACGTGACCGGCGGGCAGGATAAACAGCAGGCCGGGCAGGAAGAGCACCAGCCCGGTGTAGCCGAGGTCGATCGCCTTGTGCGTGATTTCGTAGATTTGCCAGGCGACGCCCAGAGCCTGAGCCTCCGCGCCAATGATCACGACGACGCGGGCGATTTGGTACAGAACAAAGTCGCGGGAGAGAAAAGCGGCTGTTGGCCGGGGCATGCCTGCTTCCTTTTATATCCGGAGCACGGCTGCACTCGCTACCGGCAGTTCGGCGCGAGAGTCCGAACCGGAAGGTCGTCGGAAATCGTGTATAAGTAACGTATCCAGTTGTATTGAACCGCCGTTCTCTCTGGAGGCGATCATCCGATTCATTCTTCTTGCTGGTATTACGGCGATGCTGTCGCTACACGCTGCTGCGCAGGACGGCTTCCTCTCACATTGGCAGGAGCGGGCCACTTCGACGCAGCAGGCGCAGCCGCACTGGGTGACGCCGCTGGCGACCGTGACGCCCCGGCTTGAGCAGGAATTGCGGGCGGACTTTGTCCGCCAAATCGCACCGAAGCTGACCGAAACCTGGATCATCGACAACGGGAAGGGTCTGGAACTGATACCGGCGCGGCGCGTCGAGTTGCTGTTCAACGTGCCGCCCTTCACGTATCACAACTCGGCGACCAAAGATGGCTGGGGAGACGTGACCTTCCTGAGCAAGTACCGCTTTTTTGCCCGGAACGAGGAGGGTGGCAACGCGATCATCACTGGGTTTATCGGCGGCAGTATCCCGACCGGCACGCACAAAAACGGCGCGGTGAATGCCTCCGTCAGCCCAACGCTGGCGGTTGGGAAGGGGTACAAGCGGGTGGATGTGCAGTCCACGCTGGGCGCGCAGATCCCGGTGGCGAGTGGGGAGAAATACGGGCGTCCGATCGCCTGGAACACGGCTCTGCAGTACCGGCTGGCTCTGGGCCACGGAGGACCGCATGCGGTTTCACTCTGGCCGGAAGCCGAATTCAACACTACGTGGTTCAAGGGCGGGCCGAACGACGGCAAGACGCAGAACTTTGCCACTCCCGGCCTGGTTGCGCGGTTCCCGATCCATCGGCGAGTTGGGCTGGTACTGGGGGGCGGAATGCAGATTGCGACCTCGCAATACCACAGCTACAACCATGCCCTGATCATTACGGCGCGGATGCCGTTCTAGCGGAAGACGGAGCAAGGCCGAATGGCCTTTTGTCTACCGGCCTCTGCCGAATTTTGCGTGATGGAAGCCAGCCGTGAAGGTGGTTCGAGTTGGCGTAGTCTGTTGCATGGAGAGGTTTTGCGGGCCTTCCCACCACCGTGTGCGTAAAAACTACCCGATAGTAACCAGCAGGTCGGGCGGCGACAAACCCTAAGTGGCGAAAAAGCATCAATTTACCCACCCAGCGAGGAATGGCCTTGCGGGTGCAACAAGCCTGCTCGTCGAGGGAGGAGTCCGCGGAGCGCGGTGCACCATCCCGAAGAAGCAGGACGAAACGGAGCTGACCATGACGCGCATTTCAGGCTATGCAATCGCTGCCGCCACCGCAGCGCTGGCCTTGATCCTTACCAGCACGGGTTGCACATCGAAGAACTACGTACGCAGCCAGACAACGCCGGTCATTCAGGGAACGAATGAGCTGGACGACGCTACGGCGGCGGATCACAAAAACATTCAGGACGTCGATCAGCGCGCGCAGTCGGGCATCCAGCAGGCGCAGAACTCGGCGAACCAGGCACAGCAGAACGCGCAGAACGCAAACCAGGCCGCGAGCAATGCCCAGAACGCCGGGCAGGACGCGGTGAACCGCGCAGATTCTCTTTCCGGCGTCATCGCCAATCTGGACAACTACCAGCAGGTCGCGGACGTGACGGTGAACTTCGCCTTTAACCGGGCTGAACTGAGCAAAGCCGACAAGCAGAAGCTGGACGATTTCGGGCAGCAGCTGAACTCGACGAAGAGCTACATCCTCGAGGTGACCGGCGGGGCCGATATCGTGGGCTCGAAGGATTACAACTACCATCTGAGCGATCGTCGGGCGATGGCGGTGGTGCAGTATCTGGCGTCGAAATACAACATTCCGGCGCATAAGTTCTACCTCGTCGGGCTCGGCAAGGATGTGCAGGTCGCACCGGAGAACACCGCGGAAGGCCGCGCGAAGAACCGTCGCGTGCAAGTGCAGCTGCTGAGCAATTCCGGAGCGCAGGTGAATCAGGCGCCGGCGCAGCCAGGCAACTAAGGTCGAGCGCGGGCGCGCAGACCAGCCGCCGGCGCAGCAAGGCAACAGAAGGATCCGCTCGAAACTGACGGATGTTTCTCCTCAGGGGGCGCGTGCAGGGTGCACGCGCCTTTTATTTTGGCGGCTATTGTTTCTGGCGGATGTGGGCCGCGCGGACATCGTTGGCCGTGTACAGCCGGATGAACGGCGCGCCCTGGCCGGCGGCTTCCAGAGCCGGACGTCCATTGGCCTCCTCGCGCTCGACGAGGCAGACCGCAGCGATCACACGCATACCGGCCTCACGCGCGGCTTCAATAGCAGCAATGGTGGAAGCGCCTGTGGTGCAGACGTCGTCGACGATGAGCACGGGAGCGTCTCTCTCGAGAAAGCCCTCGATGCGGCGGCCGGTGCCGTGCGCCTTCTCCGCTTTGCGGACGAGAAAGCCGTGGATCAGAGGCGAGCCGGGCTGGTGCAGAGCGCGCCAGGCGCTGGCGATGGCAACGGCAGAGACGACGGGATCGGCGCCCATGGTGAGGCCGCCGACGGCCGCCGGGTGCAGATTGTGCTCGCGCAGCGCATCGAGAATGGCCAGGCCGGTGAGGCGCGCGCCTTCGGCGTGGAGGGTGGTGGTGCGGCAGTCGATGTAGTAATCGCTCTTTGCGCCCGAAGAGAGCGTGAAGTTGCCGAGACGAAATGAGGTGCGCGCCAGCAGATCGAGCAGCGCGGCGCGCGGATTCGCAGTGGAGTCGGTCATCCCGCTTAGTGTAATGGGCTACTTCTTCTTTGTGGCCGGAGCGGCGGGCTTCAGACCGGAGATCGCGGTCTCGACGCTGTTCATCGTTGTGGAATCGAAGAAGTACAGGCCAGGGCTGTCGTCGCGCTTGGCGATGGCGCCGTCGGGCGTCTTCTGGAAGTGAGCCGTGGCAGTGTCTTTGCCGTCGTTCGAGACGACCGTGAGGTCCATGTCGGGTTTGCTGTAGCCGGACTCGACGAACTTCGAGGCGGAAAGGCCGCGGACCGCGTCCACCAGAGCCGAGGCGCTCGCCGTGTCCATCTTTTGGCCGTTCTCATACCAGTCGGTGCCTCTGCGCTCTAGCGAAACGCTGGTCGTGCCGGCGTGGTAGTCGATGCGGTTGGGGTCGGTGAAGCCGAAGTCGAAGAGCTGCTTGTTGCGGTAGGCGTCGACGCTGCGATCGAGGGTGCCGGCGAGCGAGGAATCAATCTTCCAGACTCCCTGGGCTGCGCTCGACTTTGCGTAGCCGTCGGTTTTCGATTTGCGCACTTCAAGCGTGTCGGTGCCGGAGGCGGAGGTCAGCTTCACGGTTGCGACGGGTGTAGCCTCTGCGAAACTTGCCTCGGCGTCAGCCGGATTGCTTGCCGGATCGAAAGTAGCCGACGTGAGCTGCTGAACGAGGTCGTCGATGGCGTAATTGTCGGTGCGGAAGGGCTGCGGCTTCTGAATTTGCCATCCGCCCGGCTTGCGAGCAATGGCAATGTCGTTGCCCTTGCCGGTGATTTCGAGGCTGTTCACTGCCGCAGCCTGCACCGGCAGCAGATGCTTGTCGCGGAGGTCGTTCAGCGACTTTGCCAGGCTGCTCTCGACGGAGGTGTCGATGGTATAGACGCGCGTCGTGCCGGGAATCATGGCGTAAAAGCCGCCGCCGGTTGGGGTCTTGTCGCCGATGCTCAGGCTGGCCGACTGATTGTTCCTCTCGTCGACCTTCACTGTGACGGCAGGATCACTGAGGCCATAGGGCGCGAGGTTCACGGCGTGCTCATCGACGACGCTTTGCGAGTGCAGACCGCTCAGCGAGTGGATGATCGCGTCGACGGTGTCGGCGTCGGCGCGATATGCAGCGGGCGCGGTAATCTTCCACGCATCCGAGCCGCTGGGGACGACGGTGACGGGCTGCGCGCCTTTGCTGGTGACGGTGAGGCTGGTGACCGCGTGCTCATCGACTTTGAAGAGGACGGGCTGGGTGGGCTGCTCGGCGGCCGGCTTCGCTGGGTGCTTCTGCGACCACCAGAGCCATCCGCCGAGACCGGCGAGCACGACAACCGCTGCGATCAGTCCGCGAAACTTCATTCTGCGCCCTCCGTGTGCGCAAGCTGAACTTTGGCCGGTGCGGGCAGGGCGGCTATCTCCTCTTCCACCAGACGAGCACTCCGGCAACGATGACGATGAATGGCAGGATGAACTGGCTGGTCAGCTTGACGGTGGTCAGCTGCGCCGCGGTCATGGTGAGGCCGCGCTCTTCCGGTGGCCTGGGGCGAATGGAGATCAGGTCCTCATCGGAGCAGAGCCAGTTGATCGCGTTCGCGGCCAGATCGGCGTTGCCGTTGAAGCGGAGGAAACGGTTCGACGCCCAGATAGAGCTGCCGATGACGACGAAGCGTCCCTGAGAATTGGCCTTGCCGGTGTTGTAGCTGCCGGCGGCGGCCAGCACCAGCGGCCCCTTCTTGTTGTGCGGATCGTTCGGGTCGACGCGCGGCGAGCTGAGATTCGTCGTCGCGAGGCTCGACTGCGAGGAACTGAACAGCTCATCCACACTGGTCTTCGGTGTGTTGGTGATGGTCACCGACTGCGTAATGGGGAATGCCGTCGCGGTGCGGCGCAGAGTCGAGACGATCGGCTGGCTGCTGTAATTCGTGACCAGCGGCTCCTGCGGACCTAGCCCTGCAATCTGGCCAATCGGGTTCATGTCGAGGACCAGATCCTTATCCATCGTCACGCCCCAGCTCTTCAGCAGCGAGGTGAGCGCGTCATTGTCAGAGGTGGATTCCGGGCCCATCTTCAGCGGCGGATCGAGCATGAAGAAGGCGCGGCCGCCGCTTTCGACGTAGGCCTTGATGGCGCTGACTTCGGTCGGCTGATAGTCGTGAACCGGTCCGGCGATGACAACAGCGGTGCAGGCCGCCGGGACGCTGGTTTGGGTGAGCAGATTGATGGACTGCGTCTGGTAATTGTCTTTGCCGAGGACTTCATTGAGTTGCGAGAAGCCGTCGCGGCCGGAGTCGTCCACCTGATGCTCGCCGCTGCCGGTGACGAAGCAGACGGTGCGAGTGTTGCCCTTGATGTCGCGGATGAAGGCGCCGGTGATCCCTTCTTCCGAGACGTCATTCGCTTTTTCGGTGTGGTCGCCGACGGTGACGGTCGCGGTGGGAACGGTACTGATGCCGTCCTGGCGCGCGACTTCCGGTTCTTTGTCAGGATCGATGTACTGAACGCGCACTTTGGAGGAAAGGGCGGAGTACTCGTCGAGCAGGTCGCGGCCCTGGCTGAAGCGCGTGGACTGATTGAAATAGGTGATGGTCGCGGGCTGCTTCAGCTCGTCGACTATTTTTTTGGTTTCCTGCGAGAGACTGTAGCGCTTATTCGCGGTTGCGTCGTATGTCTTGTTGTACCGGTCGGCGAGGATGTTGGCTACGACGATGATGGCGAGCACAACGACGATGTAGATGGTCGCGTATGCCGCGTATTTCGTTTGCCTCGCCTTGAGCCACTGACTTGCCATTCGCGGTTAGGACCTCCAGCGCAGGGATTCGAGCGAGCGGGTGGTGAAGAAGAGACCAAGGAAGATGACGCTCAGGTAGTAGACGGCATCCTTGATCGCAATCACGCCGCGCCCGAAGGATTCGGAGTGGGGAAGCACGGACATGTAGGACAACACCGTGGCCCAGGTCGCTGAGTTGTAGCTGGTGACCCAGGAGAAGACCCAGAGCATGATGCAGGCGGCGAAGGTGCAGACGCCGGCGATGATCTGGTTGCGGGTCAGCGTGGAAATGAACGTTCCGATGGCCAGCAATGCTGCGGCCTGCAGCACCACACCCAGGTAGGCGACCAGCATCGTCTTGATGTCAGGATGGCCGTAGCGGAAGAGAAAGACGAAGTTCAGCCCGGTGAAGAAAAACAGCCAGCAGTAGAGCAGCAGAGCCGCGAGCCACTTGCCGATGATGATCTCCACATCGCGCACGGGCGAGGTAGCGAGCAGTTCGATCGTGCCGTTGCGCTTCTCCTCTGCGAAGAGGCGCATGGTAATGAGCGGCACGAACAGGATTTCAAGGAACGCGGTGTTGCCGAGCAGGGGACGAACGATCTGCTCGTTGATATTCATGGGCATGTTTTGCCCGGTCATCTGCATCTCGATACTGGTCTGGAGGAAGTAGCTGACCAGGTTCCAGAAGAAGTATCCGAAGATGAGGCTGTACATGGTGAGCAGCAGCCAGGCAATGGGCGAGGCGAAGTAGCTGCTCAGTTCGCGGCGGCAGATGATCCAGATGCTTCTCATGCGTTTGCCTCGGGAGGTTCCGGCGGGCCGGAAGGCGCGGGGGGCGGATTCGCGGGTTCGGAGGACGCCGGCTCGACGACGGCTTCGGTTCCGGTGAGTTGCAGGAAAATTTCTTCGAGGCTCATGGCCGCGGGCCGCAGTTCGTTCAGGTCCCAGCCGGCGTTGACGACAAAGCGGGCAATGTCGCCGCGGACGAGGTGGCCTTTGCTGGCTTCCAGTTCGAAAGCCGCTCCGCGGGTGAACTGCTCGCGAACGGAGACGCGACTGATGCCGGCGATGCGCTCGAGCTGTTGCTGGACTTGCGGAGCAGCAAAGTCGCCGGTGCGGGCGGCAATTTCGAGCAGCACCGACTCGGCGCCGCGCGCGCGTGCCTGCAGGTTGGCGACCGAGTCTGTCGCGACCAGCTTGCCTTTGTTGATGATGACGACCTGCTCGCAGGTCTGCTCCACTTCCGGCAGGATGTGCGTGCTGAGAATGATCGTGTGGTCGCCAGCGAGGGAGCGGATCAACTCGCGCGCCTCGTTGATCTGGCGCGGATCGAGGCCGGACGTCGGCTCGTCGAGGATGAGCACGTCAGGGTTGTGAATGATCGCCTGCGCCAGTCCCACGCGTTGGCGGTAGCCTTTGGAGAGCTTGCCCAGCAGCTTTGTTTTCACGTCGCCCAGTGCGCAGCGGTCGACGACGAAGGCAATGCGCTGCTCGAGTTCCGCGCCGGAGAGGCCTTTCAGCCGCCCGACGAAGCGCAGATACTCGATCGTCTCCATTTCGAGGTAGAGCGGCGGCGACTCCGGGAGATAACCGATGTGGCGGCGCACTTCGAGCGGCTGCTCGAGCACGTCGAAGCCTGCGACAGTGGCTGTTCCCGCGCTGGGCGGGAAGAAGCACGTCAGCATGCGCATGGTGGTCGTTTTGCCGGCGCCGTTCGGGCCCAGGAATCCGACAATCTGGCCTTTGTCTACGGAGAAGGAGATGTGATCAACGGCGGTGGTGCGCGGATATCGCTTGGTCAGGTCCTGAACAGTAATCATGTCTGACTAAAAACCCATGCTAAAGCAGCGGCGCGCCGTTGTGTCAACGCGCGCGGGGTAGGCGAAAAATTTCGCATGCCGATTTACTCGCCGGTGTCGATCTGCGCGCGCTGCAGCTTGTCGGAGTAATCGATGTAGCAGGCCTTCCACGTGGTGTAGAAGTCGATGGCTCCGGTGCCGCCTTCGCGATGTCCGTTGCCGGTTTGCTTCACTCCGCCGAAGGGCAGATGCACTTCGGCGCCGATGGTGGGCGCATTGATGTAGGTGATGCCGGCCTCCAGATCGCGCATGGCGCGGAAGGCGCGGTTCACATCGCGCGAGTAGAGCGCTGTGGAAAGGCCGTAGGGGATGCAGTTGGCCACGTCGATGGCTTCATCGAAGCTCGAGCAGGTCAGGACGCTAACCACCGGGCCGAAGACCTCCTCCTGTGCGATGCGCATGTTTGGCGTGACCCCGGAGAAGATGGTCGGCGCAAAGAAATGTCCTTTGGCGAACGAGCCGTCCGTCAGGGGCGCGCCGCCGGACAGCATCTTCGCTCCTTCCTGCTGGGCAATTTCGCAGTAGCGCGTGGAGGTTTCAATCTGGCTGCGGTTTACCTGCGGCCCCATCTGCACGGATTCGTCGAGGCCATCGCCGATCTTCAGCGCGTTTGCGCGGGCGACCAGTTTAGAGCTGAATTCGTCGGCGATGGCGCGGTGCACGATGATGCGGCTGGTCGCGGTGCAGCGCTGGCCGGTGGTTCCGAACGCGCCCCAGAGCGCGCCGTCGAGCGCGAGGTCGAGATTGGCGTCGTCCATCACGATCATCGCGTTCTTCCCGCCCATCTCGAGCGAGCAGGGCTTGTAATGACGAGCAGCGGCTTCGCCCACGGAGCGCCCGACTTCGGACGATCCGGTGAAGGAGACGGCGCGCACCAGCGGATGCTCGACCAGCGGCGCTCCCACGGCGGACCCTGAGCCGGTGACGATGTTGACGACGCCGGGAGGCAGGCCCGCGTCCACGAGTGTCTGGACAAGATTGAAGGTGGAGAGCGGCGTGTCCTGCGCGGGCTTGATGACGCAGGTGTTGCCGCAGACCAGGGCCGGCAGCAGCTTCCACGAGGGAATCGCCATGGGGAAATTCCACGGCGTGATCATGGCGCACACTCCGACCGGCATGCGCACGGACATTGCGAATTTGTTCTGCAGCTCCGAAGGCGTGGTTTGACCGAACAGACGCCGTCCCTCGCCGGCCATATAGAAGGCGGTGTCGATGGCTTCCTGCACGTCGCCGCGCGTCTCCGTGAGCACCTTGCCCATTTCGCGGGTCATGTCGCGCGCGTACTGCTCTTTGCGCTCCATGAGGAGTTCGCCGGCCCGGTAGAGGATCTCGGCGCGCTTCGGCGCAGGCACGAGGCGCCATTTTTTCCAGGCTTCGGCTGCGGCGGTGACGGCGGCATTTACGTCTTCGGCTCCGGAGGATTGGAAGACGCCGACCACGTCATCGGTCCGGGCAGGGTTGATGTTCTCGAAGGTCTTGCCGGTACGCGACGGGACGAACTTGCCGCCGATCAGGTTCAGATAAGTCTTCGCAGACACGGGTGCGCTCCTGAGGAGAAAACATCTCAGGATAGCCGAAAGCGCCTGTGCCGTCCTGCGATGCTATTGCGGCGGCGTGTGGCCGATGAACCTGTCGGCCCAGGCGATGAAGTACTTCATGTTGGGCGCGTCGGTGTGGCCGCCGTCGTGCTGGCGCCAGGCGAGCTTGCCGTCGAGTAGGCCCTCGTTGACGGGCGGTATCTTCGCCGTGTGGTAGTCCTCCGTGATGCCGAGCCCCTTGGCGTCGAGCAGGTCCCAGACGCGGCTCGCGTCGACAGTGGCCATCCAACTGCCCTGATGATCGAGCCAGTGCGCGTCGCCTTTGGCAGGAACGCCGTAGCTGATGAAGGTGAGACGCGGGGCGCACAGCGCGATAAGCTCATTCGAGTCGACGGGAATGTCGCCGGGATTCTTGCTGCCGAACGTCGCCTGAGACGCGCCGTACCTGAGGAAGTTGCCGGCCATCCAGTAGTACTCGCCGCCGGTGAGGCTCTCGACGGCCTCGCCGTAATTGCGGCGCAGCGGCGTGGCTCCGCCTTTGCCGGAGGAGCCGACGAGCACCATCGCGAATCGCTGATCGAAGGCCATCGTCACCAGAGCGGCTTTGCCGTAGCGCGATACGCCTTCGATGCCGACGTGCTTCGCGTCGACAGCGGGATCGGTCTCCAGATAATCGAGCGCGCGGCCCGCTCCCCAGCCCCAGGCACGCAGCGCTCCCCACTGGTCCGGCTTGCGCTCCTGGCCCTTGTTCACCAGGCCGATGATGCCGCGCGTCACGCCGGCTCCATTGTCGGCCTGTACGCTGGCGGGATCGAAGAGCGCGAATCCCCATCCGTCCTGGATGAGCTGCCAGGTGTTCGGCAGCCCGCCATCGGCGTTCAGCTGCGGGAACTGAAAGGGCGTGGCTTTCACCGGTTCCCATGCAGGATGCGCTTCGAATACCTGCTTCAGCGATGGGTCCTGCTGCACCAGCACCTTCTTCCAGGCTTCGTTGACGCGCGCAAATTCTTCGGACGAGGGCTCATGCGGAGCGGGGAAGTCAGCGGGACCAAACATGATCAGCACGGGAACGGGGCCACGCGCGTGCTCCGGCAGCACCAACATCATGTGCATGTCGACGCTGATCTGCGGATACGAGGAGTTGTCGACGTGGCCGATGAGTTCTTTCGCTACGACTGCGTTGAAGCCGATCCGCTCGTGATCCACGGTCTTCACCGTCCAGGTCACATGCGGGACATCCTTCGGAATGCGGCCGTAGACATACTCCGAGTACATGTCCACGATTTGCGGGCGGCGGTCGTCCCACCACATCTTCGCCGTCGTAACCTTGCGGCCGTCGTTCATGGTCAGCGGATCAGGGAGATTCGGATAAGGATTCGCCTTCGACTCGTCGTAGTTGGCGTGGTTGGGAGCCTTTTCGTCGCCGCTCGGACCTGGACGCAGGGCCTTGATGCCGAGCTGATCCATCATGTTCTGGTGATCCTGCTCGGCGGTGAAGTTCACGGGCGGCGGCAGATTCGAAGGTGCGGTCGATTGCGCAGGCGCGGCGGCGGACAGCGCGAGCAGAACGACAGAGAGGGGAAGAGAAGCGGCGATGCGAAAAGCCACGCGATGCCTCCGCGAACTGATAAGCTTGCTTGCGAAAAGCGATTTACTTCGGGACTCATACTAAATCATGACTGGCCAACGAAGCTTTCGCATTCTCCTGGTCTTTATCGCGAGCTTTACAGCCGCCGGGCTAACCTGTTCCGGGCAGACTGCGCCCGCCCAGGTATGGGTGACCACATGGGGCGCGTCACAGCAGATTCCCGAGCCGCAGAACGCGCTCGCTCCCGACTTTCTGCGCGATTCCACGCTGAGGCAGATCGTTCACGTCTCCGTCGGCGGATCGATGCTCCGCGTGCACCTCTCCAATGCATTCGGAGTCAATGCGCTCCACTTCACGTCGGTACATATCGCGCGGCCGGTAGCGCCGGATTCATCGTCCATCGATCCCGCGAGCGATCGTGCGCTCACCTTCAGCGGAGCGCCCGATGTGACGGTGCCGCCGGGCGCGGAGTACGTATCGGATCCGATTGCGTATTCCGTTGCGCCGCTCTCCGATGTCGCGATCAGCTTCCACCTGAACGATCCGCCCTCGCCGGAGACCGGGCATCCCGGATCGCGCTCCACTTCGTATTACGTTCACGGCGATGAAGTCTCGGCGGCGACGCTCACCAATCCCGGCAAGGTCGACCACTGGTATCAGATCACCGGGATCGACGTGCAGGGTGCCGCCGGAGCCGCCGCTGTGGTTGCGCTCGGCGATTCGATCACCGACGGTCATGGCGCGACCACGAACGGCAATGACCGCTGGACGGACGACCTGGCAAGGCGGCTGCAGCAGAATCCGGCGACGCGGAACATTGGCGTGTCGAATCAGGGAATCGGCGGCAACCATCTGCTGATCGACGGCCTCGGCCCCAACGCGCTGGCGCGCTTCGATCGCGACGTGCTGGCTCCGGCCAGCGCGCGATGGGTGATTGTTTTCGAGGGCGTGAATGACCTCGGCGGTCTGACGCGCCTGCACCCGGTGAGCCCTGCGGAGCATGCCGCGCTCGTGCAGCAGATCATCGGAACGTATCGGCAGATGATCGCGCGGGCGCACGCGCATGGGATCGAAGCGATCGGTGCGACCATCACGCCGTACACGGGGTCGGGTTTTTATCATCCGGATGCGGCCAACGAGGCAGATCGTCAGGCCGTGAACGCCTGGATTCGCGCCGCCGGACACTTCGACGCGGTGATCGATTTCGACAAAGTCGTCCGCGACCCTGCGCAGCCGGACCGCCTGCTGCCAGCATACGATTGCGGCGATCATCTGCATCCCTCGCCTACGGGGTACAAGGCGATGGCCGACGCGATTCCGCTGACGCTGTTCGCGCATTGAGGCGCGCCGAATGGTCTGTGTGTGTCGGGAGATTGGGGGGAGACCGCTGTGAAGTTCCTGGCGAAGCTGGCTCTGACATTGGTTGCGTTGGGTCTCACGGCCGGAACTGCGGCTGCTCAGGACTTGCCGACGGTGGGCGTCGAGAACGGCGCATCACAGCTTCTCCTGCACGGCAAGCCGTATCTGGCGCTCGCTGGTGAACTGGGCAATTCGTCATCGGGAACGGCAGCGCAGGCGGATGAAATCCTGCCGCGGCTGGCGAAGCTGCATTTCAACACCGTCCTGATGCCGGTCGCCTGGGATGAGATTGAACCGGAAGAAGGGCGCTATGACTTTTCCGTTCCGGATCACTGGATCGA
The DNA here is from genome assembly GCA_035933815.1 of Acidobacteriaceae bacterium. Classification (GTDB taxonomy): domain Bacteria; phylum Acidobacteriota; class Terriglobia; order Terriglobales; family Acidobacteriaceae; genus Palsa-343. Next base: position 15,383 of record DASYYN010000277.1, read on the forward strand.
AGTCGCGCGCCAGCAGAACATGCATCTGGTGTTTCTCTGGTTCGGCAGCTGGAAGAATGCGTTCTCCGAATATGCTCCGGCATGGGTGCTGTCGGACACGAAGCGTTTTCCGCGAGAGATTTCAGCGGAGGGGCTGCCGCTGGAGATCCTGTCGCCGCTCGGCGACGAGACGGAACGCTGCGACGCACGAGCCTTTGCTGCGCTGATGAGCCATGTGCGCGAGCGCGACGCGGCACAGCAGACCGTCATCATGATCCAGGTGGAGAACGAAGTGGGCTACCTGGGAGTCGGCGGCAGAGATCGCTCCGCGCGGGCCAACGCGCTGTTTCAACAGCCGGTGCCCGCGCTGCTGGTGCAGTATCTCAGCGGCCATCGCGACCAGCTGTCCGACGAACTGCGCGAACAGTTTCACCCGGCAGGGCACACGTGGGCGGAGATGTTCGACGAAGCGGCCGATGAAGTGTTCATGGCATGGCACTATGGGCTGTTCGTGAATCAGGTGGTCCGCGCGGGCAAGGCTGCCTACAACCTTCCGATGTACATGAACGCGCAGCTGCCCGCACCGTTTGAGCACGGCGGAGATTATCCGAGCGGCGGCCCGCATCCGTATTACCAGGCGGCCTATCGCGCCGCTGCCCTGGCGATCGACTTCTACGCGCCGGATATCTACTGGCCGGATTTCGAGCACTGGGTGAATTGGTACCGACAGGAGGGGAACCCCGTCTTCGTTCCGGAAGCCCGGCTCGATGTCGCCGCGGGCAACGCGCTCTATACCTACGGAGAGGCACGCGGTTTCGGCTTCTCGCCCTTTGCCGTCGATTCGATTCCTGCCGAACCGGCGCATCCTGAAAGTGGGCCCGGTATCGGCGATGTCTATGCGACGCTGGCCTCGATGAGCGACGCCATTCTGGAGGCGCAGCAGAAAAATCAGATTCGCGCGCTGGTGCTGCATGAGAACAGCTGGCGTCCGTCGCAGACGGTCGCGCTGGGCGGATATCTGTTCCGCGCCAGCCTGTCGCGGAGCTGGCCTACGCGGCAACTCGCGGCCTCGAACGGCGCGATGATGGTAATGCAGTCAGTGCCGAATGAATTTTTGATTGCGGGCAGCGGCTTGACCGTCACGTTCCTGCGCGACCCGGACACCGATGATCAGATGGCCGGTATCGCCGGCATCGAACAGGTCGCGAACTCCGGCGGAAAATGGGTCACCGAGCGCGTGCTCAATGGCGATCAGAGCGATCAGGGGCGGCAACTGCTGATGGCGGCGCACGAGATGCATGTCTACCGGGTGAGGCTCTACGCGTATCCGCGATCCGGGTCGGGCAGTCCGGCCGCACAGCGGGGGCATTAACGGAGTGAGCAATCAGCGTGGCTGTGCCATTACCCTCGCAGATACATCCCCCAAATGGGTTACTTTCAGGTAGTGATTTTCTGTGCTTGAATCCGCAAAGGCCTTACAATAAGGCAGATTCCTCTCGGTAAAGTTCTACTCCTCCATGTCCTCGAACGGATTCCAGCCGCGTTCCTCGCGCTCGCACAGCCTGCGATCGCTTTTCAGTTTATTTTCGAATGACTTAGCGATCGATCTGGGCACGGCCAACACGCTGGTTTATGCAGCGAACAAGGGCATCGTGGTCAACGAGCCGTCCATCGTCGCCATCAACAAAAATACAGGCGAAGTAGAGGCGGTCGGCAAGGAAGCCAAGGAGATGCTCGGGCGCACCCCAGGTAACATCGTGGCCATCAAGCCGATGAAGGACGGCGTCATTGCCGACTTCAAAGTTACCGAGAAGATGCTCAATTACTTCATCCAGAAGGCGCACAACCGCAAGATGCTGGTGCATCCGCGGATCGTCATCGGAGTGCCTTCTGAGATCACGCAGGTGGAAAAGCGTGCCGTCGAGGACTCGGCGTACCGCGCCAAAGCCAGCGAGGTCTTTCTGGTAGAGCAGGCGATGGTGGCGGCCATTGGCGCCGGGCTGCCGATTACCGAGCCCAGCGGCAACATGGTGGTCGATATCGGCGGCGGCACCACCGACATCGCGGTCATTTCTCTCTCCGGCATCGTCTATTCGCGATCGCTCCGCATGGCGGGCAATCAGATGGACGAAGCCATCATGAATTACCTGAAGCGGAAATATAACCTGCTGATCGGCGAGCGCACCGCGGAACAGATCAAGATCGAGGTGGGCTCGGCGTATCCGCTGGACAAGCCGATGACGATGGAGATTAAGGGCCGCAACCTCATCGAAGGCGTGCCCAAGACCATCACCATCGACGACAGCGAAATCCGCGAGGCGCTCGGCGAGTGTATTTCGACGATCCTGAACGGGATCCGCGTGGCTCTGGAGCGGACACCGCCGGAGCTGAGCGCCGACATCAGCGACCGCGGCATCGTGCTCACCGGCGGCGGCGCGCTGATCAAGAACCTCGACAAGCGGATCCGCGAGGAAACCGGGCTGCCGGTCTCCATCGCTGACGATCCTCTGGCCAGCGTCGTGCTCGGTACGGGCAAGATGCTGAGCGATTTCCGCCTCCTGCGCAAGATCAAGATCGACTAGGCGCAAGGCAAAGGCCTTCGCAGGCCCGGAGTTCATGGATTCGTTTTTCACCCGTTACCGAAACGCGCTTGTGCTCATCGTCGTCCTGCTGGCGCAGGTCATCGGCCTGGCTGTGCAGGTGCGCCGGCCGGGGCAGGCGCCTGGGGATAAAGGCGGCGTTCGCCTGATTCGCGCCTGGGTAGTCGGTGTCGTCAGCCCGCCGGAACGGATCCTTCATGCCACCGGGCACGGCATTCGCTCGGTGTGGATGAACTACTTCGACCTGGTGCATCTCCGCCAGCAGGACAAGCAGCTGAAAGCGCAGCTCGATCAGCTTCGCCTCGAAGAGGCCAGCCTCGCCGAAGACGCGAAGCAGGGTCAGCGCCTGCAGTCGCTGCTCGGCTTCCAGGAAAAATACATCTACAAAACGGTTACGGCGCAGGTCATCGGCAGCTCCGGCACGGAGCAGTCGCATGTGCTCTTCATCGACAAGGGTTCGAAGGATGGCATCGCGCCGGATATGGCAGTGATCACGCCGGACGGCATCGTCGGCAAGACCCGCGATGTGTTTGGGCACACGAGCCAGGTCCTGGAGATTTCGGACGCGACCAGCGGCGCTGGAGTGCTGCTGGAGCAGACCCGGATCCAGGGCGTGTTGCGCGGCAACAGCTGGGGGCAGCCGCAGATCGTGAATGTCTCGCCGGATGACCGCATCAAACCAGGCGAGCCGGTTGTGACCAGCGGCGGAGACTCCATTTACCCGCGTGGCTTGCCGGTCGGAACCGTACAGCGAATTGCGCCCGATCCCGATGGCACGCTCGTCAACGTACTGATCAAGCCGGCCGCCAATCTGGCGAGGCTTGAAGAGGTGCTGGTGATCACCAGCACCGGCGCGCAGATGCCGGCGGCGATGCAGCAGGACCTTTCCGACGCACAGCAGAGGGCGTCCGACATTCTGGCCGAGCGCCTGCCTTCGCGGATCGATCCGAATGCCCCGCAGCAGCCTGCGGCCAATGGTCAGCAGGCGCAGACTCCGCAAACTCCGTTCACGCTGCCGACTCCGCCTCCCAAGCCGCCGCCACCGCTGCATCCTGACCGTTACTCCACTTCATCCATGCTGCCCGCGGCAGAACTGACTCCGGGCCAGCGGCTCACGGTAGCGGAGGGCAACAGCGGAACTCCGGTTCCTTCTCCTTCGCCCATGCCGCGGAAACCGGCCCCTCCTGCAGCGGCAAAGAAAGCCCCGGCCAGCGATACAGGGGATAACGGCGCGGGGACGGCTGCACCGACGGAAACGCCTTCGAAGCCAAAGGCGCGTGCGGCCGAATCGGAGACCAAACCGGAGGCCAAACCGCCGGACGCAAACTCCCCCGCGCCGCAAAGCTCGACTCCGCAAACCCCGGATGCGCCCGGCAGTTCACCCCAGGGGAGGTACTGAGCTGTGGCGCTGATGGCCTCATCCCGGCATGAGGTGGGCGGCCACTCGTACCCGGTGGCGGTTTACATTCTCCTGCCGCTGTTCGCGCTGGGCCTGCAATCCTTCCTCGGGCTGCACTTTGCCTTCTTCGGGCTGGCTGACCTGCCGCTGCTGGTCACGATCTATTACGGAATCGCCAAGCGGGAGCCGATCAGCGCGACTCTCGCCGGCTCGATCATCGGCATCGCGCAGGATGCGCTGACGCACCACCCGCTCGGAGTTTTCGGCATTTCCAAAGCAGTGGTCGGCTACATGGCGGCTTCGCTGGGCGTACGGGTGGATACAGGGAGCCATGGGACGCGCGTGCTGCTCGCCTTTGGCTTTACTTTGCTGCAGACCGCCGTGTTGTATCTGCTGCAGCGGCACATGCTCGGGCAGCCGTATGCCTGGCACTGGGTCCACGAATTAATCCGCGCCGTGCTCAACGCGCTCATCGGGGTCATTTTGTTCGCATTGCTGGATTTGACCCGCCGGCCGGAATAGCAGGAAAGGGGTACCGCCACGGCCCCGAATGCGGGGCCAAGTCTGCATCCCAACACGGGTTACAATCGTCATAGGAAGTGCGGCTGCTCCGCCGGACGCGAGGAGCAACCCCTGGAGCACTTCAGCCGGCGGCAAGCTGGCCCAACGGTCCGGAACAGGAATCTCCCAGTCCATGAGCATCTTCTCTCCTCGTGTAGCCCCGCCGCTTTGTATCTGTGCCACCCTTGTTCTCGGCGCAGGTCTCAGCGCGCAGACCTCGACGGCAGCGCCCAAAGCGGATCAGAAGCCCGGCGCGAAGGCTGAAAATCCCGACAAGTCGGGCGCTTATTACCACTACATGATGGCGCACGAATATGAGGAGATGGCGACAACGCTCGGTCGGACCGAGTACGCGACGCGGGCGATCGAAGAATACAAGATGGCGCTGAACGCCGATCCGTCGTCGAAGTACCTGAACAGCCATCTCGCCGAGCTTTATTTCCGTACCGGGCACATTCGCGAGGCGATTGTGGCGGCGCAGGAGCGCGTGAAGCAGGACCCGAGCGATCTCGAGGCGCACAAGCTGCTTGCTGAGGTTTATCTGCGCTCGCTGGGCGACAGCCAGAGCCAGCAGCAGGAAGTCTCCGGGCAAATGCTGAAGCTGGCCATCGGGGAATATCAGAAGATCGTCGAACTGCAGCCGAACAACGCGGAGAATCACCTGATGCTGGCACGCCTGCTGGCTGCCGATCATCAGGGCCCGCAGGCCGAGAATGAGCTGGCCGCGGCTCGCCGAATCGATCCAGCGTCGGAAGAGACGGCGCTGATCTCGAACCGCTTCTACATGGATCAGGGAAACATGGACAAGGCCGTCGACGTGCTGAAGTCGCTGCCGGACGACGACCAAACGCCGCGCACCGAATATCAGCTCGGCATGACTTACGACCTGATGAAGAAGCAGACGGACGCCATCGCGGCTTTCCGCAAGGCGCTGGAGATGGAGCCTGACAATCTGGATGTGGAACGGGCGTTGGCGTCGGATCTGACGGCGACCGGCCAGGCTGATTCCGCGTTGTCGGCATGGAAGGAAATCGCTGCCGGCGATCCGACGGACCCGGATGCATGGTCGCAGATTGCCGAGATTGACGAGCGCAACGGCAAACTTGATGATGCGCTGGCGGCGATTAGGAAGGCGCGCGAACTGGCCTCCGATTCGCTGAAGCTGCAGTTCCAGCAGGCCCGGATCGAGTACGTCGCCGGGCATCTGGACGAGGCGGCCAAGCTCTTCGGACAGCTGGCATCCGCGACCGAACATCCGAGCGGGCAGTATTCCGAAGAGGAGAAGCAGAATTACAAACTGATCCTCGACAATCTGGCGGAGATCTACAAGGAACAGAACAAGGTTGACCAGGAGGTCGCCCAATACCAGAAGATGGCGCCGCTCGGTCAGGATTACGAGACGTACGCCTTCAATCAGGAAGTGGAAGCCTACCGCGAAGCGCACCAGTACGACAAAGCGGTCGATACCGCGCGCGCGGCCGTGCAGAAGCAGCCGAAGAACGATGACCTGAAGCTGACGCTGGCGCGGCAGCTGGCGGATACCGGACAGGAGGAGCAGGGCCTCGCGATGGCGAAGGGCGTCATCGACAGCAATCCGAAGAACCTCGAAGCGTACTACCAGTTGGCGCAGATTTATACCGACCTGCGTCGCTGGAAGGACGCCTCCGACACGCTGGATTCGGCCGAGAAGCAGGCAACGAAGAAGGAAGATCACACGATGATCGCCTTCCAGCGGGCGATGATGGCGGATCGCGCCAAGCGGTACGACGAGGCGGAAGCTGCGTTTAAGAAGGTCCTTGAGACCGATCCCAATAACGCGCTCACCCTGAACAACTACGGCTTCATGCTGGCCGACCGCAACGTCCGCCTGAATGAGGCGCTGGCCATGATCCGCAAGGCCGTGCAGCTGGAGCCGACCAACTACGCGTATCTGGATTCGCTGGGCTGGGTCTACTTCCGGCTCGGGCAGTACACGCAGGCGGAAGATGATTTGCAGCGGGCGATTTCCCGCGGCGCGACCGACCCGACGGTGCACGATCACCTCGGTGACGTCTACGAGAAGACCGGCCGCCTCAAGCAGGCCGCGGCGCAGTGGGAGCTTTCGCTGAACGAATACGCGCACACCGCGCAAGCCGACATGGATGCCGGGGACGTGAGCAAGGTGCAGAAGAAGCTGGACAGCGCGCGTGTTCGCCTGGCGAAGGAATCCGGCAATCCGCAGTCGCCCGGCAAGCCGGAATAGACCGGAGTCGCTGGCCGAACCGCGAAGCGAGCATAGACTGAACCCATGGTTGCAGGCACAGCTTTGCCCGCCGGCTGTGCGGTCCCGCCAGCAGGGCCGATGACGCGGCGCCAATATCCTGAACCGGAACATCCCTACCGCTCGGCATTCCAGCGCGACTGCGGCCGGATCATCCATTCACGCGCATTTCGCAGGCTTGCCGGCAAAACCCAGGTCTTCACCGAACGCGGCTCCGATCACTTCCGCAGCCGCCTGACCCACACCATGGAAGTGGCGCAGATTGCCCGCACGATTGCCCGGGCCCTGGGCCTGAACGAGGATTTGACCGAAGCCCTGGCCCTCGCGCATGACATCGGGCATCCTCCCTTTGGACATGCCGGAGAACGCGCCCTCGATGACGAACTGCGCCGCTATGGCCTGCGCTTTGACCATAACCTGCATGCCCTGCGCATCGTGGAGTACTTCGAAAATCGGCATCTTGAGTTTCGCGGTCTCAATCTGACTCTCGCCGTTCGCGAGGGCATCGTGAAGCACTCCCGCGATTACAGCCAGGCAGAGCATCCGGAACTGCAGGAGTATTTCCTCGATCAGCGGCCCCCTCTGGAGGCCCAGCTGATCGATCTGGCCGACGAGATTGCCTACCTCACGGCTGACCTCGACGACGGTGTGGAAGCGGAAATCCTGAACCTGAGACAGATCCGGGCCGGCGTCAGCCTCTTCGAGCAGCAGTACTCGAAACTGGAATCACGCCACCCCGGCGCTCCTGAAAAAGTGCTGCTTCAGGAGAGCATCAAGCTGATGCTGAATGCTTTAGCCGACGATTTGGTGGCCGAGGTTGGCCGCCGCGTGGCCGAGCAGGGCATTGTCGATCTGGAGGGCATCCGCCGCGCGCCGGACCGGCTGGCGGCCTTCTCTCCGGGCATGGAGAGCCTCCGGCGGGAAGCCAAGGAGTTCCTCTACCAAAACCTCTATCTTTGCGAGGACCTGGAGCGCGGTCATGACGAGGCCGAGCAGATCATCGCGGACCTGTTTTCTGCATGGATGGCCGACCCCAGCTTGTTACCGCCGAGCTATGCCGCCGAGGTTCCCGAAGAGGGAGCGCCGCGGGTGATTGCAGATTATATAGCCGGGATGACCGACCACTTTATCCTTCAGACGCATCGTAGCCTTGGGACAGTTTTTCCTGGCAGGGGCTAGATAAGTCGCGGCCTTTGCCGAGCTGCCACGGCTTATGTTTTTTCCGAGGATTGCCCGGCAAGCAGTTTGCGTCCGTCGCGGAGGCCACCCGAGCGGGATAAACCCTGTCCAAAGACGATAGGGGGAAGCGTATGGCTCTCTTCGATGTGCACCCCTGGCTTCGTTTTGGCGTAGGCCTGCTCGTGGGGTGCTGGATCGGCGCAGCGATCGGCATGGGGATCGCTCTGGTCTTTGCCGGCCGGCGGCTGAAACAACTGGAAACCGCCAACGTGCTTCTCCGCGTAAAGCTGCGCGCGCGGGAGCGGCAACGGCGCACTGGAACGGGCGGACCCGGGCCGGTGCTGGTCGTGCCTCCCGGAATCAATCGTCCCGCCAGCGCTCCAAGACGAGCCGTCAACGAATAAGTTCTTCACTGGCGCAACGTCCTACGATGTGTGCGTTAGGCTACGGGAATGAGGCGCAAACTCCTCCTCTCGTGGAGCAGTGGCAAAGACAGCGCGTGGGCGCTGCACTGCCTCCGCCGGGCAGACGAATTCGAAATTGCCGGGCTGCTCACCACCTTCAATCAGGCTTTTGACCGCGTCGCGATGCACAGCACCCGGCGCGCGCTTGTCGAGGCGCAGGCCCAGGCGGCGGGACTTCCGCTGCGAGTTGTGCCGCTGCCGTGGCCCTGCTCCAATGAGCACTATGAGGCGGCGATGCGCCAGGCCTGCGATGACGCGCTCGGCTGCGGGATCGATGCGATGGCGTTTGGGGATTTGTTTCTGGAAGACGTTCGCCGCTATCGCCAGGAGCGGCTGCAGGGAACCGGCATCATGCCGGTTTTTCCGGTCTGGGGAGTCGAGACGCAGCGCCTCGCATGGGAGATGGTCGAGAGCGGCCTGCGCGCGCGGCTCGTGTGCGTGGATCCGCGCAAGCTGCCAGCCGAGTTCGCCGGGCGGGATTTCGATGCGGATTTGCTGCGCGACCTGCCCGCCGGCGTGGACCCGTGCGGCGAAAACGGCGAGTTCCACAGCTTTGTGTACGCCGGGCCCATGTTCCGGGAGATGATTCCGATCGAGAGCGGAGAGGTGGTCGAGCGCGACGGGTTTGTCTTCGCCGATGTGCGCCTGGCCGCGCCGGTGCCAGCCCAGGCCTGAGCCCCCTGCGCCTCGGTAGAATCGGGTGCATGGTCATCCACACGTTTGCGTTTCGCTGGAAGCTCGGCGTGACCGGCGAACAGCGGCAGCGCGTCATTGCTGAGATCCGAAAATTGCAGGGCAAGATTCCGGGACTCGAAGAGACGTGGGTTGGAGTGAATTTCTCGCCGCGTTCGCAGGGCTACGCGCTGGGCGGCGTGATGAAATTTTCCAGCCGCGAGGCTCTTGATGCCTACGGAACGCATCCCGCGCACCAGGAACTGCTCCGCTGGCTCATGCCGCTGATTGAGCCGGTCGAAGTCGATTTCGACGCGTAGCGGTCCCGACAGAAAAGCCGCATTCCGCCGTACGCGGGATGCGGCTTGCTTAGCCTCCGTATCAGTGAATGCGAATATCGCCGGAGCCGGTAGAGACGCGCACGGTCGGCCCTCCGCCATTGATGTCTCCCTGCACGTGATGGCGATTGAGGCTGCCGTGGGTCGTCAGCGGTGGATCGCTGTGGACGGAACCCGAGCCTGTACTCGCGTCCAGCGTGAAATGCGCTCCGCCGGAGTTGATGGTCACCGTTCCGGAGCCCGTCTCGAGCTTCCAGTTCGATCCAGGGTGCCCGCCGACTTCGATGTCGCCTGAGCCGGTGTGCGCGTACAACGATCCGTCGACGCCCTGCAGGCGGATCGTGCCGGATCCGGTATGCGCCTTCACGTCGTTGGCGGCGTGCAGATCGCCGCGGACATCGCCCGATCCGGTGCCCAGATCCACCATGCCGGTTGCTCCGCTGGCCTGGATCGAGCCTGATCCGGTGCTGGCTTTCAGCGGGCCGCCTGTGTCGGTGAGCCGCAGGTCGCCCGAGCCGGAACTGGCCTCAATTTGCGAGCCGCGCGGCGCGGTGATGTCGTAGTCGATCGAGACGTTGTGGATCCAGTCAGCATGCTTGCCAACGGAAATGATGTTGCCGGTCTGCTCGATCGGAGGCCGGTCGACAACGGCGCGCACGCGATCTTCGGGCGAGCCGCTGCCGAAGCCGCCCCAGTTGCTGGCGTGCACATGGCCGACGATGTGCACGTCGTTGCCCGAGCCGGGCGAGATGTGGATGTAGCCGGATCCGGTGGCCACACTGAGCATGACCTGGCCGCTGACGTGCAGCGTCTTGTCAAAGGTGCCATCAGCGGCGCGCGCGGCAACCGGAGCGAGCGCAACCAAAGCGGCTACGGCAAAAGCGGATGAACGGAGCATCGTGGGTCCTCCTTCGTTTGCGGAAATCATCTTACGCGGGGCCTATTGCTGCAGCACAGCCGTGTCGCCTTCTTTCAACCCGCCTAAAATCTCCGTGCGGCTGCCGTTGGAAATCCCTGCTGTGACGGGAATCTTCTTCTGGCCATCTTTGGACTTTGGATCGGGCACGAAAACGAACGCATTTTTGTCGTTGTCCCAGGTCATGGCCTGTTCAGGAACGCTGAGCGCGTTGTGGTGTTCGGTCACAACGATCTCGGCGTTGGCGGTCATGTTGGCCTTCAGCTCGCCGCCGGGATTGTCGATGGAGACGCGCACTTCGAAGGTGGTGACGTTGTCCTTCTCCACGCCCAGCGGGGCGATCTTCGTCACCTTGCCGTAGAAGAGCTTGCTGGGGAAGGACTCGACGTGGATCCGGGCCTGCTGGCCGAGATACACGTTGCCGATATCCGCCTCATCAACTTTGCCATCCACGTACACCTGATGGATATCGCCGATGGTCATGACCAGTGTGGCCGTAGAGCCGAGGACCAGAATCGAGCTGACCGCGTCGCCGACTTCGACGTCGCGTGACAGCACCATGCCATCGATGGGCGAAACCAGGGTGGTATAGCTCAGCTGCTCGTTCAGCTGTTCCAGATTGGCCTTGGACTGCTGTACCTGCGCTTCGGCCTGCTGCAGTTTCGCCTCGTCCACGCCGATTTGGGCGACGGAGCTGTCGCGTTTATTTTTTGCCGCCAGGTAATCGCGCTCCGCGTTGTCGAGCGTCTGCTGCGAGACGATGCCGTCGTGCAGCATCTTCAGGTTCCGCTGGTAGGTTTCCTGGTACATCGGCAGGTCGGGAGCGGCGGCGTTGACCTTGTCCTGAGCAATGTTCGCCTTCGCGGTGGTCACGTTCGCCTCGGCGGCCGCCAGCTGCGCGCGCTGCGCTGCGACCTGCGCGAGAATCTCCTGCTGATCCAGCTGCGCCAGCACCTGGCCCTTGTGGACCATCTGGTTGATATCCACATAGAGCCGCTCGACGATGCCGCTGGCTTTGGATTTGACTTCGACTTTGGTGATGGGCTGGATGGGGCCGGTGGCCACGACGGACTTGGCGATATCGCCGCGCGTGACCTTCGCCAGGCGCGCCGCCGGGATTTTCGGATCGTTGCCGCGAACCACCGCTACCGCGACGCCGGCGACGATCAGAACAACAACAATGACCGCCCCCCAGATCCACCAGCGGCGCCTGCGTTTGTTTCGCGTCTGACTCACGGCACACTCCTCTCCGGGGCTCGCTGCTTCAATACGCATGCACGCCGGCAGAAGTTCCCGGCGCGGCGATGCTCTGGATATCGGGCGTAACCCTGTTGTGAGACGGATGGAGAGAGTGGGGGAGAGCGAGCTTCAGGAGCGGCGGAACGAGGAGAATACGCCGCTGCGTCCGGCGGGCTGAGCGGCGACGCCGAAGCGTTCGCTCATTTCCCTGTAAAGGAATCCACGGCCGGGACGGTACGGCTGAACCCACTCGCCATCGATGACAAACTGCGGGATCGCGTACTTGCCGGTGTGCGCGAAGACCTCCTGCGCGGCCTCGGGATTCTCCTCAATATCGATCTCCGTGTAGGGAATGTTGTGGGAGTCCAGAAAGCGTTTTGCTTCGCGGCAGTCGCGGCACCAGGGGGCCATGTAAACCAGTACGGTCACAGTTCCATGGTAGTCGAGGCCGCGCGCACCGGCAGGTGATGCAAGTCACGCGAGCCGGGTTGCAGCGGCCTCAGGAACTTCGCTGCCGCGCGGTACTGACGACGGCAGCCATGCCTCAGTTCAGGGTGAATACCACCCGGATCGTTGTCTCCACCTCGATGGGCTGATTGTTCAGCAGGAACGGCCGGTAGCGCGCCTGCTGGATCGCATTCAGCGCCGCCTGCACGAGCAGGGGAGGGCCGCTCACCACGTGCGTGTTCTCGATCCTGCCGCTGGTGGAGATGATTGCCTCGACGACGACGGTTCCCTGGATGTGGGCTTCGCGGGCAATCGCAGGGTAAACGGGCTGGATGGGTACGATCAGCCGTCCTTCGGCGAGGCCGCCGGAGACGTGCACCGGTCCTCTGGGCCGTGCCGGCTCAACCCGGGGTGCGGAGGGCGGCGTCGCGCCCGGCAAGATGGCCCCCGGTATGCCGCTGCCGCTCCCGCCGAAGTCGCCCCCGATCACCAGCGAGGGCGGATTGGGGTCGACGATGTGGGAAATGCCGTTGGGGATCCGTCGCGGGGCCATCACGGTGTCCATCAGCATTTCGGGGTGGGAAATGGGAGCGCTTGGACCGTGCTGAGCCACCATGACGGGCGCAGGAGCCGGAGGCGGTGCGATCAGCGGCACACTGAGGAACCGCTCCGGCAGCGCCGACGGGTAGAGATACGGGATCAGAATCAGCGTGGTGACCAGTGCTGCCTCCAGCAGAAACGATCCGGCAACGTAGCGGCGGCTGCGCGTGCGAATGCGGCCGGTGGACTCGACGAGACTGTCTTCGAACATAGGGCTCTCTCCTCAAAGCGAGTTGCACGGCCGATCTGGGCAAGCCCGGATCGAGCTGTGCGGAGAGAGCGAGGCACAGCGGGAGCGAGGAGCCCGCCTGTTTGAGAGATAGACGACCAGCGCGGCCGCATGGTTCCCGCAGGATCGCGATACGATGCGTGCATGGACACGCCGATCACTGCCGACGAACTGAAGTCGCTGCTCCATCTGCAGCCGCATCCGCGCGAGGGCGGCTGGTTCCGGGAGACGTGGAGGGCAGGCGAAGTCCTGCCGGGGCACGCTCTGCCGGCGCGCTATGCCGCGGCGCGGAGCGGCGAGCGCGCCGCGGGGACGGCGATCTATTACCTGCTCGAGCCGAACAGCTTCTCCAAGATGCATCGCCTGCAGTCCGACGAGGTGTTTCATTTTTATCTCGGCGATCCCGTAGAGATGCTGCAGCTGCTCCCGGATGGCAGCGGACGGCGCCTTGTCCTGGGCAGCGATGTTGCCGCGGGGGCGTCACTGCAGGTTGTCGTGCCGCAGGGCGTTTGGCAGGGATCGCGGCTCGTCTCCGGCGGCAGGCTGGCCCTGCTGGGCTGCACAGTCAGTCCAGGCTTCGAATACGGGGACTATGAATCGGGCCGGCGGGAGGAGCTTATCCGAGGATGGCCGGAGTGGCGGGACCTGATCACCGCCCTGACGCACGGCTGATCAGTTCCCGGGCGCCCACGCCGCGACGATTTGCTTCGCGAGCTTCGCCATCAGCACCTCGGCTTCGTTATCCGGAGTCCAGCTGGTGTCCGCGTTGTCGTGCGTGAACTCGGAGATGATGATGGTCCCGTGCTTCGTGTAAACCGCGCCGACATCGTTGCGGACGTGATCGAGCGCTCCGGTCTTGTTGGCCACGGCCGAATCTCCTTCCGTGGTGTCGAGCTTCTCGAGGTAGCGCGGAATGCTGTTGCGGAAGAATTGCACCTTCAGCATGTGCAGCGCTGCATTGCAAAGCGCCTGATCCGACGGGTTGGCAGGCGCGGGCGCCGGAGTGCCGATTGGATTGGGCTCCAGATCGCACGTCACGTAGCGATCCATCAACTCGCCCATCTCGCGCGCGGTGGTCTTGCCCAGGCCAAACTGCGCTTGGTCCGGCGGCATGGTTCCGGTGGCGGGCCGAAAGACCTTCTTGTAGAGCCACGTGTTTTTCATGCCGAGTGCAGTCAGCTGGTCGTCGATTGTCTTCAATCCCAGATGATCGATCACCACATTCGTCGCGGTGTTATCGCTCTCGGCGATCATCATGGTCAGCGCGTCCTTCAGCGTGAGCTGCATGGGCGTGTCGAAGAAGAGCAGCACACCGGAACCGGGAACCTGGTCCTCATGACGCAGCGTCAGCGGGTCATTGAGGTGCGCCTTGCCGGCGCGAATCTGCTCGAGCGCCGTGTAGAGGATGCCCAGCTTGATCACCGATGCGGTCGGCACCGGCTGGTCTGCATCGATGGCGACGGTCTGGCCGGTTGCTTTATTGATCGCCCAGAGTGACACCTTGCCGTGGAACGAGTCGATGCTCTTTTGCAGCTTCGCGGCAAGCGCCGCGTCGTTCTGTGCGCGCAGCACAGGCGTGGTACAGAGAATCAGTACTGCTGCGGTGAGCGAGGAGCAGCGCAGGTTTCGGAGCATGCCGCAATCTACCACGGCGACTACGGATCCTAAATGGATCGGCTAATTCGATGCGGAGTTGGGCTCAGCGGCGGAGAACCACTTTGCCAGCAGGTCATGCAACTGCCTGTTGCTCATGCCATCAATCTGGAAGCGATAACGTTTTCCGGCTGTATCGACGATGCCGTTACCTTCGACGGCAGTGACGTCGTCCCGCGTGAGCGAGATCGGATGAGTATCCGAATTGAAGATGAGATGAGTCGCGCTGAGCTCGAGCGTTCCTGAGCACGAACGTCCATCCAGATACGGAAAGGCGTGCTCGTGACGGGCGGGGAAGCTCACGGTCGCGAAAGCTGGAGCGCTGGCCGCAGGCGGAGGCGCCGCAGGTTGCGCCGGATTTGGCTTAGGCGTCGTCGGAGCGGTAACAACGGGATTTGGCGCCGTCTGCGGATTCGAAGATGTCGTGGGCGAAGACTGAGCCTGCTGTGCCGGGTTCGGCGGTGCAGAGGGTACGGGCGCGACATTCGCGTTTTGCGTCGTGACGTGCGCGGCTGACGGCTTGGCCGCTTCCTTCGGTGGTGCGGGCTTCGCAACAACGGCGCGCGTCGGTGGAGCGGTTGTTACCGGAGCAGTTCTTACCGGAGCCGGAGTGGGCGCCGGGGCTGTCGCCGTTACCGTGGGCGTTTGCGCGGGTGCTGGAGCAGGCGCAGAAGTCCTGGGCTGCTGATGATGGCGCGGACGAAGCGCGACGGCGGCGATGACCACCGCCACAATCGCCAAAGCCACAACGCCCTGGCGGATGCGCTTCGGCGACAGCGGCAACGAAGAGGGCAGTGACACGGGCAGGACTGGCCGCTTCGTCGGGGGCTCTGGCGGCTCTGGGGCCGCTGCCTGGCGAAGGGCAGCGACAACCGACGGGATCGCCGGGGCTGAATCGAAGGCGGTGAGCGGATTCGGGGCTCGTTCGGCAGAAACTGCCGTGGCAGCCGGAGCCGTTACTACCGCAACTCCTCCTTCGGAAACACGAGCCGGGCCCTCGTACTGAGGGGTTGCGAATGGATCGGTCGCAAGGGGACTCGGCATCTCGCCGGCCGTGCTCCGCTGCAGGCGCCATAGATCCGTGCGGAGCTCTGCCGCGGACTGGTAGCGCAACTCGCGGTTCTTCTCCAGAGCCTTGCTGAGAATGCTTACGAGCTGCGGCGGCAGCTCAGTGTTCAGCAAAGCCGGGGTCAGCGGAACGTAATTGAGCAGCTTGTCGAAGACGATAGCGGTGGTGGCGCCGTTGAAGGGATGCGTGCCGGTCGCCATCTCATACAGCACCACGCCCAGAGAGAAAACATCGCTGCGCGCGTCGAGCACTTCACCGCGGGCCTGCTCGGGCGACATGTAGGCGATGGTGCCCAGCGTCGAGCCCGGCTGGGTGATCATGTGCCGCGCAGGGAGTCCGTTGTCGGTCATCTCCGACGAGGTTTCTTCAAAGCGCGCCAGGCCAAAGTCGAGGATTTTCACCTGGCCCGTCTTCGTGATGAAGATGTTCGCCGGCTTCACGTCGCGGTGCAGGATGCCCTTGTGATGCGCTGCCTCCAGCGCATCGGCGATCTGGATGCCCAGCTCGATGAGGCGGTTCAGCGGCACGGCGCTGCCCTGGTGGCGTTCGAGACTCTGCCCTTCGAGCAGTTCCATCACCAGAAAGGGCTGCAGCTCGGTCTCATTGATCTCGTAAAGAGTGCAGATGCCGGGGTGGTTCAGGGCCGAGACGGCCCGCGCCTCGCGCCAAAACCGATCGAGAGCGGCCGGATCGCCTGCGCCGGAGAGCAGCTTGAGGGCCACGTGCCGCCCAAGCTTCAGATCTTCGGCTTCGTAAACGACGCCCATGCCCCCTGCGCCGAGGCGACGAATGATCTTGTAGTGGCCGAGTACGGCGCCGGGCTGGGGTTGATCCACGCAACCAATATGAATCCCTCCGGAGGGCTGGCGCAAGGAAATTGTCGGGGGCAGGCGTCAGAAATTGAACCCCGGGCGAGCCCCCGCGACCGTCCTGCATACGCGGGAGTATCCTGCTGGCGGAGAGATGTATGGCAGAGCTGACTTTCAACGTCAATGGTTCGGAGCAGCGGGCGCGGGCTGCCGAGGACGAGCCGCTGCTCTGGGTTCTGCGGAACCGCCTGGGTCTGACCGGCACAAAATATGGCTGCGGCGAAGGGCAGTGCGGCGCCTGCACGGTGCTGATCAATGGAGAGGCGGCGCGCTCATGCCTTACTTCGGCCTCGGCTGTTGCGGGCGCGAAGATCGTCACCGTCGAGGGCCTTGCAAACGGCAAGCTGAGCCCCGTGCAGCAGGCTTTCCTTGAGGAAGGCGCGTACCAGTGCGGTTACTGCACTTCGGGGATGATCATGGCAGCCACCAGCCTGTTGCGGCAGCACCCGCATCCATCGGATGAGCAGATTCTTGACGCCATGAACGGCAATGTCTGCCGCTGCGGAACGTATCCGCGCATTGTTGCGGCGATCCGCCGCGCCGCGGGCGAGCCGGCGAGGAAGGAGTCTGAAAATGTCTAGCGTCGATGAGCTGATGACAGAAGCTGCTCTGCATGAAATTCGCGATCGCGTCCGCGCCTTCGAACTGGACCGCCGTGACTTTCTTCGCATGTGCGCGGGTGGACTGCTCGTTTGTCTCAGCGGTACGGCGCCGGCGCAGGAATCGGGCCGCAGTGGCTACGCGCGCCACGAGCTGCCGCAGGATGTTGCCGCGTGGATTCACATCGATGCCGACGGCGCGGTGACGGTCTTCACCGGCAAAGTGGAAATTGGCCAGAACATCCGCACTTCCCTGGCGCAGTCCGTCGCAGAGGAACTGCGGGTGCCCCTCGACTCGATCACGATGATCATGGGCGACACGGCGCTCACGCCCTGGGACATGGGTACTTTTGGCAGCCGCTCCACGCCGACCATGGGACCGCAGCTGCGCAATATGGCCATGGCTGCGCGGCAGATGCTCATTGAAGCCGCTGCTCAGCTCTGGAATGTCGACCCTTCGGCATTGACTGCGGAGGCCGGCAGAGTCACGAATCCGAAGACGGGCAATTCGCTGCAGTACGGTGAAATCACCCGCGGAGAAAAGCTGACGCGCACCGTCGCCGGCGATCCGCCGCTCAGTCCCGCAACCGAATGGAAAATTGCCGGAACGCCTGTGCCCAAGGTGAACGGCCGCCAGTTCGTCACCGGGACTCACAAGTACCCTTCTGACATTTCCCGCCCAGGCATGCTGTTCGGCAAAGTGGTTCGCCCGAGCGGCTTCAACGCGACGCTGGTTTCCGCCGACACCTCCGCAGCGGAGAAGATTTCCGGTGTTCAGGTGATCCGCGATGGTGATTTCATTGGCGTGGTCGCGCCTGACGTGTGGACCGCCGATCAGGCGTTGGCGAAGATTCGCGCGCAGTGGAACGTTCCGCAGCAAATCTCCAATCGCGAGCTCTTCGAATATCTGCGCAGCCACGCTGCTGCCGCACCGGCCCCGGGTAAAGTCGACGATCTGATCGGCAGCGCCGAAGTTCAGCTCAATACGGAGTACACCGTCGCCTACATTCAGCATGCGCCGCTGGAGCCGCGCGCTGCGGTAGCAGAGTGGAGCACCGAAGGCTCCGGCCCGAAGCTCACGGTCTGGACCGGTACCCAGCGGCCGTTCGGTGTTCGCGACGAGTTGATGAAGGCGTTTCGGCTTTCAGAAGATCAGGTGCGCGTCATCATGCCCGACATGGGCAGCGGATACGGTGGCAAGCACACGGGCGAATGCGCAATCGAAGCGGCGCGCCTGGCCAAGGCCGCCGGCAAGCCGGTGAAGCTGATCTGGACGCGCGAAGAGGAATTCACCTGGGCGTATTTTCGTCCTGCCGGCGTCATTACCATCCGCGCCGGGGCGAAACGCGACGGCACACTCGTCGGCTGGAAGCACGACAACTTCAACTCCGGCCCTTCCGGCGTTGACACGCCGTATGCGGTACCTGAGAAGCACGTGCAGTATCACGAGGTGCAGTCGCCGCCGCTGGTGCAGGGCTCGTATCGCGGACTGGCGGCGACGGCCAACCACTTTGCGCGCGAATCCGCCATGGACGAGATGGCGCATCAGCTCTCCATGGATCCGCTGCAGTTCCGGCTGAAGAATATTACGAATGACCGCCTGCGCGCCGTGTTCACGACGGCGGCGGAGAAATTCGGATGGGGCAAGACTCCGTCCACTTCCGAGCGCGGCTTCGGCATTGCCGGAGGCATTGAGAAGGGCGGGCACGTTGCGGCTTGCGCCGAAGTGGAAATCCTGTCCGGCAATCACATTCGCATCCGCCGCATCGTGCAGGCGTGGGAATGCGGAGCCATCGTCAATCCCGACGGCCTCCGCAATCAGAACATGGGCGCCATGGTGATGGGCATCGGCGGGGCACTCTTTGAGCACATTCAGTTTGCCAATGGGAAGATCCTGAATCCGCACTTCGCCGATTACAGAGTGCCGCGCTTCCGCGATACGCCGCAGATCGAAGTGTTCCTCATTGACCGCAAAGATCTGCCGTCGGCCGGCGCTGGCGAGACGCCGATCGTCGCCGTCGCTCCCGCTGTTGCCAATGCAGTCTTTGCAGCAACAGGGAAGCGGCTGCGCTCCATGCCACTGACGGGGGACGGCACTTTTTCCACGTAACCGGCAACCCTGCGTACTTCACACAATTTTCTTTTGCCTCGGTGGATTTCAACATCACACAATCGGCGGTCTGTGCGCTATTGCCGGACTCTGCCGGCGCCTATGGACGAGGAGAAATGATGAAGGTGGGGTTCCGCGGGTTCTTTGGATGCTTTGCCGGTCTTGTTGTTTTGGTGGGGATTCTGGGCGCGACGGTGACCGCCGACGCGCAACAAGTCGCAATCACATTCGACGATCTGCCGGCTCACGGCCCGCTTCCGCCCAGGGTCACGCGCATTGAGGTGGCAAAACAGGTGATCGAGGCGCTGCATCGGGCGCAGGTTCCACCTACGTACGGCTTCGTGAATGGCTCGATCGTTGAGCTGCAGCCGGACACGGCCGCGGTGCTCAATGCGTGGCGCAGCGCCGGCAATCTGCTTGGGAACCACACCTGGACGCACATGAACCTGAACCAGCACTCGACCCAGGAATTCGAGCAGGACATCGGCCACAACGAGCAGCTCCTCGCGCAGCACATGGACAGCGGTGACTGGCGCTGGCTCCGTTATCCCTATTTGGCGGAAGGAGACACACCGGAGAAAAGAATGGGGGTGCGTGCCTGGCTGGCGCAGCACCAGTACAAAATTGCCGGCGTGACCATGAGCTTTGCCGACTACGAGTGGAACGAGCCCTATGCGCGCTGCGTGCAAAAGGGCGACACGAAAGCTGTGGCCTGGCTGGAGACTACTTACCTGCGCGCTGCCGCGCAGAACCTCCGCTACGACCACCTGATGTCGAAGAAGCTCTACGGCCACGACATCCCATACGTGCTGCTGATGCACATTGGCGCATTTGATGCGCACATGCTGCCGCGCCTGCTGGCGATGTACAAGCGGCACGGCATCGTCTTTGTTCCCTTGCAGCAGGCCGAGCAGGATCCCTTCTACAAGTACGACATGGATCCCAGGGTGCTACCCGGCCCCGACACGCTGGAGGAAGCCATGGGCGCCAAACATTGGCCGCTGCCGAAGCACATCGACTACTCGAAGCAGCTGGACGCCGTCTGCAAGTAGGTTCCCAACCTGCGGAAATCGATGGGTGCCGGACGCCCGCGTTTCGCTTCCGGGATCGTCTAAGTAGCTGAGGGCCGAGGATTGCTTGCAAGCCCGGCAGGCAGCGCGCCGCACTCTCCGCGCTGTACAATGAGCCAAGCGCCAGCACACGAGACGAAGCAACACGAAGGGGCCGCGAACCGGCGTTTTCATGGCTTCGGACCGCTGGCGCGCCTGAGACGTAAAACCCTATGATGCTTCGCGTTCCGCCACTCCCCGCCATGCTGCTTGCCGGCCTGGCAGTCTCCGTCGCTCCCGTTGCCGCCCAGCGGGTCGGTTCCCTGGCAGATTCCACAGACCGGACCTCCGCCTACTCCGGCAGCGTCGTCGAGGAAATCATCGCGCGCGTGAACGATCAGGTCATCAGCAAGTCCGACTACCAGCGCGCCGAGCAGGAACTGCAGCAGGAAGCCCGGCAGCAGAACTGGACCGAGCAGCAGGTCATGGAGCAGCGCCGCGACCTGCTGCGTTCGCTGATCGACCGGCAGCTTCTGCTCTCGCAGGGCAAGCAGCTCGGCGTTACCGGCGAGACGGAGGTGGTGAAGCGCCTCGATGAAATCCGCAAACAGAACCACCTCGAGTCCATGGAGGATCTGCAGAAGGCGGTTGAGTCGCAGGGCATCTCCTATGAAGATTTCAAGGAGCAGATCCGCGAGGGCGTGATCACGCAGCAGGTGATTTCACAGGAGGTCGGCTCGCACATCCAGATCGCTCCCTCGGAGATTGAGGCGTATTACAAGTCGCACCCGCAGGAGTTCCAGCGTCCGGAGTCCGTCAAGCTGAACGAGATCCTGATTGCCACGCCGAACCCCGATGACGCGGCACAGGTAGCAGAAGCCGAGAAGAAGGCCGACGACGTCGAAAGCCGTCTGAAGGCCGGCGGCGACTTCGCGACCCTCGCCAAGGCTGACTCCACAGGGCCGACCGCGCAGGAGGGTGGCCGCCTGGGCGATTACAAGCGTGGCGACCTGCCCAAGGTGATGGAGGACGCCACCTTCGACCTGCAGCCCGGACAGTACACGCAGCCTATCCGCACGCGGCAGGGTTGGCTGATTCTGCAGGTGACGGCACACGAGAAGGGCGGGGTTGCGCCTGTCGAGGATGTGCAGAACCAGATCCAGGAACAAGTCGGCATGTCGAAAATGGAGCCGGCGCTGCGGCAATACCTGACCACGCTGCGCGATCAGGCCTACATCGATATCCGCCCCGGCTACGTCGATTCCGGAGCGAGTCCCAACGAGCTGAAGTTCATCCAGAGCGCGTACGTTCCGCCGCAGCCGAAGAAGAAGAAGCACGTGGCGCGCGCTCGCTACACCGGGCGTCCGGGTCGTGGACGCAATGCCGGCAAGGTGCAGACTGCCTCCGCGGCTTCCTCCGCACCCGCGGGCGTTCCGACACTGGACAAAGTCAATTCGAGCAAGGACAAAAACCAGGTAGCCACCCTCGGCACGCAGAAACCCGGCAAGAAGGAAAAGATCCGGTACGGTCAGGCTCCGCGTGAAACGCTGCCGACCGGCGAGACGCGTGAGGTGGATGCCGGCGCCAATGCACCCGCTCCGCAGCAACTCGCCATTAACCAGTCTGGCATCTCGCCGGCAGTGGCGGCGGCAACGACTCCCGCCGATACGACTGATACGACGGACAAGAAAAAGACCCGCTACAGCGATCGGCTGAAAGAGCCGAAACAGAAGCGCGAGCAGCAGAAGAAGCAGGAGTGGGCTGCGACACATCACCAGAAGTTTGTTCCGCCGACTCAGACCGCTGAAGAGAAAGCGCAGGACCAGCGTCAGGCGGCTGCACTCGGGCTGCGCGGCGACACGACCAAGGTGAAGAAGGCGAACCCGGCGAAGAGCGGTCCGAAGCGCCGCATCCACGACAGGGACAAGACACAGGATCAGCAGCAGCAGAACAACCCGCAGAACGCTCCTGCGCCTGCGCCCTCAGGAGCGCCGGCCAGCGCGCCGGTACAGCCGCAGCAATAGCCAGGTTTCAGCACATCGATGAAAGAGCTAATGGTTGCCGATCTGGCGAGCCGCGAGAACCAAAGCATCGCCGGGTATTTTGCGGCGGCCGTGAAGCAGCCGCGCTCCACCAGAAATGGAGCGCCCTACCTGGCTCTCACCCTGTGCGACCGCACGGGACAAATCGAAGCGCGGGCCTGGGACGATGCCGAGGTTCAGCCCTTCGAGTCTGGCGATGTGGTCGCGCTCCGGGGGCAGGTCTGCCGCTTCAACGAGAAGCTGCAAATCAAAGTTGAGAAGATTCGCCGGGCTGACGATCGCGATGGCGCACGGTACACGCTGGCCGACTTCGTCCCGCACACAGAGCGCGATGTCGATGCCATGTGGCAGGAGCTGCAGGGCTGGGTAGCCAGCTTCACCGATCCTCACCTGAAAGCGCTGCTCGAAGGCTTTCTGTCCGACAAGGAGATCGCCGCCGATCTGCGCGATGCTCCCGCAGCCAAGGGCCTGCATCATGCCTGGATTGGCGGGCTGCTCGAGCACATCCTCTCGCTGATGGGTATCTGCGATCTGGCGGCACGCCACTATACCGGCGTCAATCGCGACCTGCTACTGACCGGCGTGCTCCTGCACGACATCGGCAAGCTGCGCGAACTGCGCTGGGGCACCGGCTTCGACTACACGCTCGAGGGGCAGCTTCTCGGGCACATCACCATCGGTATTGGCATGATCGAGGAGAAGATTGCCGCCATTCCCGATTTCCCGGCCGCCAAGCGCATCCTGGTCGAGCATCTGGTGCTCAGCCACCATGGTAAGTACGAGTTCGGATCTCCCAAGCTGCCCATGACGCCCGAAGCGATCGTGCTGCATTACCTCGACGATCTGGATGCCAAGATGCAAACGACCAGCGGCGAATTTCGCCGTGCGGAGGCGAACGGCCGCTCCGGCGCTGAGTTGACGGAGTGGGTCCGCTCCATGGAACGGCCGCTGCTGAACACGCAGGCGTACCTGCAGCAGGAGGGCCTCGGGACCCAGCCCATTGAATCCCCTGAGCCGGAACAGCCGGAGGAGGAACCGAACCATGCCTTACCTTTTGAAGACTGAGCCGGACGCCTATTCCATCGGCGATCTGGAGCGCGACGGAGAGACGGTGTGGGATGGCGTGTCGAACCCTCAGGCCGTCAAAATGCTGGCCGGCATGAGGCGCGGCGAAATGACAGTGATCTACCACACCGGCACGGAGCGTAGCTCGGTTGGGATTGCTAAGGTCGTGTCCGTCGATGCGACTGACGGCAAGAATCCGGTTGTGCGGCTCAAGTTCGTGCGGCGGACCAAAACGCCGCGGAGCCTGGCGGAAATCAAGGCCGAGACCATCTTTTCCAGCTCTCCGTTGCTCAAACAGGGACGGCTCTCGGTAGTTCCCCTCACCGAGAAGCAGTACGCCTGGCTTGCGACCTAATAAACGCCTGATTCATCTACAATTAGAGCTGGACCCTGAAAGAAGATGCTGCGTTTCTCCACCGCCGGCGAGTCGCACGGCGAGGCCCTGGTGGCGCTCGTCTCCGGCATGCCTGCCGGCGTTCCCATCGATACCGATGCCGTTAACCGCGAACTCTGGCGGCGCCAGCAGGGCTACGGCCGCGGCGGCCGCATGCGGATCGAGACGGACACGGCACATTTTCTGAGTGGGGTCCGGCACGGCAAGACCATCGGCTCGCCCATCGCCATTCAGATCGAGAATCGCGACTGGAAGAACTGGACGGAGGTGCTGCCCGTCGGCGCAGGCGATCCCGCGAAGCACAAGGCCGTTGCCTCGCCGCGTCCTGGACATGCCGACCTGGCCGGAGCCCTGAAATGGGATTTTCCGGACGCCCGCTACGTCCTCGAACGCGCCTCGGCCCGCGAATCCACGGCCCGCGTCGCTGCCGGGGCGGTCGCAAAGCAGTTGCTGTTGCAACTCGGCATCGACGTTGCCAGTCACGTGATCCGGGTGGGCGCTGCGGAACTGGAGCGTGACGCCTCCTGGGACGAGATTGCCGCCCTCCGAGAGAAAAACGAGGTGTTGCTGAACTGTGCCGATCCCGACGCCGAGCAGCGTATGAAGGCCGAAGTGGACGCCGTGCTGCGCACCGGGGATACCGTCGGCGGGGTTTTTGAAGTCGTGGTTCACGGCCTGCCGCCCGGCCTGGGCACCTGCGCCAACTGGGATGAGCGCCTCGATGGGCTGCTCGCCCAGGCAGTGATGTCGCTGCAGGCCGTAAAGGCGGTGGAGATCGGCCGCGGCGTAACGGCAGCCGAGTCGCTGGGATCCGAGGTGCACGACGCTATCGGCTATGCCGATGAGCTGAAGAACGGGAAGCACACGCGCTTCACGCGCGAGCACAACAATGCCGGCGGCCTCGAAGGCGGCATCAGTAACGGCGAAGACATCGTAGTACGCGGGTACCTGAAGCCGATCTCGACGCTGCGACGTCCGCTGCAGTCCGTGCGCTTCGACACTCGGGAAGAGACGAAGGCTGCCTACGAGCGCAGCGACGTTTGCGTCGTCCCGGCGGCCGGAGTAGCCGCGGAAGCCATGGTCGCGCTGACGATTGCGCGGGTAGTGCTCGAAAAGTTCGGCGGTGATTCGCTGAAGGAAATCAAACGTAACTACGACGGTTACGCAGAACAAATCAGGAGTTACTAAGCGGTTCCCGCTCGCTACGCGCTACGGGCTACCTGCTGTTTTTCGCAATGATTCTGGACATCGTCAAATATCCGGACCCCATCCTCCAGCGGCCGACGGAGAAGATCACGGACTTCAATGAGGAGCTCCGCACCCTGGCCGAAGATATGTTCGAGTCCATGTACAGGGCGCAGGGCATCGGCCTCGCCGCGCCGCAAATCGGGCTGTCGAAGCGCCTCACCGTCATCGACCTGAGCAACAAGGAAAACCCTGACGACAAAATCGTCCTCGTTAATCCCGAGATCGTTCACAAAGAAGGCAGGCAGGTGGCGGAAGAGGGCTGCCTCAGCCTGCCCGATGTCCGCGAGAAGGTCTCGCGCGCGGCGAAGGTGAAGGTGCGCGCGCAGAACCTGCAGGGTGAGTGGTTTGAGATGGAAGGCACCGAACTGCTGGCTCGCGCCTTCCAGCATGAGATCGATCACCTCGACGGCATTCTGTTCCTGTGGCGCCTGAGCGCGCTCAAGCGCGACCTCATCCTGCGCAAAATTCGTAAGCTGCAGAAAACCGGCGAGTGGAAATGAAGCTGGTCTTCTGCGGGACTCCGGCATTTGCCGTGCCCACACTGAAGCTGGCCATGCGCGCAGGCTACGATGTTGCCCTGGTCGTCACGCAGCCTGACCGTCCCGTCGGGCGCGAGCAGACGCTGACTGCGCCA
The DNA here is from genome assembly GCA_035933815.1 of Acidobacteriaceae bacterium. Classification (GTDB taxonomy): domain Bacteria; phylum Acidobacteriota; class Terriglobia; order Terriglobales; family Acidobacteriaceae; genus Palsa-343. The sequence goes on from DASYYN010000277.1 coordinate 40,998, forward strand.
CCGGTAAAGACCGTCGCCATCGAAGCCGGGCTGCCGTTCACCCAGCCGGAGAAGATCAAAAACAATCCCGAGTTCCGCGCGCAACTGGAGGCGATTCGCCCCGACGCAATCCTGGTCGTCGCCTACGGCCGGATCATCCCGCGCTGGATGCTCGATATGCCGCGCCTCGGCAACATCAACCTGCACGGCTCGCTGCTGCCGAAGTACCGTGGCGCCGCGCCCATTCAGTGGGCCATCGCCAACGGTGAGCCGGCCACCGGCGCAACGACGATGCGTCTGGATGAGGGGCTCGACACGGGCGACATTCTTCTGCAACGCGAGATGCCGCTGGCCCCGGACATGACCTCCGTCGATGTGTTTCCGCTGCTCGCCGAAATGGGGGCCGATCTGATGATGGAGACGCTGCGGGGCCTCGAGGCCGGCAGCATCACCCCGCGTTCGCAGGATCATTCCAGGGCCACGCAGGCGCCGATCCTCACGCGTGAGGATGGCCGCATGGACTTCACCCGCCCGGCGATGACCCTCTACAACCGGTGGCGAGGCTTCCAGCCCTGGCCGGGCGCGTGGACGATGCTCAACGGCAAAAAGCTCGCCGTTCATCGGCTGCTGCCGACAGAATTGGGAGTGCGCATCGCGGAGCCAGGAACCGTTGCCGTCCAGCAGGGAACAATCTTCGCGGCATGCGGGGAAGGCACCTGGATTGAGCTGGTCGAAGTGCAGCTCGAAGGAAAGCGGCGGATGAGCGCCGGCGAATTCCTGCGCGGGCACGCTCTCGAATCCGGCACGCGGCTGGGGTGATCGGACGATGATCGCTCCGGCGCGCCGTGCTGCTTTTCGCATCCTGCTAAACGTTGCCACGACCGACGCGCACAGCGATGAGCTGCTGCGCTCGCCCGAGGTGGATGCGCTCTCCGCGCAGGATCGCAACCTGACTACGACGCTGGTTCTTGGCACGCTGCGTTGGCAGCTGGCGCTCGATGCGCGCATTCGGCCGCTGCTCTCGCGTCCGAAGATGAAGCTCGCTCCGGAGACCGCTGTCACGCTGCGCATGGGCGCGTATCAGCTGCTCCATCTGGACCGTCTGCCCGCCCATGCTGTGGTTAACGACGCCGTGGAACTCGTGAAGCAGGGAAGTGAACGCGGCGCGGCGGGGATGGTCAATGCCATTCTGCGCAAGGTTGCTGCTCAGCCACGGTGGGAAGCTCCCGCTCGGCTTGGCTGTCCGGCGGACCTTGCCGCCGCGTGGGCGCATCCCGCGTGGATGGTCGAGCGCTGGGCGCTGCGATACGGGCTACAGCATGCCGAGGCCATCTGCCGCTGGGATCAGGAACCGGCTGCCGTCACCCTGCGCGTCGACGCGGAAGGCGACGTGTCTCTGCCCGGACTTGAACTGCAGCCCGGCGCCTTCCTCAGCAGAGCTCGCCGTCTGATGGGTGGCGACCCCAGCGCCCCGCTCCGATCCGACCAGGCCCGCGTGCAGGACGAAGCATCGCAGCTCGTCGCGGAGATCGCCGCAGCCGCGAGTTCCGCTCCGGAGCGCGTGCTGGACACCTGTGCTGCTCCGGGAGGCAAGACGGCTGTTCTCGCCGAGCGCCTGCCCGCCGCTCACATCACCGCTCTCGACGTGAGCCGCCGGCGTTTGGCGGAGATGCGGAGGATCATACCTGCCCCACTCCGCACAGCGATCCGATTCAAAGTTGCAGACGCCGCGACGCTCCAGCTCAAGCCCGAGTACAGCCTCATCCTCTGCGACGTACCCTGCAGCGGCACCGGAACCATGGCTCGAAATCCCGAAATCCGCCTGCGCGTCGAAGCGGCAGAGCTGAAGCGGCAGCAGACGCGGCAGTTTGCCATCGTGCGAGCCGCGCTGGCCGGACTTGCGCCCGGTGGACGTCTCGTCTATTCCACCTGCTCGCTCGAGCCGGAAGAGAATGAAAAGGTCGTCGAAATGACTCTGCAGCAGACGAGCGGACTTCGGCTGATCCCCGTCGCAGACATCCTCGACCGGCTGGAAGCTTCAGGCGTGCTCACGCCCGCAGGTCGCCAGTTGCTGGGCAGCGCGACAGACGGCGATTTCCTGCGCACCATTCCTGGCGTGCATCCCTGCGATGGATTCTTTGCTGCGATTCTCGAACGCGACCAGTAACGGTGCAGCTAGCACTCGAAGCGGCTGCGCGTGAGGCGCAGGCCATCCAGCCGGCCCAGCAGCGTGACGGCGACTCTCTCCGGCTGGAACAGCTCGGTCGCCATGGCCATCACCTGCTCCTCCGTCACGTCTTCCACCTTCGAGAGAATCTCCTCGAGCCCGAAGAAGCGTTCGAAATACATTTGCTGGCGCGCCAGGTTCGACATCCGCGACATGGAGCTTTCGAGGGACAGCAGCAGATTGCCCTTCAGCTGATCCTTGGCGCGGCGCAGTTCGTCCGGCTGCAGCGGCTCGGTTTTCAGCCGGCGGAATTCCTCCATGATCAAATCGATGACCTGCAGCGCGCGATCGGACGAGGTCCCGGCGTACACGCACAGCGAGCCGGTGTCCCGATACGGGTTCAGGTCGCTGTAGATGGCGTAAACCAGGCCGCGTTCTTCACGGACGGTCTGGAACAGCCGCGAGCTCATCCCGCCGCCCAGCAGCGTGTTCAACAGCAGCGTCGTGTAGCGCGACTCGTCGGCAACCGGAGGCGCGGGCACGCCGAGACAAAGCTGCACCTGCTCCAGTGACTTCTTGTTGCGCAGATTGATGCGTGAGGTCACCGTAGGGGCAACCGTGTCGCTCGAAATTGCTCCCGGCGAGAGCGAGCCGAAATGCTTCGCGACGAGTTCCACAAAGCTGTCGTGCTCCAGGTTCCCCGCGGCGGAGAAGATCATGTTTCCGGCCAGGAATCGCTGCTCGAAGAAGCGCAACAGCGTGTTCTGCTCAAAGCTCCGCACCGTCTCGCGCGTGCCGAGGATCGGCTTACCCAGCGGGTGATCCTTCCAGAAGCTCTGCGTGAAAATCTCATGGACCAGGGTGTCGGGATTGTCCTCGTCCATCTTGATCTCTTCAAGAATCACGCCGCGCTCGCGGGCAATTTCTTCGATCGCGAAAACCGGATTGAGAATCAGGTCGGACAGAACATCGAGCGCCGTAGGCACGTGCTCATCGAGCACCTTCACGTTAAAGCAGACCGTCTCCTTGCCAGTGAACGCGTCCAGATTGCCGCCAATAGCATCCACCTCGCGCGCGATGCGCTGCGCCGAGCGTGACTTGGTGCCTTTGAATACCATGTGCTCGACGAAGTGCGAGATGCCGTTCAGTTCGGGGATCTCATGACGCGAACCGGCGCGCATCCACACGCCCATGGCCACGGAGCGCACATGCTCCATGCGTTCGGTCAGCACAATCAGTCCACTGGGAAGAACTGTTCTGCGGATATTTCGTTCGTTGTTCATACACGTCCATCCACTCCGGCAGGTCGCCCGTTGATAGATGCGCTATTCTCGGATTGAATGACTGCGTCCGGAGGGGAACCGCTTTCCAACATCTTAGACGCTTCCGGAGGGCCCGATGGTGAAAGACTTTTTGGCCTTTCGAATCAGCAACTTGGCACAGTTCTGCAAGAATTCTCCTTAGCTCCGTACCGTATCCGGCAGCTGGAAACCGCCCTTTACCAGCAGCGCGTCGAGAGCCTCGACCAGGTCACCACCTGGCCCAAAGAGCTGCGCGAAAAGGTCGCCTCCGCCGGTTTTCAGGTCGGATTACCCCGCATCCTTGAGACCTTTCGCTCCGTCGACGGCACGGAACGCTACCTGATCGCCGGCGACGATGGCCAGACCGTCGAGACCGTCTGGATGCCCGAAGGAGACGAGTCGCCGCAGGATGACGAGGACAGCCCGGCTGATCCCGCGGCATGGTCGCGGGCCACCATCTGCGTCTCCAGCCAGATCGGCTGCGCGGTCAATTGCCAGTTCTGCCTGACTGCGCGACTGGGCATCATCCGCAATCTGTCGGCGGGGGAAATTGCCGGTCAGGTTGCAGCGGTCCTCAACCGGCATAGCGTCGAGCCAGGCCGCGATCGCCTGAACCTGGTGTTCATGGGCATGGGCGAGCCCTTCCTCAACTACGACGCCTTCATGGCTGCCGTGCGCCTGCTGGTGGATGAGATGGGCATTCCCGAATCGCGCATGACCGTCTCCACCTCAGGTATCGTGCCGGGCATTTTGCGCTTTGCCCAGGAGCCGATCCGTCCGCGGCTGGCGATTTCGCTGAATGCGCCCAACGACACGGTTCGCGAAGCCGTCATGCCCATCACGCGCAAGTGGGACATCGCCCAGGTGATCGATGCCGTCCGCAAGGTCCCGCTGCGCCCGCGTGAGCGCGTCACCTTTGAATACGTGCTGCTGGGTGGCGTGAACGATCAGCGCGAGCACGCCGACGAAGTGGTGAGGCTCATCCGCCGCGCCAATTTCCCGGCCAAAGTGAATCTGATCGCCTGGAATCCGGGGCCCGACGTGCCGTTCACGATGCCGCGGCCCGCAGACGTCGCCGCTTTCCAGCAGCGGCTGCGGGAGCAGGGCGTCCCGGCGTTCATCCGGCGTCCGCGCGGACGGGATATCTACGCCGCCTGCGGTCAGCTGAAGAAAACCGCCGGCGGGGAGACGCTCGTCGGAATCCGCGAACAGGCCTAGCGCGCGGGCACCGCGCTGCCGGCGCGCATCGGCAGAGCAAGCACTGCGTCGGTCACGCGATCGGCCGCGTGGCGCAGCACGTCGCCCTCAGCGGCGAAATTTCCGGTCACCACCTGGATTCCCATCGCCTCGATCTTCTCCACGTCGGCAATGGTCACTTCGGCTCCTTCGGCGGCGTATCGTTCGCGCACGGCCGCCGAAACCGGCGCGGTGTTCACGAGGGCATAGTCGAAGATTGGCTGGCCGGCGTGCTCATAGATCTTCTCAATGTGCTGCGAAGCCGTGAGGTGCAGGCTCTCGTTCGCCTGCGTCATCAGATTGCAGACGAACACGCGAGTGCCCCGAGCCCCGCCCAGAGCCTCAGGAATGCCCTGCACCAGCAGGTTGGTGATGATGCTGGTGTAGAGCGAGCCCGGGCCCAGCGTGATCAGGTCGGCGGCCGCAATCGCCTCCAGGGTCTCCGGCGGAGGTGGCGGGTCAGGGGGCTCCAGGATGAGTTCAACGATCCGGTGCCGGCTCCCGGTAATCTGCGTCTCGCCAAAAACCGTCGATCCATCGTCCATACGAGCGGCCAGGGTGACGTTCGACTGGGTCGCGGGATAGATGTGCCCGCGAGTCGCGAGAATCTCCGCCGCCAGTTTGATCGCCTGGCCAAAGTCGCCGGTCATCTCCGTCAGGGCGGCGATGAACAGATTGCCGAAGTTATGTCCGCCCAGGTCTTCGCCACGGCTGAAGCGATGCCGGAAGAGCCGCGAGATAAGTCCCTCGTCTTCCGAGAGCGCGACCATGCAGTTGCGCAGGTCGCCGGGCGGCAGCATGTTGAAGTCGCGTCGCAGGCGCCCGCTCGATCCGCCGTCGTCGGTCACCGTCACAACGGCAGAGAGGTCCGCGATCAGGGGAGCTTTCGGTGGCACCGCCAGCAGTCCGGCAGCGTGCGGCACCCGCTGTTTGAGGCCGCGCAGCAGGGTTGAGAGGCCGGTTCCTCCGCCGATTGCGACAACCCGCACTCCAGGCGGTTGAACGGTATTCGTGGCTGAAGATCTCACGATTTCAGATACAGACTTCCATATATGAGTCTAAACCGCGAGGCAGGGCAGGGAAGCCGTTAGCCCATTTCAGGGTAAAGAAGTTCCGTGAAGCGCGGATCATCTGCCATATCAATGAAATCCGGATCGCTCCTCGCCTGGATGCGGTTGGCCGGATTGATCTCGATGGCCCGCGAGAGATGCTCGAGGGCCTCCTCCGCCTGCCCGGTCATGCTGCTCAGCAGAGCCATGCCGTAGTGGGCGAAGTCGGCCTGCGGCGACTGGGCGAGGATCGCCTCGAACTGATCGCGGGCATCCTCGAAAGACCCGGCATTCAGCAGCGAAACAGCGTAATCGTACTGCTCCTCCGGCGTGCTGAATTTCCGCTCCGAAGAGCGGCTGTTCCGCTCGCAAACCGTCAGGTAGACCCGTGCGCGCTCCAGAATTTCCGGCGGGGCGTCCGGGACAATTTTTTCCAGGATCACGCGGGCCTTTTCAAATTTGCCTTCCTGCATCTGCTGCAGCGCGTTCTGGTATTCCTGGAGGAGCCGTGCCTGCGCGCCTTCGCTTGCGGAGCGCGAGCTGGCTGCTGCCGGTCGGGGAGTCCGGCGAGCTGTGGATGAATCGCGAGCTTCCTGCATGCGGGCCATAGGATTGGTTGCTCCGGATATGGTAAACGGATGTGCTGCCACTCCGAATGCGGCTACGATCAAAGTTTTATACGCACATTCGCCTGCAACGTCAAATTATAGGAGTGGATACTGCTGAAGGATTTGCTCGCGCCGTGTCCGATGCGGAGAATGGGACCAGGGAAACGATGAATCGGGCATGGTGGCTGACGGGTCTGGCGATCGCAGGATTGGTTCTGGTGCCGGCGGCTCGCGCCGAAAAGGCGCCGCAGGACCCCGCTGATCTGGAGCCCGCGCTGCGCATCCCCGTCGATCCCCTCGGTTTCTCCGCTCCCAGCGCCTTTTACCTGACATACCGCATGTCCTCTGCGTCGCTCGGCTTTTTTGACGACGACCATCTGCTTTTTACCTTCCGCGTTGGCGGGCTGCTGCGTCGTCTTCCCAGCGATCAGGGGGACGATGACGACCAGGAAATCCGGGCGGTGGTGCTCGATGCCCATACGGGCCAGGTGGTCCGCCAGGCGCAGTGGCGCATGCACGACCGCGCCCAGTACATGTGGCCGTGGATCGGCGGCAAATTTCTGATCCGCGTCCGCGATCGCCTCTTCCTGACCGACGACTCCCTGAACCTGAATCCGTATCTCTCCTTCGATACGCCTCTGCGGAATATCCAGGTCGCTCCCGACCGCTCGCGCGTGGTCATCGAGCAGGACGAGCCGCCGCATCCCGGTCCTTCCCTCGAGTCGAGTGAGGGGCCGGATGTGCCCAAACCTGTCAAGGTGGAAATCGTGACGCCGGGATCGGACCACGCGCTTGTCATAACCGATGCGAAAGGCGCGGTACACGTCCCCTTGCTGGGCGATGGCATCGCCGACGTCCTTGAAGGGAAACAACTGGGCACGTGGGTCGCCCGCGTCGTCCCATTCGACGGCAAGCCGCGCATCTTCGCGGAGGTCAAGTCCAACTGCCGCCCGACCGTTCAGCCGGTCAGCGCCGGCGTTGTGCTGGTGATCGGCTGCTATCAAACGGACTCAGACCGGCCGGTTCTTGCCGTCACCACCGATGGGCGGGAGCTCTGGCAGGACCGCTGGGGCAGCCGCTACGTTTGGGGATGGTTCGATTTCGCCGAGAATGGCAGCCGGTTCACATACGAGTCTATCCAGGTGACGCACCCGATCAGTTCCTTCGACGCCCTGGATCAGGAGGACATCTCGCAGCAACTCGCCGGGGTATACGACACTGAATCCGGCAAGCTGGTGCTGGTTCGCGATGCAACGCCTGTTCTGAGCGCCGGCCAGAATGTCGCGCTCACTCCCGACGGCCGGCGATTTGCCATTCTGCGACGCGGCGCCATTGAGATTTACGATCTGCCGCCCGTCAGTAGCCGGCCAAAACCGGAGAAGAAGCAGGACAAAAAGAAGTAGCCGCCGTTGCCATCACCGCAGGGAAGCGGAGGGCTGCCGCTGCGGAGCGCCGGCTCCCATCAGAACGAGCGAACGCTGCACGAATGGCGACCAGGCCAGCAGGGCGGTGCACGCCAGCGCCAACCCGAAGTTGATGTGGTGCAGCAGAAGAAAAGGTGCCAGTGCCCACAATTCGTCCAGCGGCAGCAAAAAACCCCAGAGCTTCAGGAAGTTCCTGCGTAGCGCAGGCGCATGCAGCACGACCCCGGTGATCACAAACGCGCGCACCGGAATGAGCAGAGCCGCCGTCACGATCAGCACAATCAGGGCGACCGAGGGCCTCGCCAGCAGAGCAAAGAGTTCCTCAATCTCACCAAGATTGGCCAGCGCCCCCACATAGAAGCCCACGTACATCAGCTGCAGTCCGAGGAAGAGCCATTGCGCCACGGGTTGCGAAATCCTCGGCAACTCCGCCGGGGAAGCCAGGATGCTGCTGGCTATCGGCTCCCCCGCACTGTCCGCCTCAATAGCAGGAGCATCGGCGGCGACCTCAGGCGTGGCGACACTTTCCTGACCGCCGATCCGCTCTACGGGCGCGATGAACCGATACCCGCGCCGGGCAAGCGTCTCGATAAATCTTGGATTCGCAGCGGGGTCGTGTAGCGCCTCACGCAGCCGGTTCATGGCTGAGTTCACGCCATGCTCATAATCGACGAAGGTTCCCTCCGGCCAAAGCGCGCCCGCAATCTGTTCTCGCGTGAGCAGCTCACCAGGGTGCTCCAGCAGCAGAAGCAGTACCTGAAAGGGCTGCGCGTTCAGCCGGACGCGAATGCCCTGGCGGCGCAGCTCCCCGGTCGAGGCGTCTGCCTCGTAGACTCCGAAGCGATATCGCCGGACTGGCTGAATCTCTGGCACTGGAACAGTCGAGTGTAGCCGATGAGCGGCGTTCGTTCGCGGTTCGCCGCGTGCGAGAACTCCGCGCAAGTGCCACGGCATGAATCGTCTGCGCCGTGAGAATCATTCTTTTTGGTTGTGAGGCGCTATGCATTGATCCCGTGCGGCAGCGGTGCGATCGTGCGGCTTATGAAAGGCCGCAGAAGCACACTCGCCATTTCAGTTCTGCTCGGGATGGCGATCCCGGCCCATGCCGACCAGCCCTCGGCGGCTGCGGTAGCCGGATTCGAATCCTACGTCACTACCGTCGAAAAGCGGGTGGCCCGGCAGCACGACTCGGCCCAGGACTTCCTCGTGCTGGACAGCGCCAGCCGTACCCGGCTCCGTCGCGGAGAGCTTCTCGTCCAGAAAGTGACTCCCCCGGATCACGGCGAGGTTCCCGGTGGGCTGATCCACGATTGGCGTGCGTCGGCCTTCGTCCCCGGCGCTACTGCCGAAGACGCCGACCGCCTGCTGCGGGACTACCCCCGCTACCCCGCGATCTTCTCGCCGCAGGTCGTCCAGGCCCACGTGCTCGGCGACCGAGGGCGGGACGTGCAGGTCGCGCTTCGGCTGCGGCAGCATCACGTGCTCACCGTCGTTCTGGATACCGATTACGACGTGGCGTTCAGCCGCCTCGATGCAGACCATCTTGCCAACTTCTCCCGATCCACACACATCGCCGAGATCGCCTCGCCGGGTGCACGCGGCGAGCACGCGCTTAGTCCTGCGGAGGACCACGGCTTCCTCTGGCGCCTCGATACCTGGTGGAGCGCCGAGCAGGCGGACGGCGGCGTTTACCTGCAAGTCGAATCCGTCTCGTTGACGCGCTCGATCCCGACTGGCCTGGCATGGCTCGTCGGCCCGTATCTCGAATCCGTTCCGCGCGACTCTCTTCAATTCACGCTGCGCTCTGTTTGCCGAGCGCTTCGCCCATGAAATCGCAGCCCCGTTGCCGCACGAAAGGAAAACGACATGGCTTCGCCAACCGCAGCACGCACCATAACCGCCCGGTTCGCCCCAGCTGTCCGGATCAACCGCTCGCTCACGGCGTCGCTCGAAAAGCGGCTCCTTGAAGGCATGGCCCGCCGCGCTCCCCGCTGGGTTACGTCCGACGGCCTGACCGTCCTGGGATTGACGGCGCAGTTCGCCGCCGGATGCTTCTACGCCGTTGCGCGCTGGCATCGCTGGGCCCTGCTGCTCGTCATCGTCTGCATTGCGCTGAACTGGCTGGGCGACAGCCTCGATGGCACGCTGGCCCGCGTCCGGCAACAGCAGCGTCCGCGGTACGGCTTTTATGTGGACCACATCGTCGACGTTTTCGGCGCGACTGCACTCATGGCCGGGCTGGCCTGCTCCGGGTTTGTGCATTGGCCCATCGCCCTGGCCATGCTGCTCGCGTTCCTGCTGCTCTCTGCGGAAAGCTATCTCGCGGCGCACACGCTCTCGCGCTTCGAGATGTCCCAGGGCCTCTTTGGCCCGACGGAAATTCGCATTCTGCTGATCCTCGGCACGCTCGCCCTGCTGCGCAGCTCCTGGGCCGCGCTACTCGGGCGTCGGCTCCTGCTCTTCGACGTTGGAGGCTCGATCGCTTCGGCCTGCATGTTCGGCACCCTCGTCGCGGTCACGATCAGGCACACGATCCAGCTATACCGTGAGGAGCCTCTGCCCTGAGGCCCCAGGCTATTTGCGGCAACCACAAAAGTTGTACCCAACCCAGGCATTGCCGGTTGACATCCCTTCGTGGCGGGTGAAATTCTCATACGTTTTGCCAGGGGTGGTTTTCATGAATCCAGTTGCCGGCGCCGATCAGAAGCTCAAGGTAGCCCAACCTTATCTCATTCAGCAGAAATGGGAGGCCTATACCGCAGAGCAGCATGCCGTGTGGGCAGAACTCGTCCGCCGCCGTATGCCGCAACTGCTGGAACACGCTGCGCAGGAATACCTGGATGGCTTCCACCAGATCGGCCTGCGCGAAGACACGATTCCGAATCTGGCTGACGTCAACCGCCGCCTCAAGGCGCGCACCGGCTGGAACGCCAGTCCTGTCAGTGGATTTCTGCCGCCGGACGCCTTTTTCGAGATGCTGGGCGCGCGGCAGTTCCCGACAACGACCTACATCCGCAGCCGCGAATCGATGGAATACACCCCCGAACCGGACATCTTTCACGATGTGTTCGGACATGTCCCGATGCATGCCCATCCGGTCTTCGCCGACTTCCTCCAGCACTACGGCCGGGTCAGCGCCAGCCTGATGCACGACAAGGAGAAGCTGGAGAAGATGGGCCGCCTCTTCTGGTTCACGGTGGAGTTCGGCGTCATTCGGCAGAACGGCAAAGTCAAGCTCTACGGCAGCGGGCTGATTTCGTCGCATGGCGAGAGCACGCACGTCATTCAGGGCCGTCCTGAGATCCGCGACTTCAACCTGGAGCAGGTGCTGGAGCAGAAGTTCCTGGTGTCGGAAGAGCAGAAGGTGCTGTATGCCGTTGAATCGTTTGATCAGATTTTCGAGGCGGCTCAGGAGGCCGAAAAGCGCCTGGCCTGATCGCGGGCCCGTCAGCCCTGGGACTGGCGCTGACTCACAAAAGTAACGGCCTGCCGTCAAATTTGCATTGCTTTGACGCGAGCCGTTGCACAATACAGAAATCGGCTCGAGTCGTTTGCAGTGCAGCAGGCTACTCGAACAGGAGGAACAAATTGCCGCGGATCCACTTTCATCAGCAGCTGGCGGAGCTGAAGGATAAGCTGCTGGCCATGGCTGCGCTTTCGCAGCAGGCGGTGGAGTCGTCCGTCGATGCGTGGCTCCAGCGGGATCCCAGCCTCTGTCAGTACGTCCGCGACAACGAAACCGCCATCAACACGGCGCAGCGCGAAGTGGATGAAATGGCCTATGAGCTGCTTTCGCGCGAGCAGCCGATGGCCATCGACCTGCGCTTCATCCTCGCGGTCATCAAGATCAATGCCGACCTCGAGCGTATCGGCGACATGGCCGTCAGCATCGCTATCCGCGCGCTCGATCAGATGGAGCACGGCCCCGTCGACCTCCCGGTGGACATTGCCGGGATGGGCGCCTTCGCCAGCCGCATGATCCGCACGGCGCTGCAGTCTCTGCTCGATGGCGACGCGCTGCTCGCCGAATCCGTTCGCGACATGGACGACGACATCGATCGCATGAACCGCGTGGCGATCACCGATTTGACAGGTGTGATTCAGGAGCGCCCCGAGATCGCCGATCAGGCGCTGGCCGCGATCCTGATCGCGCGCAACCTGGAGCGCATCGCCGATCACGCGACCAACATTGCCACCGATGTGATCTTCTGGGTCCGCGGCGCGGATGTGCGTCACCAGCTCTCGCTCGCAGTGGACTAGCTTTTCCGCTTCCGGTTCGAGGCCTTGCCTGCCGGACTACTCGGACTATCCTGCCGCGCCTGCTCCAGCACCCACCGAATCGCGTCGATCATCTCGTCGTCGGTGACGTCTTCAACCACAACCGCATCGCCGATTCCTTTCGGCAGGACAAAGCGCCTCGTTCCGGCGCGATTCTTCTTGTCGCGCCCGGCGGCCTCCATCAGCTTCTTTGCCGTCGCAGTAAACCCCGGCAGCGGCCCATAAGCGCGGATCGTCGTTTCGATGCGCTCCGCCTGATCGGGGCCGACGCTTTCACGAGCCAGCGCGATCCGCATTGCCGCCAGCATGCCCCACCCAATCGCCTCGCCATGCAGCAGTGTCCTGTACTCCGTTGCCGCTTCAATCGCGTGTCCGATGGTGTGGCCGAAATTCAGGATCATGCGCAGCCCGGATTCGCGCTCGTCAATGCCGACCACGTCTCCCTTCATCCGGATCGACGCCGCAATCACATGTGCCAGCGCCTCGGGATCGCGCTTGAGAATCGCCTCCGCATTCTCCTCCATGAAGCGGAACAGCAGGGCATCTCGGATGATGCCCGCCTTGATGCTCTCGAAGAGGCCGGCACGCAACTCGCGTTCCGGCAGCGTCTGCAGCACATCGATGTCCACGAAGACCGCACGAGGATGATGAAAGCTGCCAATCAGGTTCTTGCCGGCGGTGAGATTCACGCCGGTCTTGCCGCCGACGGAGGAATCCACCTGCGCGAGGAAGGTCGTTGGCACCTGCACATAATCGATGCCGCGCATGTAGATCGCTGCCAGAAAGCCACCCAGGTCGCCGACGATCCCACCGCCGAAGGCGATCAGCAGCGATGAGCGATCCGCCCCGGCCTCCGACATCTCCATCGCAAGCCGCTCCACCTCCGCAATCCGCTTATAACGCTCACCGGCGGGGAGAAAGAGCGCCGTCGGAGCCGCATCCTGAGGAAAGGCAGTCAGAAGCTTCTCCCCCCACAGCGCCCAGATCTCCGGCGACGTGAGCACAAACGCGCGGCCCGTGGCCTTCCCGCTTTTTATTTGCGTGGCGATGTCGCCAAACAGGCCGTGTCCCACGTGAACCGGATACTCCGCTGAGGCGGTTTTGACCGCGATGGTTTCTGCACTCACGATGCATCCAGAGTAAAGCAACCCTCGCCGCGGACCTTCATGGCGCGTTCATCATTGCACCGTCGGATGGCTGCCTGGAACCATGCCGTACCGACGCTCATCTAATGAATGCTTTAGCCTGAGTGGGGAATGGCTGATCTAGCGGAAACGGACTACGTCATCGTCGGCGCCGGGATTGCAGGTCTCCGCGCCGCGATTGGGCTCGCCGCCCATGGCGCTCGCGTGCTGGTGGTCACCAAGGAGGCGCTGGGCGAATCGAACACCTACTACGCGCAGGGCGGAATTGCCGTAGCGATGAGCGGTGAAGAAGATGTGGAGCTTCACCTGAGAGACACCGTCGAGGCAGGCGATGGGTTGGTGAATCGCGAGGCCGCCCGCGTTCTGGTGAAGGAAGGCCCGCAGCGCGTCGAGGAACTGCTTCGCTGGGGCACCGACTTCGACCGCGAAAATGGCCAGCTGATGCTGACTCGCGAAGGCGCCCACAGCCGCAACCGCATCCTGCACGCGCATGGCGATGCCACCGGAGCGGAGATCGGCCGCTCGCTCCTGCGTCATGCCCGCTCCATTTCAAACATCACTCTGCTCGAGTGGACCACGACATTCGATCTCATGCTCGACACAGGCGTCGTTGCTGGCGTGGCGCTGCTCGACCATGAGGGCCGCCCCTTCACCGTACGCGCGCGCGCAGTGCTGCTGGCCAGCGGCGGCGCCGGTCAGGTCTACAGCGACACGACGAACCCGCTGGTCGCAACCGGCGACGGCATCGCCATGGCCTGGCGCGCCGGGGCAGAAGTGGCGGACATGGAGTTCTACCAGTTCCATCCCACGGCGCTCAGTCTGCCCGGCGTGCAGCGGTTTCTTCTATCCGAAGCCCTGCGCGGCGAAGGCGCATATTTGCGTAATGCGGCGGGCGAGCGCTTCATGGAACGCTACCACCCTCTCCTCGAGCTTGCGCCGCGCGACGTGGTGGCACGCGCCATCACGCGCGAAGGCATCGGCCCCTACGGCGAACAACTCCCCGTTTATCTCGACATGCGCCACGTCACGAACATCGACCCGGCAACGCGTTTCCCTGGGATATCCAGCTTTCTCGCCCGCCATGGGCTTGATTTGCGTCGCGACATCATTCCAGTCCGTCCCGCGGCACATTACCTCATGGGCGGCATCCGCACCGACGTTCACGGACGT
>DASYYN010000305.1:0-15793 GCA_035933815.1 Acidobacteriaceae bacterium
GCGCGGCGAAGAGCGCGACGAGGGCCGCGGCTGCAAGGGCGCGCCCGGCCAGAAAGGAAACCCTGGTTTGGAACATGGCACAAGTATAGGTTGGCGAGCGGAAAAGAAGCCAGGAGTGGTATCTCGCCGCTGCCATGGAAGATAGAAATCGTGTTCCATTTTGATCCAGCTACCGGAATCGGGATTCCGTCCTGTTCCGTCTGAGGTGCCGAGAAGAAAATTCGTTCGTAACTTAAGAGAGATACCCTTATACTTAACTGCGGACTAATTTGCAGCGTTTTTGGCCGTTGGGGCTTCTGGGGGTGGGTCTGTGCGCGTCACTTTATAAGGAAGGTGCCGCCGCGGATCCTAGATGTGAGCCTGCCGGTTTCAAAAGCGCCTTATAGTACGAGATTGCTTGCCCTTCCCATCCTGTAAGCACAATATGGGTGTTGGGCAGCGGGGGCAGAATGGGCGACCGGTCATTGGCGTTGGACTCCGCCGGGCACGAACGAACTTCTCGCGCACCCCGCAACCGTGCGAGCGTACTCCGGAACGTCCTGTCGGCCTTAGTACTGACGGCTTCCGTGGTTGCCGTGTTACTTCGGTTACTGACCGGGCCGGTGGCCGACTCCCTGCTGATGATCGTCGCATTGGCGGACGCGGGCGTGCTCGCCCTCGGTCTTCGCATCAAGCGTTCCGCGGCAGCGGAAATGTGGAAGGATCCGGCGTCCGGAGAACCGCACAAGGCACTGCTCGATTCCAGCGCCTCGGCCATGGCGGCCATCGACCTTGATGGCCGGCTCACTTACGTGAATCCCGCCGCCGAGCGCATGCTTGGCTACGATGCGGACGAACTGATCCGCCGCTGGGGCGCCGCTGAGATCTTTGCCCCCGGGGAGGCGCAGCGGGTGCTGGCGGAGTTACAGAAGCTTTCCGGGACCCATCGCAAAACGGAAGCGTCGACCGAAGGCGCGCTTGCCGCGTGCCTTGAATGCATGCGAAGCCTGCCGCCCAGCACCGCCCCGGGGATTGAAGTCCGGTTGCGCCGGAAGGACGGCAGCCTGTTCCCGGTGACCCTCCACGTTTCGGCCCTGCGCAACGGCGCGGGATCGATCGCCGGCCTGGTCGCGGTGGCGGTGGACGAAAGCTCGAAGGTACAGCGCGAGCACGCAGCCGTCGATTGGCAGGCGCGCACCAATGACCTGCTGGAAAGCCAGGCCGACATGACGGCGAGCCTTAGCCCGACGGGCCGTTTCCTGAAGGCGAACACCGCCTGGAAGCGGATTCTGGGGCTGGACAGCAATGCGCTTCTGGCGATGGAATCCTTCCTGGATGTATTCGCGCCGGCATCGCGCGCCCAGGTTGCCGGTCTTTTCCGGCAGGCGCTGGCCGGCGAAACGATCGACCGGGCGCCGTTGCGCCACCACACTCCCGTGGGACGACCCC
This sequence comes from Acidobacteriaceae bacterium, assembly GCA_035933815.1. Lineage (GTDB taxonomy): Bacteria > Acidobacteriota > Terriglobia > Terriglobales > Acidobacteriaceae > Palsa-343. The sequence continues at coordinate 1,429 of DASYYN010000305.1, forward strand.
TGGAACTGGAACTTACGCTCACGCGCCGGCACGAAGCTCATTCGAGCGTGCCCACGGTGCGCTGCCTGCTGCGCGACGTTACCCACCAAAAGCGCCGCGAGCAGCGGCTGGCGCTGCAATTCGCGCTGAGCCAGATGGCCGGCGAAAGCGAGACGACCGATTCCGTGACGACGCGCATTCTTGAGGCCCTCTGTCTCTCGGAGGGCTGGGATCTTGCCATCCAGTGGGACGTGGACTTGCGGGACGACTGCCTGCGTTTCAACACCGCCTGGGGCGCACCGGGCAGCGCGGAATCTCTGATGAGCGAAAGCGTCGGCACGACCTTTGCGTCTGGAGAGGAGCTCCCCGGGCGCGCGTGGAAAGAAGGCCAGCCGGTCTGGGTTTCCGACCTGGCTTCCCAGCCCTCCACGGCCCGAAACCGCTCTGCCATGCGACGCGAGATGGTCTCCGGCTGGGCGACACCCGTCCGAATCGGCAAAAAGGTGGTTGCGGTTCTCGAATTCTACTGCCGGTTCCCGCTTCGCGAAGACCACGAAGCCGAAGCTGCCGTGGAGGCGGTGGCGGCTTCGCTCGGCCAGATCGAGGCGCAGCGTCGGGAGCGTCAACGCAACGAGGAGCTCTACCGCCAGCAGGAGATTCTCCTCGACTCTGTTGCCGACGGGATTTGCGGGATCGACCGCGACGGCGTGGTCAGCTTCATGAATCCGGCCGCCGGCCGGCTGCTCGCGGCCGATGCATCCAGCCTGATCGGGATCCCGGTCCACGACCTGCTCCACGGCTTTGCGCCGGCGGGCTCCCGCTGCGGAGAGAATTGCTCGCTCCGCCAGGCCGCCACTCGCCAAATGACATCCGCGGGCGAAGAGAATATTTACCGCAGCGACGGCACCGCCTTCCCCGCCGAATATGTGTTGACGCCTCTGGTCGATCAGGGGCAGCTGGCGGGCTTCGTGCTCAGCTTCCGCGACATCAGCCAGCGCTTCGCCCTGGATCGCCTGAAGGATGAGTTCATCTCCACCGTCAGTCACGAGCTGCGTACGCCTCTGACCTCGATTCGCGGCGCTCTCGGGCTGCTCTCTTCCGGGGTTCTCAATCAAGGCCAGGGCACTGAGAAGGCCGGCAATCTGCTGCGCATCGCGCTGTCGAACTCCGACCGGCTTGTCCGGCTCATCAACGATATTCTCGACCTGGAGCGCATCCAGAGCGGACGCGAGCCTCTCGCCTTCCGCTCGGTGCAATTGGGCGACGTGGTCCGCCAGGCCATTGACGGCATGCAGCCGGTGGCCGAGTCCGCAGGCGTACAGCTGATTCACGATGCCACGCAGGTGGAAATCGCCGCCGATCCGGATCGCCTTCTGCAGGTTCTTACCAACCTGCTTTCCAACGCGGTCAAGTTTTCGCCGCCCAATTCCACGGTTTCAGTTATGCTTCGTCCTGGTGTCACGGGGGTCACCATTTCCGTGATCGACCATGGCCGCGGCATTCCGGCGGACAAGCTGGAAGCGATCTTCGGGCGTTTCCAGCAGGTGGATGCCTCCGATGCCCGCGAAAAAGGCGGAACGGGTCTGGGATTGGCCATCTGCCGCACCATCGTGTTGCAGCATGCGGGGCGCATCTGGGCTGAGCGCAATCCACTGCGCGGCTCCACGTTCCGCGTTTATCTTCCTTACCAGCCGGAGCCCGTGAAGGTTCCGCCCTCGGCGCTTGACGAGGACTCGGTTGCGCCCGGTTTCTTCCAGTCCTCCACCGCGCAGGAGGCGGACTCGCCCGTATCCAACGCGTAAACTGTTTCTGGAAATATTGACATCGACACCGGGGCCTCGCCATTTAAAAATGACGGGGGGGATGTTCGTTGGCGTACCGCGTTCTGATCATCGACGACGAAGACGACATTCGCGAAGTGGCCGCACTGAGTCTGGAAAGCGTGGCCGGTTGGGAAGTGTTTGTCGCCGACTCCGGGCCGCAGGGGCTGGCCCGCGCCATCGAGTATCAGCCGGACGCAGTTCTCCTCGACGTGATGATGCCGGGCATGGACGGCCCCACAACGTTCCGCGAGCTGCGCAAGAATCCCGCCACCGCCAAAATTCCCGTGCTGCTGCTCACCGCCAAGGTGCAAAGCTCCGACCAGCGGCGTTTTGCCGACCTGGGCGTAGATGGCGTACTCTTCAAGCCTTTCGATCCCCTCACCCTCCACTCGCAAATCGCCGCAACCCTGGGCTGGAAGTGAGGGGTTATGGATTCTTCGCAGCAGGTTTCTCCCAGCCTTGCCGCCGCGCTCGATCGCCTGTGGGAACGCCATCTTCCCGAAATTGAAGAACGGCTTGCGGCCATTGAGTCCGCGGCGGCCGCCACCGCCGCCGGCACCCTGTCTCCGGGGCAGCGACAGGCTGCCCATTCAGCGGCTCACAACCTCGCCGGCGTGCTGGGGACTTTCGGCCTGGCGGAAGGTACCGGTCCGGCAAGGGAAATCGAGCACTTATACGCCGCGGAAACTGCGCCAGCACGGGAAGACGGGCCACGGCTGGCCAGTATCGCGGCCACCCTGCGTTCTCTCGTTCAGAGCCGCAAGCCCCCGCAGACCCCCGCGAAGTAAACTTGGAACCTGGTGAGAACTTCCAACGCAAGCGCGCCGCAGCTCGATCTGCACTTTGATGAGCCTCAGCCCGTCCGCCGCATCTGGCCGGTGCGGGAGCTGGTGGCGCGCGCCCGCGATCTCGTGGAGCAGGAGTTCGCCGACGTGTGGGTGGAAGGCGAAATTTCAAACTGCCGCAGCGCGCCCTCCGGCCACGTTTACTGCACGCTCAAAGATGCCGACGCGCAGCTTCCCATCGTCCTCTTCCGCCGCCAGGCCATCCTTCTCCGTTTCCGCCCTGAAGATGGCCTTCACGTCCTGGTACGCGGCCGTGTCAGCGTCTACGAACAGCGCGGCCAGATGCAGCTTGTGGCCGAAACCATGGAGCCGGTGGGCGCCGGCTCTCTGCAAATCGCATTCGAGCAGCTCCGGGAGCGCCTCAAGGCCGAGGGCCTCTTCGACGCCGAGCGCAAGCGCCCCCTGCCGGGCTTTCCGCGTACTGCCGGCATCGTCACCTCGCCCACCGGCGCCGTCATCCGCGACTTTCTGAATATCGTCCGGCGCCGGCACTCCGGCCTGAACGTCCTCCTCTACCCGGCGTCGGTGCAGGGCGAGTCCGCGCCGGCCGAAATCGAAGCCGGCATCGCCGCGCTGAATGCGCTCGCCCGCGACGGCGCCGGCCTTGTCGATGTGATCGTCGTGGCCCGAGGCGGCGGATCGCTCGAAGATCTTGCCGCCTTCAACAGCGAACGTGTGGCCCGCGCCATCGCCGCCTCGCGCGTGCCGGTGGTTTCCGCTGTCGGCCACGAGACCGACTTCACGATTGCCGACTTCGCCGCCGACCTCCGCGCTCCCACGCCTTCGGCCGCTGCCGAGCTCGTGACCGAAGCCCATCACAAGATCGGCGACTATCTGTCTGCGCAATCAGCCCGGATGGAGCGCGCCGCGCGCTTCCGGCTTCTGCAGGCCGGGCAGCGCCTGGCGCGCATTCAAGAGAGCCGCAACCAGTCCCGCATCGCCGCGCTGCTGCATCGCCTCGCTCAGCGGCTTGACGAGCTCACGTTCCGCCAAGAAACCGCGCTTCTCACGCAAGTCTTCCGCCGCCGGGACGGCATCGCCGCTCTGAGCGCCGCGGTGCTGCGCCACGATCCGCGCCAGCGCGTCACCCACGCGCGCGAACACCTCACCGACTACCGCACCCGGATCTGCCGTTCCATCGAGCAGATCATCCATGTCTCACGCGCGCGCCACGGCGCTCTCGACGCGCGGCTTCATTCGCTCTCTCCGCTTGCCGTGCTCGACCGCGGATATGCGCTCGTGCTCTCTTCCGACGGCCGCCTGATTCGATCGGCAGCGCAAGTGGCGGAGGGCGACCAGGTGACCACCCGGCTCGCCGACGGCACTTTCACGAGCCGCGTCGAATCCGTCAATTCCAACCAGCCCACACCCAAAAGGCCCAGGAAATCCCGATCATGAAGGCAGTATCCGAACGCAAGCTATTCGGCACCGACGGCATTCGCGCCATCGCCGGCGAGCCGCCCCTCGATCCGACGACCATCTACGCTACCGGCCTCGCCCTCGCCCATTCCCTGAAGAAATCCGCCGCCCAGCCGCGCATTATTCTTGGCCGCGATACGCGTGAGTCCAGTTCCTGGATTGCCGCGACCCTCGCTGCGGGTCTCCGCGAGGCCGGCGCGCAGGTGGAAAGCGCCGGCGTCATCACCACGCCCGCGGTCGCCTTCCTCGCGCGCAGCCTCGGTTTCGAGGCCGGGGTGGTCATCTCCGCCTCGCACAATCCGTGGCAGGATAACGGCATCAAGCTCTTTGGCGGCGACGGCTACAAGCTGCCCGATGCGGTGGAGCTGGCGATCGAAGACCAAATCCTGCATCACGCCGCGCAGATCGAGCCGCCCGATCCTGCTGCCCTGCCGCCCGTCGACGACAATGCCGACCTGGCTTCCCGCTACACGCAATTCCTCATTGACTCAGTGCCCGGCCTCTCGCTCGCCGGAATCCACATCGTGGCCGACTGTGCCAACGGCGCCGCCGCGGCGATTGCCCCTGAGCTTTTCCATCGGCTCAACCCTTCGCCCGCCGCGCAGATCGAGCTGCTCAACGTCGTCCCTGACGGACGCAACATCAATCTCCAATGCGGCGCGCTTCACCCGGAGCACGTAGCCGGAGAAACCGCCGAGCGCCACGCGCAAATTGGCCTCACCTTCGACGGGGATGCGGACCGCTGCCTGCTCGCCGGCCCGCGCGGCAACGTGATCAACGGGGACGCCATTCTTCTCGCCGCCGCCCGCGACCTGAAAGCGCGCAATATGCTCACCGGCAATCTGGTGGTCGCCACCACCATGTCCAACATGGGTCTGGAAGCCGCGCTCAAACGCAGCGGCATCGCCATGCTGCGCGCGCCGGTGGGCGACCGCTACGTTCTCGAGCAGATGCAGGCCAATGACGCCGCGCTCGGCGGTGAGCAATCCGGCCACATTCTATTTCCTCATCTTGCCACCACCGGCGACGGACTGCTCACTGCGCTCGTCATCCTCGATCTGATCGCGCGCAGCGGCCAGACGATCGATGAGCTAACCGCCGATCTCAAGGTTTATCCGCAGGTCATCGTCAACGTGCGCGTGCGGGAGAAGAAGCCGCTGGCGTCGATCCCATCCATTGCCGCTGCGATTCGCGCGGCCGAAGACGAGTTGAAAGACACGGGCCGCGTTGTTGTCCGCTATTCCGGCACCGAGCCGCTGGCCCGCGTGATGATCGAAGCCGAAAGCGAGGCGGCGATGAAGCACCACGCAGAGGCGATTGCAGCAGCCATTCGGGCGGAACTCGGCGCGTAATGTTGATCCACCACAGCTCTGCGCATCCTGGCAACTTATTCTGCCACAAGGACGGGAAACCTCCCAATCCGCACGCGCTGCGGCCAGGACGGACTTCGCAGCCCATCACCGGAACCGCGAAATTAGGTACAGGATGACCGTCAGCACTACGCTGATCACAATGCACGTGACCAGGGGAAAATACACGGTCGTGTGTTTGCCACGGTAAACGAAATCGCCCGGCAGCCGCCCCAGGGGAAGGCCCACGCGCCCGGCCAGCATCAGCACCGCGCCAATCACCACCAGCGCCAGTCCCAGGCCCAGCAGCAATTTCCCCAGTTGATTCACGGCATTCCCGCCTCAGCCTTGCACGGCCAGAATACCGCTCTTCATATCAACCGCGAATCTCAGTGATGATGCGAGCCTCCGTGCCCGCCGCCGGAATGTCCACCGCCGAAATGCCCGCCACCGGAGTGGCCACCGCCGAAATGACCACCGCCAAAGTGCCCTCCGCCAAAGCTGTGCTGCCTAGGCATCTTGGGCATCTTGCCGCCGCCAAACCCTCCGCGCCCGAATCCCTTCGGTGCGCGGCCGCCGCCAAAGAAGCCGTTGGATCGCCCGCCACCATAGCTATTCGAGTTGTGCCCCCTCCCGAAGAGGTGGAACCCGCCCGAATTCCGCTGCTTTCCGAATGAACCAGTGTAGCCCCGGCCGTCGAAGCTGTTGCCACGTCCGTAATTCCGCGATCCGCCAAATTCACGCGAGGGATTCGCAAAAGCCATGCCTGGACGCGCCGAGTAGCCACGTCCGAAACCATTTCGGCCGGAAGAATTGAACGAATTGCCAAATCCTCCGATGCGGTCGCGCGATGACGGCACGTCTCCGAAGCGCGGCCCCGGCCTTCCGAACGCCTCATGCGCGGGAATTCCCGATCTGCCGAATTCTCCGTTCCGACCGCCATACCCGGACCCGCCGTAGCGCGGATTGAAGTGCTCGTTTCCGCGCCAGCCGTAAAACTCCCGAGCTCCACCGCCGAACGCCTGGTTGCGTCCTCCGCGATAACCGTGATCCCAGCCATAGCCGCCGCGACCATAATCGCCGCGACCGTACCGCCCCCAGTCGCCGCCTCTGCTGTAAGCGCGCGGGCCGCCATAGCGCAGCCCCCAGTCCGCCACCGACGTGCTATGGGTGAAGTAATCGGAATGATTGAAGAGCACCGCATTGGCCAGCCAGTTTAATCCCCAGCTTAAAAATCCCCAGGGCATATTGGTGAAAGCCCCCAGCGCGGTGCCCAGCCCGTAGCTGATCACGTTCTGTCCCAGGCCGGACTGCAACAATGATCCGACCGCGGATCCGATCGTACCCAGCAGCGAGAATCCCGGGTAGGGCGAAATCTGGTTGCCATAAACGGTCCACGGATCGTACTGCGGCACATAGGCAGTCTGATCGCTGGCCGGCTCCAGTTGGATGTACCCGTTCTGGTAGTTCAGCGGCTCCTGCGGCGTGCTGCGCAAATTGCCCGCATCCTCGGCGCGCTGGCGCAACACCTGCACGGTCTGCATCACGTCCTGAGGCTGGTTGTAGTAGGCGTTGCCCAGCGCCGTAGTCCACTCGAGGTTGCGCGCCATGGTGTCGAGCACCTGCGGAAAGGCCGTGAGCGACTTGATGCTGGGATCCCAGTCCGTATGCGCGTTGGCGCCGGCAGCGACTTGCTCCGGCGGGGCATTGCCCAGCGAATCAATCCATGCATCCGCCGCTGCAACCTGCGCCGGATACGTCGCCGCCGTCACCACCTGCGCCAGCAGCGCGTCCGGATAAAGCGCAATCGGCGCAACAAGCTGCTCGAGCCGGCTCGGGTCCAGGGCCTGCGCCTGGTTCTGAGTCTGCTCCTCATCCGCCCCTAAGCCGACTCCGTAGCCCGACTGTGGCTCGTCAAACCCCTGCTGCCCGTACCCAGGTGCTGTATCGGCATAGGCCTGCGCTCCGTAACCACCTGTCTGCGCATACTGCTGCTGGCCATACTGGAACTGCGAATAAGGCTGCTGCGGGTAATAAGGCTGTTGCGGGTACGGCGTAATCTGCTGCGGATATTGCGAAAGCCGCTGCGGATAAGGCGGCTGCCCATATCCATAAGGCGCGCCGTACGCATATGGCTGAGGTGCGCTCCCGTATGGCCCCGCATACGGGTTCGCATACGGCGCCCCGTAAGTACCCGGCGGTCCCCACCCCTGCTGCGCCGCCGCCGGCAGAATCGGCAACGACGAGACTGCGGCCCCGAGGATCACCTTCGTCCAGCGCGCGCGTCTGTTGGACATTGCAGCCAGTGAGCCGGATGAAAGGCTCCCACCACAAATCAACAACGCATCAGAGAGCAAGGCAGCGGAAGACCCGCCGCAAAGGGTATTTCGGGATCTCATTCCTTCCCCCGGTGTACCCGCCCCAGCCGCCTGCACGAAGCGCCTCAGACCTGGAACCGGTTGGAGCGTTAAACCCTCATCTAGTACCAAAGTTTCGTGACCCGGCGAATTTCTTCGCGAATCGCGACCGAGCTACATGTCGAACTCGCGCAAACTTTTTCTTTTCAAGGAGAATTCCGAGCCAGTGTGAACCTGGTTTTCAGAATGGGGGGGCCTCAGGCAGCCTCGATCTCATCTCCGGGATCAGCCGGCCGGTCCGGAGCATTGCGCAGGATATTTAGAAAATCCACTTGATCGGCGCCCTGAGCTCTGCGTCTGAAGAACTCCTCCGCCGTCTCTACCGCGCCGATCTTTTGCGCCACCGCGATGGAGACCCATTGACTGAGAGAGATTCCATCCTCTTGCGCGAGCTTGCGGGCCGCCTTCGCGAGGGACGGCGGTAGGATCACTCCATCACTCGATTTGCTCATCGCGCAACCTCCTTGATCAAAGTTGCCGGACTCACAACACGAAGATTAAATCTTGATACTGCGGCGACAAAATCCTTCAAGTTGTGAGTCACGATCACTTCCGCGCGGCCGTTGATCGCCGTCTCCAGCACCATTTCGTCACCTGGATCCTGTACCTGCGGTCTCCATTGATAGTAGATCCTGATTGCTCAATGTACCAGCAAGTCCAATCAGAAACGCGTTCAATTGGTCAGGCGTTAATCGATGTACGGCCCGGTGCTCTTCGCGTGCGACGACATCTTCATACTCGAGGAACAGCGCAGGGGTAGCGAGGATCTTGAATGAACCCTGAAACGCCATCTGCAATAGCTTGTTGCTTGCGCCGTGCCTGCTTCGCAACGCCGAGACGATTACCGAAGTATCCAGAACCACCCTCATTCGCGCCATTTCATTTCGCAGCCTATTTCATATCCCGCCAATTCGGCCCGAAGGCCAGATCCGCCACCAGCGGCACCTTGAGCCTGGCCACGCCTTCCATCTCCGTGCGCACCAGCGCCTCCACTTCCCTGCTCTCCCCATCCGGAACCTCGAACAGCAATTCGTCATGCACCTGCAGCACCATGCGCGTCTTCAGCTTTCGTTCCGTCAATTTGCGATCGATGGCGATCATCGCCAGCTTGATCAGATCCGCACCCGTCCCCTGCAGCGGCGAATTGATCGCCGTGCGCTCCGCAAATCCGCGCTGGTTCGGATTGCGGCTCTCGATATCCGGAATCGGGCGAATCCGCCCGAACATGGTGCGCACGCTTCCCTTGCGCCGTGTCTCGTCCAGCGTCTTTTCAATGAACGTCTTCACGCCCACGTACCGCGCAAAATAGCGCTCGATGTATGCCTTCGCCTCCGCCTGCGGAATGCCCAACTGCGCCGCCAGCCCGAAGGGCGAAATCCCGTAGACAATGCCGAAGTTCACCGCCTTGGCGCGGTCGCGCGTCTGCTTGTCCATGGTCGCCGCCGGCACGCCGAAGACCTCACTCGCCGTCAGGGTGTGAATGTCCTGGTTCTCCTGGTAGGCGCGCACCAGCAGCGGATCGCCGCTGAAATGCGCCAGCAGACGCAGCTCAATCTGCGAGTAATCCGCCGAGAGCAGCCGTGTGCCCGGCGCCGCGATGAAGACAGAGCGAATCTTCCGCCCTAGCTCTGTGCGAATGGGAATCTGTTGCAGGTTCGGGTTGAACGATGAAAGACGTCCGGTTGCCACAGCTGCAATTTGAAACGTTGTGTGGACTCGTGATTGCTCGTCGATCTGACTCGGCAACGTATCACAATAGGATGACTTAAGCTTTGCAAGATGACGGTACTCGAGCACCAAACGGGGAACCTCGTGCTGCTCTGCCAAGCGCTCCAAAACATCTCTTGCTGTGGAATGGGCCTTGTTTTTTCCGCGCTTCGGCGGAGCGGGAAGGCCGAGATGAGTGAAGAGCACTTCACCCAATTGCTTTGGAGAACTTATGTTGAAATTCTTACCGGCAAGTTCGCAAATCTGCCGTCCAAGCTGATCGATCCCCTTCCCAAGCTCTGCTGAAAGGTCAATCAGGATCCGCGTATCGATGCGCACGCCCGCTCGTTCCATGCGATAGAGCACCGGCGCCAGCGGCAAATCAATCTCCGCGTAAACCCGCTCCAGGTCCTCTTTTTTGACTTCATCCAGCAGCACGCAGGCAAGCGCCTGGATCGCCGCCGCGGCCTCCGCGAGTGATTTCGGCGGCGTCAGCCCGCTGCGCGCCGCCACGTCCGCCAGTGTCTGCGTGGTGTGCGTCGGATTCAGCGCGTACGAGAGCAGCATGATGTCGTCCACATGGCCGCGCAGTTCCACGCCCAGCCCGCCGAGCACGTGCAGCGCCAGTTTCAGATCGTGCACGCGCTTCGGCACTTTCGCATCCGCCAGCAATGCGCGCAATTCATCGGTCAGCGGCATGTGCAGCGCGCACGCCGACTCCGCGCAAACTCCGATGTTGCAGACCGTTTCCTTCTCCGCCTTCTCAATCGCATCCAGCAATGACGGCCCCGGCGCTGTCGCCGCTTCTTCCTCATCGGTCGCAGCCACCGGCTCCGCCGCATCCAGCGCCAGCGCAAATCCGCCCTTCCGCGCCGCCGCATAGAATGCCGCGCACTGTTCTTCACTGGGCTTATCGATAAAGTCCACCAACGGCGCCTTCGCCGACGGCGCCAGCTCGCGCAGCATGGAAGTGAATTCAAGTTCGGTGAACAGCACGCGGCATGCCTCCAGATCCGGTTCCTGCGTCTGCATCACGGTCAGATCCAGCTTCAGCGGCACGCGGCTGTCGATCGTCACCAGCTCTTTCGAAAGCAGCACCGTATCGCGGTTCTGCTCGAGCGACTCGCGATAGGCCCTGCGCTTCACTTCCGCTGCGCGCTCCAGCACCGCTTCCACGGTGCCGAATTCGCGGATCAGCTCCACGCTGCCCTTATCGCCGATCCCCGGCGCGCCCGGAATGTTGTCCACGCTGTCGCCGCGCAGCGCCATCACGTCCACCACTTTTTCCGGCGGCACACCCAGCGTCTCCGTCACCTTTTCCGGGTCGAGAATCAGGTTGTCTTTCTGCGGATTGAGGATCTTCACCCGGGGCGTGACGAGCTGCATCATGTCCTTGTCGCCGGAGACGATGAACACCTCGTGCCCTTCTTCGGCGGCCTCGCGCGCTAGCGTGCCGATCACATCGTCGGCCTCGAATCCCTCCGCCTCGAGAATGGGAATGCGCAGCGCCTCCAGCGACCGCCGGATGTACGGAACCTGCCGCCGCAAATCCTCCGGCATCGAAGTGCGGTTCGCCTTGTATCCCTCGTAGCTCACGTCCTCGAAGCTCTGCGACTTGCTGTTCCACCGCCGCAGCGTGGCGATGCCGCGCGCCCGCTCGTCGCGGAACACTTCGCCGCTGGGGTCGAAGACCGCGGCAAAATAGAGCGGCGAAAAATCCTGCCGCAGCTTTTTGATCATGTTCACAAAGACGTAGGTGGCCGCCGTCGGCAGCCCCGCGCGCGTGGACATGGGCCGCGAGCGCTGCATCGCGTGATACGCGCGAAAGATAAACGACATCGCGTCGAGCAGGAAGACTGGCGGCTTGATCTGGTCTGTCACGCTAGAGAGTCTAACAGGGGACCGGGATCAGGGAGCGCGCCAGATGACATGGTGTTCTTTGTCATTGCCAAGCATAACGATGGAAGCGGCAGATGTACGGAGAGTTTCGCCGGAGTCTTGATACTTCATGTCAGCCACCCCAATTTGAGTCGCATAACCAGCGTCATCTTCGAGACTGAGGCCAGGCATTCCCCGACTCGCGAATAGGCCAATTCTAGGATCACCATGCTCCTGGACCTGCACACCCGCAGAGCCGCCGTCAATCATCAAGGCGGCGTCAACATCGTCCGATGCCGGCCATTCTTGACCGCGCTTGAGGCGTGTCTTCGTGAGCCAGAGACCAGTGGCTTTACCCACACCGAGGTTTGCAGCAGACACGTTTCCACCCTCATAGTCCAGCAAGACAAGATTACCCGTACTTTGCTCCTTGGCAAAGCCCTGAAGGAAATCCGCAGGGGGAACCTGTTCCGTCAGTTCGACCCCCGGCCTCCCTGTATCGTCATAGAGCTTAAGCCAATCCCCTGGGAAATCCTCAAAGCCCTTCGGACCCGTTTTACCTTCTCTCAGCTCAACCCGGATCTTACCGCTTACGTCGTAGAGGGTTAACCCATCCCCATCCAACACGGCGCGATTGCCTGTGACGGGGTCGTGCACGACGATCTGGCGAGTGCCATCGCCTCTTGGCGTAGACCGAGGCCGCTGAGCAGCCAACACTATTAGGCTAGCCACCCCCAGAAGCATGGCGAATCCTAGCCGTTTCAGCATCCGATTTTCGCGCTCAAGGCGTTCCAGCCGCTCGATAATCTCCTCGCTCGTCATTGATTGTGCCCCCGTGTTTCATTCTTCAGATTCCATCCCCGCGTATCACTTCGTTTCTGCGCTCGAAAGAGCCTCTTGCACGGCTACAAGCCTTTGGCAAAAATCTAGCTCGCACGAATCATTCAGAGTCTTGAGGGCGAACCAAAGGTTTGTGTAGGCGGAGGACAAAGCCGTCCTCACCCACACTTTCGACGGTAAGGGATTAGGTATAACCTCTCCATCATCGTCCAACGCGAAAAGTGCCGACAGACCCTCGAAGTTGTTGTGGTGGATCGAACACGCGATCGCATAGGGGAGGTCGTACTGTCTTTTTCTCCCGACTTCCTCCGCTATGGCTGCAATAGGCTTCTTATGCCATTGGTGCCGAACGTTACCCCGGCGGTCCGTGAACCGGTCTTTGACCGCGTCGTAGTCGGCCTCTACCCTCTTCACCTCTTCGGGCTTGACGCTCACGTGGACCGGATCGTACCCCTGTAGCCATTTAAGTCGCCGCCACAATATCACCTTGGAGAATTCACGAAAGTCAACTGCCTCTTCCGGATGGAGGCGCAAATATGCCGCCAACCATTGAGATTCGCACATTCCGCGCACAATCTTTACGGCTCCCGCTCCACAGCCGTTTCCGCATAGCAAGATTACTTCGACAGCCCCAGTTATCGTCGCACGGGACAATGCACAAATGACCTTTTCGGAGGGTTCGTCCGCGCTCTCTTCGGCAGCCTTAACCATCTCGTCGCCTAAGCGAATCAAGTCGCCTACGGCATCGAATAGCCCCCGGAACTCCGAGTAAGCCTCTGGCCAGAAATCCTCGAATCCAAAGACAGGCCTCGCACACTGTGCGGGGGCCCCGCCTCTAAGGAACCTTAGATCGTGAATTTCGCTCATGACTTGTGATACTACGACGAATAAAAGGCGAAAGTCAAACAGTCAGCCAATGAACATGCAGTCCCCATAACTGAAAAACCGATACCGCTCCTCCACGGCGTGCCGATATGCCTCCAGCACCCGTTCGCGCCCGGCAAACGCGCTCACCAGCATCAGCAGGCTCGATTGCGGCAGATGGAAATTCGTCAGCAGCGCGCCGACCACCCGAAACTCAAATCCCGGCGCAATAAAAATCTCGGTCGTCCCCGAATGCGCCTCCAGGTCGCCGCCCTTGGCACGCAGCGCGCAAGCCTCCAGCGTCCGCACCACCGTAGTGCCCACCGCCACCACCCGCCTGCCCTCGCGCCGCGCCCGGTTCACCGCCTCCGCCGCCTCCGCGCCCAGCGTGTAATGCTCCTTGTGCAGCCGCACCTCCGCCACCCGCTCCACGCGCAGCGGCGCAAACGTCCCCAGCCCCACATGCAGCGTCACCCGCGCAATCTCCACGCCGCGCGCCGCAATCGCCTCCAGAATCTCCGGCGTAAAATGCAATCCCGCCGTGGGCGCCGCCACCGACCCGCGTTCCCGCGCATACACCGTCTGATAGCGCTCGCGGTCGGCATCCGCATCTTCGCGGTGGATGTACGGCGGCAGCGGCGTGTGCCCGATGCGCTCCAACGCCGGAAAGAAATCCGCATCCGGCGAAAACCGCAGCAGCCGCTCCCCGAACTCGCCCCGCTCCAGCACCTCCGCCTCCAGCGCAATCGAGCCATCCGCCGCAGGAAACACCAGCCGCTCGCCTATCGCCACCTTGCGCCCCGGCCGCACCAGCGCGCGCCAGCTATGCTTGCCGGCGGGCTCGGTCAGCATCACTTCGATGCGCCCCGTGGGCATTTCGCGCTCGCGCCGCAGCGTGCGCCGCGCATACAGGCGCGCCGGAATGACGCGGCTGTCGTTCTGCACCAGCACATCGCCGGCGCGCAGCAGCGAAGGAAACCCGGCAAACCTCGAATCGCGGCAGGCGCCCGTGGCGCGATCCATGACGAGCATGCGGCTCGTGCCTCGCTCCGCCGGCGGCTGCTGCGCGACCAACTCTTCGGGGAGATCAAAATCGAAATCGGCGACACGGAGACCGCTCATCTGCGCTTCTCCACTTTTGCCACAGGGGCTATACAGCCGGCAACCAGATTGGACTGAATCCTCAAATAGCGGCCCTCAGGGGCTAAAGCCCGCACTTCGTTTGTCGCGCTTTTCGGCACGAC
>DASYYN010000005.1:0-2632 GCA_035933815.1 Acidobacteriaceae bacterium
AGCCTGTAGCCGGTAGCGGGTAGCGCATCACGGTTCAATCTGCGGCTACCGGCTACGGCCTACAGGCTACCGGCTTCATCACGGCAGATACCTCGCCGGGATCGGCGTCTGCGGCGTCTCCGCCTGCCACAGAATTTCGACTACCTTCCAGTTCTGCCCGTCGAAGACCGCCTGAATGCTGTTGATGCCGCGCGCTTCCGGCTTGCCTTCGGGCGTGGGGCGAATCTCATAGGTGCTCCACAGCTGAGCGATGCGACCGTAGCTGTCCGAGGGATGTCTGATCTGCACTTCATAGAAGGCGTCCGCGCCGCGTTTCGCGACGGCAGCGATCCAGTCGTCCAGCGTCAGCACACGCATCGTTCCCGCCGGGCTCAGCGGGATGAGCCGTGCTTCGGGCAACAACAGCTGGCGCATGCAGGTGCGGTCCTTGTTTGCCGGACCGCTCACGGCAGCATCGAGCGCGACGATCAGCTTGTCCAGCGTAGGGGTCGACGGACACGCCGCAGCAGGCGGAACGTTCTGGGCGCGAACCGCCGGCGCAGCGAGAAACAGAAGCAGGGTGAGCAGTGAATGCAGACGGACCGTGTGGGGCATGTGCGCGATTCTATCCCGCGCCCTGCTCCTGCGACCGGCTCGGCTATTCGTGCTCGGGAACCGGCACGGTTGCGTGCATCTCCGCGATGATGGCGCGGGCTGCCGCCACGGGATCGACAGCGCGGGTGATGGGCCGCCCCACCACCAGAAAGTCCGCCCCGGCCGCCAGCGCGCTTGCCGGTGTGGCGATGCGTTTTTGATCTCCTGTAGGCGACCCTGCAGGACGAATCCCGGGAATCACCAGGGTTGCATTGGGGAAGTGCCGGCGGAGCTGGGCAGCTTCGTCGTAACTGCAGACCAGGCCGGTCATTCCGGCGGCGCTCGCAGTGGCTGCAAGCTGCTGCACCTCCTGCCCGGGGCTGCGGTCAATGCCGACCGCTGCCAATTGCTCCGAATCCATGCTGGTGAGCACCGTAACCGCCAGCAGCAGCGGCGGGCGATACAGCTTGTTCGCCGACTCGACCGCGGCGCGCAGCATGGCCGGGCCACCCAGCGCGTGGACCGTGAGCATGGAAGCGCCGGTTCCGGCCGCTGTCAAAACCGCCGCAGCCACCGTGTTCGGAATGTCATGGAGTTTCAGATCAAGGAACACGGAGTAGCCGCGGTGCCGCAGTTCATGCACGAGGGCGTGGCCTTCCGCCAGGTAAAGCTCGAGCCCCACCTTAAAGAAGCGGCAGTAGTCCTCGATGCGCTCAGCCAGGGCGAGCGCCTGGCTTGCATCCGGGAAATCCAGAGCAACGATAAGCCTGGGGTCCATTTCCGTCCATAGTGGCACAACCGAGTGTTGGGTTGAAGAACAAAGCACACCCTGGGTACGAATAACACTGCAGGGGGATTCCCCTGACCCTTTCGGTTGGTTACTTTAGAATTCCAGCCCTATTAAAGTGGTCCATCTTTAGGAGCGTGCGCTCGTGCCAACCGATTTCACCACGGAACGCTACGGCCGTCTGCGGAAGAGCTCGTCCGGGATTCGGCCGGCGGATAACCAACCGCCCGCAGCGGAAGAAAAGAACCTCTTCGCTTCCAGCCTCGATTTCGCCTCCGAAGCGGCCCCGCTGGGCCCGGAACACCGCCCGCGATCGCTGAAAGAACTGGGCGTCCGCAGCGGCATCATCGAAGACCTTGCGCTGAAGCTCCTGTACACCGCAGGCCCATTCTCGGTCTACGACATGGGCCGCAAGATGCGGGTCAGCTACGACGTCGCCAACGAAGTCTTCAACAAGATGCGCGCCGGCCTGCTCTGCCAGGTCACCGGGATGAAGGGCAATGTCGCCGAGATCGCCATCACCAGCCAGGGCCGAATCCGCGCGCTGGAACTGCTGACCGCCAGCCAGTACACCGGGCCGGCTCCGGTTTCGCTCTCCTCCTACGTCGAGCAGGTGCGGAAGCAGAGCGTTCGCCACGCCGTGGTGCACCGCGAAGACGTGGAGCGCGCTTTCGCGCACATGGTCCTGGAGAATAAGACGCTGTGGCAGATCGGCATCGCGCTGAACTCCGGCGCCTCCATCTTCCTCCACGGGCCGGCCGGCGTCGGTAAATCGGCCATCGCGGAAACCATGTCGCGGGTGCTGGCCGCCGACGACGTCTGGCTGCCGTGGGCCATCGAAGCCGACGGCGAGATCATCTCCGTCTACGACCCCATCCTGCACAAGCGCGTCGAGCGCTCCGAAGGCACCATGGACGACCGCTGGGTCCGCTGCCAGCGCCCCTCCGTCCTGGTGGGCGGCGAGCTGACCATCGAAATGCTCGACCTGCAGTACAACGTCACCGCCGGCTTCTATACGGGGCCGGTGCAGATGAAGGCCAACAACGGCGTGCTCATCGTCGACGACTTCGGGCGCCAGCGCATCCGGCCCGATGAGCTGCTGAACCGCTGGGTCGTCCCCATGGACCGGCACATCGATTTCCTCACCCAGGTCGGCGGCAAGAAGATCGAAATCCCGTTTGAGATGCTGGTGGTCTTTGCCACCAACCTTGAGCCGGACGAACTGGTCGACGCGGCCTTCCTGCGCCGCATGCAGACCAAGATCAAGATCAA
>DASYYN010000017.1:0-50656 GCA_035933815.1 Acidobacteriaceae bacterium
TGATCTGAACTTCGCTGCGGAGTGGAATGGGGAGAAGGGGACCAGCATGGCGCGAATCTGGGGCCAGAATACAACGTGGCGCGCGTCGTTGTCGCTTGTGCCCCGGGAGCGACAAGCCTGTTTACAATCACCCCATGCCCGGCAAACCGTTCTTCACTGAGGAGACGCTGCGCTTCTTCCGCGGACTCAGGCGCAACAATCGCCGCGAGTGGTTCGAGGAGCGTCGCGACGTTTTCGAGTTAACGGTGAAAGGGCCGATGCTGACCCTCATCGAGCGCGTCACCGCGGGCATGGCCGAGTATGCGCCCTCGCATTTGCGCCCCGCAGCGAAGATCCTCTTCCGCATCTACCGCGACACGCGCTTCTCCGCCGACAAGTCGCCTTACAAATCCCACCTCGGCGCATGGTGGGCGGGCGTTGGTATGGAGAAGACCTCCGGCGCGGGCTATTACATGCACGTCAGCGGAACCGAATTCGTCATTGCCGCCGGAGTCTATATGCCGGCGAAGGAGCAGACGCTCGCCATCCGCCGTCATTTGCTCGCCAATGCTGAGGAATGGAAGAAGCTAATCCAGGATCGAAAGCTGCTCCGTGCCTATGACGTGCACGACCCGGCAGCGCTCTCGCGGCCGCCGAAGGGCTTCCCGCCCGATCATCCGGCGATCGAGTGGATCAAGTGGCGGCAGTGGGGAGTAACGAAGCATCTGCCCGCGGAAACTGCGCTTCGCGCCGACCTCGCCGAATTCATCGAGCAGCGATTTCGCCTCGCTACACCGCTGATCAGCTTTCTCAATGCGCCGCTGTTGCAGCCGGAACGCCCGCGACGCGTGCTCGTCTCTGGGCTGCCGCGAAAGTAATTTTGTGTCAGGCGCCTGGTTATCTTTACCCGGAACAACCGCGGGACTACACTGCACGCAAGCACCGAGGAAATGCAGGAAGCCGCGAAAACAGCGGCTCGCGGGCTCTCCAGAGCGCCAAAACGGCCGATTTTCCGGGTTTTCCAGAGAAAAACCAGGAAAAACCGCAAAAAACCTGTGGAAACCGGCCTTTTTCCATTGACAATAGTCGGAGAAAGCCGCAAGGTTAACGGCGGCAGGTTCTTTCGGACCCGCGTTTTTACTGGCTGTTTCGCGCAGTCGGCGCGAATCGCGGGTTCCAACAGCAGAGCGTCCCCGCGGCGCTCTGGATCAGGCAACACAAAGGAGGAAGTCTCGATGGCAGCAACTATGACGAAAACCGCTCTGGTCCGTACCCTGGCGGAAAAGACCGAGCTCACGAACAAGCAGTCCGCTTCGTTCCTCGATCTGCTCGCAGACACCGCGATCAAGGAAACGAAGAAGAACGGCGTTTTTGTGATTCCCGGACTCGGTCGCCTGGTGAAGGCAGAGCGCAAGGCCCGCATTGGCCGCAACCCGCAGACCGGCGAACAGATCAAGATCAAGGCGAAGACCGTCGTGAAGTTCCGCGTCGCGAAGTCCGCCAAGGACGCGATCGCGCCTCCGAAGAAGTAGTTTCCGGTCCTTATTGGCAGAGGGAAGCGGCTGCGCCCGCTTCCCTTTTGCTTTGCACGCCTGCCGTCGTACGACATGCCGCTGCAGCCTGTACCATCTCCCTGTGCCGCTCCTCCGCATTGAAGACCTCCGCATCCGCTTCGGCGACACGGCAGCGGTGCGCGGACTGTCGCTCGCGATCGGCGACGGCGAATGCCTTGGCCTCGTCGGCGAATCCGGCTCTGGGAAATCCGTCACGGCGCTGGCGATCCTCGGCTTGCTTGGCGAAGCAGCCACGGTCACCGGTCGGATCGCCTTCGACGGCCGCGACCTCGTCTCCATACCTCCCGCAGAGATGCGCCGACTCCGCGGCCGCGACATTGCCATGATTTTTCAGGAACCGATGACCGCCCTGAACCCTGTAATGCCGATCGGCGAGCAGATCGCCGAAACCGTGCGTGTCCACCAACCGAAATTCTCCCGGCGTGAGATCCGCGGCCACGTCATGGAAGCCCTCGCTGCCGTCGCGCTTCCCCGCCCCGCGGAGCGCTATGCCGACTATCCGCACCAGTTCTCCGGAGGCCAGCGCCAGCGCATTCTCATTGCCATGGCCATCGTGAACCGGCCGCGGCTGCTCATTGCCGACGAGCCCACCACCGCCCTCGACGTTACCGTGCAGGCCCAGATCCTCGACCTGCTCGGCAACCTGCGCGAGCAGTTTGGCCTGGCCATGCTCTTCATCTCCCACGACCTCGCGGTCGTCTCGCAAGTCGCCGACCGGGTTGCGGTCATGCGGAACGGTCTGCTTCTGGAGGAGGCGCCGCGCCAGGAGCTCTTCAGCCGGCCCCTGCACCCCTACACCCGCAGCCTGCTTGGCGCCGTGCCTACCATGCGAACCGCCCTCGACCAGCCCCTCGCCACGCTGCAGCAGTCGCCCGGCACCGCCGCAGCTGACATGCCCCTCGAAGAACCTTCCCCGGGCCATTACGTCCGCGTGGTTCCCAAATAGACTATTGGGCCATGGAATTCATCGAATGATCATGTAGAGTGGTAAACGGCTCCCCGTAACGATGCGCGCTCTTGTTATTTCTGACATTCACGCCAACCTTGAGGCCCTGGAAGCGGTACTCGCCGCTGCACCTCCGTACGAGGTGGTCTGGAACCTCGGCGACCTCGTCGGCTACGGCGCCAATCCGAATGAAGTGATCGACGAAGCCCGTCGTCTCGGCGACGTCTTCGTGCGCGGCAATCATGACCGCGCGTGCTGCGGCCTCGGCGGCGCAGACGACTTTAACCCCATCGCCCAGGCGGCCTGCCGGTGGACGGAATGCGTCCTGACCGGCGAACACCGCGACTGGCTGCGGCAGCTCACCCCAGGACCGATCTCGCCCGACGGGCCGCAGGTCAGCTGCGTCCACGGATCTCCCATCGACGAAGACGAGTACATCGTCACGGTGCGCGACGCCTGGCCGTCGTTCCATGAGACCGACAAGCGCATCACCTTCTTCGGACACACGCACATGCAGGGAGGCTTCGCCACGAATGGCGATGAGTGGTTTCGCCTCACGCCGCACTACAGAACCCGGGATGAGTCCGAGGAATACGAAATAAAGCTTCGCGAGGGAGCCCGGTATCTGCTGAACCCCGGCTCCATCGGCCAGCCGCGCGACGGCGACTGGCGCGCCGCTTTTGCCCTGTACGACGACGAGCAGATGCTGCTCACCTGGTATCGCGTGCCCTACGACATCCGCGAGGCGCAGGAGCGGATCGTTGACGCCGGCTTGCCTCCCCGGCTCGCCTCCCGGCTGCGAGAGGGCCGCTAGTTGAGCGACGAACCGATCAGCGTATGGGAGCTTTTGCTAACAGTTCCTCGCTAACAGCTTTTTTCTAACAGTTTTTTTCTAACAGTTTTTTTCTAACAGCTTCCCGCTAATCCTACCGCTGCATCTTGTACTCTGAGCTCCCGATTTTCTGCCCCGCCTGCGCTGCGGTCGGCAGTTGCGAGATATCCCATCCGCCGCCGAGCGCCTGCACCAGCTGCACCGTCGAGATCATCTGCGATACCTGCAACGCATTCAGCGTTTGCTGATTGTTCAGCAGCGTGGTTTGCGCCGTCACCACGTTGAAGTAAGGATCGACCCCCAGGTTATACCGCTGCATCTCCAGATCCAGGAATTCCTGCGCCGACTTCACCGCTTCCTGCTGCTGCAGGATCTGCTGCGAGTAGATGCGCGTCGCGGAGAGAGAATCTTCCACCTGCTGGAAGGCGGTCAGCGTGGTCTGCCGGTACGCCGCCACATTGGCGTTGTATTGCGCTTCGTACTGGTGCAGATCCGCGCGAAACAGTCCAGCATCGAAGATCACCTGCGCCGCCGATGCGCCGATGGACCAGAACCGGCTGGGCCACTGCACCAGATTGCTCAGTGCCGACGATTGAAGCCCTCCGGCAGCCGACAAGTTGATCTGCGGGAAGAACGCTCCGTAGCCGATGCCGATCGTCGCGTTTCCTTCAGCCACGATGCGCTCCGCCGCCGCGATGTCGGGACGCCGTTCCAGCAACTGCGACGGCACGCCTGTTGGAATAGCCGGCGGGTTATAAATCATCGGCCGCACCGGGATCGTGAAGTCCGTTGCCGGCTTGCCCAGCAGCGTCGCAATTGCGTGCTGGTACTGGGCTCGCAGCAGGCCAACGTTGATCTGAGCTGATTGTGCTGATGCCAGCGTAGCCCGCGACTCCACCACGGAAATGTAATTCCCGGTGCCGGCCTCGTACGCACCCTGATTCGCCTCGAGCGCCTTCTGATCGGCCGCGACCGTCTGGTTCAGGATCTGCTGCAGCATATCCTGCCCGCGAATTTCGAAATAGTACTGTGCCAGGGCCGACTGCTCCAGCAGCGTCTCGCTGGCCAGATCGGCGGCGCTCGCCTGGGCAGCATACTCCTCTGTTCGCACCTCGTTGCGAATCTTGCCCCAAAAATCCGGAGCCCAGGTTGCGTCTACCGGGAACGACCAGATGGTACTGGTTCTGCCGGTATTTGCAATCGTCGACGAAGTGAGCGTACCCGACGTTTTCTGCCGGCTCCATCCTGGCCCCGTCGTAATGGTTGGCCAGAACTGCGACCGCGCCTCCTGCACAATCGCCCGCGCCGCCAGATACTGGTTGTAATACTGTTTGAGGGTCTGGTTGTTGACGCTGAGCTGATCTTCAAGACTGTTCAGCTCCGGCTCCTGGAATACTTCCCACCATTTGCCGCGCAGCATGGCATCGCTCGGGTTCGCCACCTTCCAGCCCGGCTGATCCTGAAAGTTGACCGTCGATTCCTTATAGTTGGTAGCCGTAACCTGCGGCGGCGCCGGCGCATGATACCGCGGACCCACGCGGCATCCGCCGAGCCCACAGGCCATAGCCAGAGCGGCGGCGCCGGAGAGGCCTTGCGCAATCCGCTTGTTTGACAACATAGAAGCCCGCTTCATGATGTGGCTCCCTCGATTTCCGGGCTGAACGTGTCGCGCGTTTTGCCCATCAGACGAAGCCGCAGCTTGTCCATCGTGAGATAGACCACCGGTGTGGTGTAGAGAGTGATCAGTTGGCTGAGCAGCAGTCCGCCGACAATCGTGATACCCAGCGGCCGCCGCAGTTCCGAGCCGGTGCCCGTGCCGAAGGCCAGCGGCAAAGCCCCGCAGGTCGCCGCCATCGTCGTCATCATGATCGGCCGGAAGCGCAGCATGCACGCCTCGAAGATCGCGTCGTAGGTGCTCTTCTGCTCTTCGCGCTCGGCCATCAGCGCAAAGTCAATCATCATGATCGCGTTCTTCTTCACGATCCCGATCAGCAGGATGATGCCGATGATCGAGATCACGTTAAGTTCCATGTGGAAGATCATCAGCGCCAACATGGCTCCGATTGAGGCGGAGGGCAGCGTCGACAAAATCGTGAACGGGTGCATCAGGCTTTCGTAGAGGATGCCCAGCACAATGTACACAGCAAGAATCGCCGTGATCGCCAGATATAGCTCGCTGGAGAGCGAATCCTTGTAGGCCTGAGCGGTACCGGCGAAGAATCCGTGTACCGTCGATGGCATGCCCAGCCGCGTCTCCATCTCCGTTACTTCGCGCGTCGCCTCGCTCAGCGACATGCCGGCAGCCAAATTGAACGACACCGTCACCGAGGGGAACAACCCAGTGTGACTCACCTGCAGAGGCGTGGTGTTCGTCGACGCCCGTGCGACCGATTCGAGCGGCGAAATCATGCTGATCCCAGGCCGTGGAGAATTGGTGTTGGCCGACGACCCCGTAGGCGTGAACCAGATGTCGTGCAATCCCTCGGGCGACTGCCAGTACTGCGGCGCGACTTCCATCACGACGTAATACTGGTTGAGCTGCGTGTAGATAACCGACACCTCCGACTGCCCGAACGCGCGGTAGAGACTGCTGTCCAGCGTTTGCGGCGTTTGCCCCAGCCGCGCCGCCGTCACACGATCGTAGGTCAGCTTCTCTTCAAGGCCGCCGTTCTGCTGGTCGGTGTTCACATCCTGCAATCCCGGCAGGGTCCGCATATTCTCCAGCAGGATCGGGCCCCAGTGCGCCAGGTCCGGAATGTTGTCTGACTGGATCGTGTACTGATAGAGCGCAGAACTGCCCCGCCCGCCGATGCGCAGGTCCTGCACCGGCTGCAAAAAGGCGGATGCAATCGGCAGGCTGTTCATCTTTGGCCGCAATTCACTAATCACCTGCATCGCGCTTTCCTTCCGCTCGCCCGGCCCATTGCCCAGCGGCTTCAGCGCGATGTAGATGAAGCCCCCATTGCTGGCACCGTTGCCGCCGGTGTACGCGTTTGCGTGCGCTACCGCCGGATTCGCCTTCACGATCTGCATCAGCTTCTGCACGGAGTAATTCATGAACGGGAACGATGCGTCCTGCGGACCCTGTACGCCGCCGACAATGGAGCCGGTGTCCTGCTGCGGAAAAAAGCCCAGCGGGATCCGGAGGATCGCCACAACATTGAGGGCGATAGTCAGCGCCAGCACGATCAGCATCAGGGGCGAGTTATCGAGAGCCCAGGTGAGCGAACGGCGATAGATGGAGAGCATTCCGTTGAAGAAGCCCTCACTGGCTCGATACAGAAAGTTGTGCCGCTCCGTCGGCGGATGATGCTTGAGCAGGTACGCGCACATCATCGGTGTAGTGGTAAGCGAAACGACCATCGAAACCAGAATCGCAACCGACAGCGTGACTGCAAATTCCCGGAACAGCCGCCCGATGATGCCGCCCATCATCAGGATGGGGATGAACACCGCAATGAGCGACATGCTGATCGAAAAGACCGTGAACCCGATCTCCCGCGCTCCCACCAGCGCCGCATTGAGAGGCGGCATACCGCTCTCCAGGTGGCGCGTGATGTTTTCCATCACCACAATCGCATCGTCTACCACAAAGCCTGTCGCAATCGTCAGCGCCATCAGTGACAGGTTGTCGATGCTGTAGTCCAGCAGGTACATCGCCACAAACGTTCCGATCAGTGAAACCGGAACCGCAACGCTGGGAATCAGCGTGGCGCGCGGGCTGCGCAGAAAGATGAAGACGACCAGCACGACCAGAACAATGGATCCCAGCAGAGTTCTCTCGACGGTGTCCACCGATGCCCGAATCGTATTCGTGCGATCAAGAACGATCGTCGTGTGAATGCCCTGCGGCAACACGGCTTCGAGAAAGGGTAACTGCTGACGGATATTGTCGACCGTCTGAATGATGTTCGCGCCGGGTTGCCGGAAGATTATCCCGAAGACGGCGCGCGTGCCGTCCATGTAGCCCGCGGTGCGAATGTTCTGCGTCGAGTCGTAGACACCCGCTACATCCCGCAGCCGCACCGCCTCGCCGTTGTGATAGCCGATGACCAGCGGCGCGTAATCCTTTGCCTGGGAGATCTGGTCGTTGGTGATAATGTCCGCCCGGACATATCCGTTTGACAGCTGCCCGCGCGGTTCATGGGAGTTCTGCGCGCTGAGAACCGACTGCACGTTGCTCAGCGTCATCCCGAGGCTCTCCAGCTTCGTCGGATCCACCTCGACACGCACAGACGGCGTTGCGCCCCCACCGACAAAAACCTGCCCGACGCCATCGATCTGCGAGAGCTTTTGCTCCAGGATCGTCGAAGCCAGGTCGTAAACCTTCGTCACGTCGTACTTGTCCGACGTAAGCCCGAGGATCATGATCGGCGCGTCGGACGGATTTACCTTCCGGTATCGCGGATTCTGCGGCAGATTGGCCGGCAGATAGGTCCGTGCTGCGTTAATCGCCGCCTGCACATCGTGGGCAGCGCCATCGATGTTCCGGCTCAGGTCGAACTGCATCGTGATGCTCGTGCCGCCCAGCGAGCTGGACGACGTCATCTCGGTGATGCCGGCAATGTGCCCCAGTTGCCGTTCCAGCGGAGTCGCCACGGAAGCGGCCATGATCTGCGCACTGGCGCCCGGCAGGCTCGCGTTCACGTTGATCGTGGGGTAGTCCACCTGCGGCAGCGGAGAAACCGGCAGCACCATGAAGGCAATCGCTCCCGCGATCGCCACCGCGATGGTGAGCAGCGTGGTTCCGACCGGCCGCCGGATGAAGGTCCACGAGAAACTCACAGGCTCGTCTCCTCCGGACGCGGCATCGACGTGCCTGCGTGTTCAGCCGATGTGACTGAGGGCCGTCTTCCCGTCAGCTTCTGCCCAATCCGGTCGAAGAAGATGTAGATCACTGGCGTGGTGTAGAGAGTCAGAATCTGGCTGAGCAGCAGGCCGCCGACCATGCAGATGCCCAGCGGTCGGCGCAGCTCCGAGCCAAATCCGGTGCCCAGCGCCAGCGGCAGTCCGCCCAGCAGCGCCGCCATGGTGGTCATCATTATCGGCCGGAAACGCAGCATGCTCGCCTCGAAGATCGCCTCAGTCGAGTCCTTGCCATGCTCGCGCTCCGCCTCGAGCGCGAAGTCGACGATCATAATGCCGTTCTTCTTCACGATGCCGATCAGCAGGATGATCCCGATGATCGCCACCACGCTCAGGTCCTCGCGGAACAGCATCAGCGAGAGCAGCGCGCCCACACCCGCCGAGGGCAGCGTCGAAAGAATCGTGATCGGGTGGATGAAGCTCTCATACAGCACGCCCAGCACGATGTACACCGTTACCAGCGCGGCGATGATCAGCCAGGCTTCGTTCGAGAGCGAGTTCTTGAATGACGCCGCGGTCCCCTCGAATCCCGCCTGCAGACTCGCCGGAAACTGCAGCCGGTCCGCAACCTTGTCGATGTCAGCAATTGCCGTGCCCAGCGATGCGCGTGGACCCAGGTTGAACGACACCGTCACCGCCGGGAACTGTCCCTGATGATTGATCGACAATGCTTCCGTGGTGATCGACTGGTGAGTGAAAGTCCCCAGCGGGATCGCATTCGCGCCAACCGATGCGGTTGTCGTGTTCGGCGTGGTGCCCGCAGTCGTGCCGGTCGCCAGTGACGACGCACCCTGCGCGCTGCTTACGCCGCCAACCACCCGCGACGGCGCGGTCAGCACCGACGCGGACGGCGTGTAGCGAATCGACGTGGTTAAGGCGTTGGACCCTGCGGAAGCCGACGCCGACGACGAGAACGATGTCACCGCCCCTGCTCCCGCGACTCCGTTCGACGCGCCGCTCTGGATGTACAAGTCGCCCAGGTTCGCCGGATCCTGCGCCCACTTCGGATCCGTTTCCAGCACCACGTGGTACTGGTTCAGCTGCGTGTACAAGGTGTTGATCAGTCGCTGCCCGTACGCGTCGTAGAGCGTGTTGTCGACGGTGGTCGGAGAAATGCCCAGCCGCGATGCCGTTACGCGATCGATGACCAGCGACACCGCGCGCCCGTCCGTCTGCTGATCCGTTGCCACGTCTTCCAGTTCGGGCAGCTTTTTCAGCTCCGCGACGAACTTGTTCGTCCACTGGTTCAGTTCGTCCGTGTTCGGATCTTCGAGCGTGTACTGGTACTGCGTCCGGCTCACGCGGTCATCGACCGTGATGTCCTGCACAGGCTGCATGTACAAATGCATCCCCTGCACGTCCTGCAGCTTGTTCTGCAGCCTGCGGATCACATCCGACGCTCTGATGCCGCTTGGCACTCGCTGATCCAGCGGCTTCAGATTGATGTCGATGCGTCCGCTGTTCAGGGTTGTGTTGATACCATCGGCTCCAATGAAGGACGACAGGCTCTCTACCGCCGGATCCTCAAGAATGATTTTGGCAACCTGCTGTTGCTGCCGCGCCATGGCGGTGAACGAGATCGACTCCGGCGCCTGCGAAATACCCTGGATCACGCCCGTGTCCTGCACCGGGAAAAATCCCTTCGGGACCACGATGTACAGGAAGACGGTCAGCACCAGCGTCGCCAGCGCGATCAGCAGCGTGATGGTCTGATACCGCAGCACTACCCGCAGCGTGCGCCCGTAGAACGCGATCATGCGGTTAAAGACGTTTTCCGACCACCGGTAAAACTTCGTTTGCTGTGCTTCCGGCTCATGGCGCAGGATGCGCGAGCACATCATCGGCGTCAGCGTCAGCGACACTACCGCCGAAATCACGATCGTCACCGCCAGCGTGACGGCAAATTCCCGGAAGAGCCGCCCGACCACATCGCCCATAAAGAGCAGCGGAATAAGCACGGCCACCAGCGAGACCGTCAGCGAGACGATGGTGAACCCGATCTGCCCTGCGCCGGTGAGTGCCGCCTGCAGCGGCGACATCCCCTCTTCCAAATACCGGGAGATGTTCTCGATCATCACGATGGCGTCGTCCACCACGAAGCCCGTGGAGATGATCAGCGACATGATCGAGAGGTTATCGAGGCTGTAGCCGAGCGCGTACATCGCCCCGAACGTCCCCACCAGCGAGAGCGGCACCGCTGCGAAGGGGATAATCGTGGCGTACAGGCTCCGCAGGAAGAGAAAGATCACCAGCATCACCAGGCCAATAGTCAGCGCCAGTTCGAAGTAGGCGTCGTTAATCGACGCCTGAATGCTGGTTGTCATGTCCGTCAGCGTCCGGATGTGAATCGACGCCGGCATGTCCGCTTCAAGCTGCGGCAATATCTTCTGAATGCTCTTGACGACCAGGATCGTGTTGGCGCCAGGCTGCCGCTGAATGTTCAGGATGATCGCCGGCGTCTCATTCACCCACGCACCCTGCTGGGTGTTCTCCACGCCATTGATGACATTGGCGACATCCCTGACGAATATCGGAGCGCCGTTGCGATAGGCGACGACTACGTTCTTGTACTCGCTGGCCTCGGTGATCTGATCGTTGGAATCGATCTGATAGTCCTGCCGCGGACCATCGAAGTTGCCCTTGGCCGCGTTCACACTGGCGCTCACCAGCGCCGTGCGCAGGTCTTCCATGTTCAGCCCGAATGCCGACAGCTTCACAGGATTGGCCTGGATGCGCACTGCCGGTTTTTGGCCGCCGCTGATGCTCACCAGTCCCACGCCGCTGAGCTGCGAGATCTTCGGCGCCAGCCGCGTGTCTACCAGGTCCTCGACCTGAGACAACGGCAGGCTCGGAGAATTGATGGCCAGCGTTAGAATCGGCGCGTCGGCTGGGTTCGTCTTGTTGTACACGGGCGGAGCCGGCAGATCCGACGGAAGGAACGACTGCCCGCCGTTGATGGAAGCCTGCACTTCCTCTTCCGCCACGTCCATGCCGAGCGAAAGATTGAACTGCAGCACGATGACCGAAACGCCTTCGGCGCTCGTCGAGGTCATCTGGTTCAGCCCCTGCATCTCGCCGAACTGCCGTTCGAGCGGCGCAGTAATCGTCGTCGCCGTCACATCCGGGCTCGCTCCCGGATAGAAAGTCACCACCTGGATCGTCGGGTAGTCGACTTCAGGCAGCGCCGAGACCGGCAACTGCGTAAATGCAACAATCCCCACCAGCAGAATCGCGGCCATCAGCAGCGACGTCGCGACCGGCCGCAGGATAAATGGACGAGACGGACTCACGGAGCAGGACTCTCACCGCTGATGGTGGTTTGTGTTGTGGGTATTCCCTGTTTCGACAGGAAAATTGTGGCGTTGTTCGTCAGCTTGTCGAAGCTGCTGTTCGCCACCATATCTCCAGGCTTGATTCCCTCAACCGCTGTATTGGTCCGATCCGAGACGCCGGTCTTCACCGTCTGCTGGACCACGTGATACAGCGGCCCTTCCGCCTCGCGCCCGGCACCGCCGCCTCCGCGCGATGCCGCCCCCGCCTGAGGAGCGCTTTCGCCGGAGGGCTGCCCGCCGCCGCGCCTGCCTGCCTGCCTGGGCGGCACTCCGGTCGGAGCCGTCGTACCCGTTTGGCGGGTCTGGTTGCTGCTGTGGCCCTGCGGTCCTCCCCCCGGCGTGTTGCCCGGCCCGGGCTGGATTAGATAGACAAAAGCCAGATCGCCGTTGTGCTGCACGGCCGACGAGGGCACCAGGATCTGGTTCTTCATCGTCGTCACCAGCAGCCGCGTGTTCACAAACTGGTTCGGAAAGAGCGACTCATCCTTGTTGGCGAATGTCGCGCGCAGCTTCACCGTTCCCGTGGTGGTGTCGATCACGTTGTCCATTGTCGTGAGAAGGCCGCTGCCGAGCTTCTGGGTGTTGTCGTGGTTCCAGGCATCCACCGGCATGCGGTGACCCTGCCGCATCTGCTCCAGCACCTGTTGCAGATTGTCTTCGGGCAGCGTGAAGATCACTGTGATCGGCTGCACCTGCGTCACCGTCACCAGCGTCAGCGTGGAATTCGCCGTCACCAGGTTTCCGGGATCGACGAGCCGCAGGCCCACGCGCCCGGTAATCGGCGACGTAATGTGCGTGTAACCAAGCTGCACCTGGTCGTACGCCACGGTGCCTTCGTCGTTCTTCACCGTGCCCTGGTCCTGAAGAACGAGCTTTTCCTGATCCTCCAGCGTTTGCCGTGGAATAGCATTCTTCGACCACGCGGTTTGGTAGCGCGTCAGATCCATCTGGGCTTCCGCCAGCAGGTTCTGGTCGCGTTGCAGGACGCCCTCGGCCTGCTGCAGAGTCGCCTCAAACGGACGCGGGTCGATGTCGATCAGCGGATCTCCCTTGCGCACGTGCTGACCTTCCCGGTAGTGGACGTTGGTGATGACTCCCGTGACCTGCGATGTAACGTTGTCGGTGTAAACGGGTGTTACAGTACCGATCGCGCTGAGATAGACACCCAAGTCCCCGCTCGTCGCCGTCGCCGGCACTACAGGAATCGGGCCCGTCGCCATCATGCGGCGTCCGCCGCCTCCACCTGCTGCTGCCGGCGAAGTGCCATGCTGCGTGATGATCCAGTAAAAGAGCAGACCAAAGAGAATCAGCACCACCGCCCATATCCAGCGGTGCCGGCGCTTCCGCGGAGGCCCTTCCGTCGTGGACGGCAGCTGATGATCCGGCGGAGCAGGGGTAATCGATGCAGTAGGTTGCGAGCTCATTATTTTCTTGTCAGTCGTATGCCGTTAGCTAAAAAAGACATTCCCGCGGAAGAATTTCCGTTCGCGAAATGAAGGGGGCCAAACCCGGAGTTTACCACTGCAAATGAAGGGCTTGCGTCAAATCCTTCTGCACCAGAGACATAGAGCACGGGATCGCAACGCTAACCACTCACTTGCGGCGTATGGAGTAAGGGACGGTTGAGCCACGGTTTTGGCCGCAGAGTTGCTGCTCCTTTCGGCAAGAGGATCCTGCAAGGTGGTCATCAGCCTCAGTCGTAACCGTCGATTCCGGAACTTCGACCAGGGAATTCGTGTTGGTCACCGGTCCGCGATGCGGCATAATGAGGGCTCATCCACTCCGCTCCGGGCACCGTCGCAATCGCTGCAAACCTGCGTCCTGAAACAACTTGCCGCCGAACAGGATGCATCCCAACGGTACACAGTCTGGCTTCTTTTTGGCCGCTACCTTCCTCGCCCACGATGGGCTCCAACAAAAAAGAAAACGGGATGAGCAGCGAAAGCAATGCGGGTACGCACAAAGCCTGGGCTGATCGCATCCACGCCCTGCGCAATGTACCTCACGTACTAAAAATCCTGTGGGAGTCCGGGCCGGCGGTGGTCACCTCCGGCCTGGCGCTGCGCGTCATCGTCGCGGCTATGCCCTGGGGTATTGGCTGGGTCGCCCACCTCATCATCAATGGCGTCGATCAGGCGCTGCATCACCAGCCTCTCCCCCCTCACTACTGGTGGATCGTTGCCAGCGAAGTCGCCCTCGCACTCATGTTCGCGGCGCTGACCCGAGCCATCGACTACACCGATTCGCTCCTTGCCGACCGCTATACGCACCACGTCAGCATCGAGGTGATGCGCCAGGCGGCGCGTCTGGACCTGACCACCTACGAGGACCCAGAATACTACGACCACCTCGAGCGGGCGCGCGTACAGGCCACTGATCGGCTGGCCATGATTCAGCAGATGGGCCGGCTGTTCCTGCAGGTGCTCACGACCGTAATCTGGAGCGCGCAGCTGGTCTACTACTCCCCCTGGCTCATGCTCCTGCTCGTTGCCGGCGTGCTGCCCTCCTTCTTCGGCGAGACGCACTTCGCCTTCCTCGGCTACGCCAAGAATTTCAAGCAAACCCCCGTCAAGCGTGTGATGGATTATCTGCGCCTCGTCGGCGGCAGCAAGGAAGCGGCCAAGGAGCTCAAGCTCTTCAACCTGAGCGAATACCTGACCAATCGCTTCGCCAGGCTTTCCGAGCAGATCTACCACGAGAACGTCGACCTATCCCGCCGGAAGCTCATCTGGGGCGGGCTGCTGTCGCTCATCGGGACCTGCGGCTATTACGGCGCGTACATCTACGCCATCTGGGAAGGCATTCACGGCAAGTACAACGTTGGCGTCTTCTACCTGATCACCACCGCGATCCAGCAGGCCAGCGGAAACCTGCAGCAGGCCTTCTCCACTGCATCGGGCATCGCCGACCAGGCGCTCTTCCTCACCGATCTCATCGGCTTCTTCGAACTGAAGCCGATCGTCCAGTCGAAGCCGAATGCCCTGCCCGCGCCGCGGCCCATCCGCCGCGGCTTCGAGTTCCGCAACGTATCGTTCGCCTACCCGGGCACGACGCGCAAGGTCCTGCAGAACTTCAACTTCAGTATCGAGCCCGGTGAACGCATCGCGCTCATTGGCGAAAACGGCCAGGGCAAGACTACAGTCGTCAAGCTGATCACCCGCCTCTACGACCCGACCGAGGGCCAGATCCTGCTCGACGGCGTCGACCTGCGCGACTACTCGCTCGAAGACCTGCACCACGAGATGGGCGTCATCTTCCAGGACTTTATGCGCTACGAGATGACGGTCCGAGAAAACATCGGCGTTGGCCACGTCGAGGTGCCGCACACCGACGAGGACATCCGCATTGCGGCCGAGAAGAGCCTCGCCGCTGAGGTGATCAAAAAGCTGCACGGCGGCTACGACCAGATGCTCGGCCGCCGATTCGTCTCCGGTGTCGACCTCTCCGGTGGCGAGTGGCAGCGCATTGCTCTGGCCCGCGCTTATCTGCGCGATGCCCAGCTGTTGATTCTTGATGAACCTACGGCGGCACTCGACGCCAGAAGCGAACTCGAAGTATTTGAACGATTTGCAGAGCTCACGACAGGCAAAATGGCTCTGCTCATTTCGCACCGTTTCTCAACGGTGCGCATGGCTGACCGCATCGTAGTTCTCGCGGGCGGTCGCCTGGTGGAAGAAGGCACCCACCAGCAACTAATGGCGCTTGGCGGCCGCTATGCCGAGATGTTCGAAATGCAGGCGGCCAGCTATCGCTAGGGCTGCGGAGTATAAATGACTGAAGTGTCGATGATTAACGAGCAGCGCATGCGCGATGCGGGGCTCTCCGCTGAGGCGCTGCGGACGGCTGCGCGCGCGGACGCCCATCGATGGAGCACGGCGCCCGCTTCCGAGGACCTGGACGGCTTCTCCGCGCGCATGCGAAACGCCACCCAGAGCCTCGCCTCGATATCCGCCGAGCTCGACACATTGCCCGCCGAAGGCTGGCCCGGCGCCGAGCCTTTGCTGGAAATCCGGGAAAACCCGCGCATGATGCGCTCGGCCCTGAACGAAATCCATTCCATCCGCCGCAAGCTGCAGCGTCTCCCCCGTGCTGTGATCGAGCACGTCGAGGAGCCACGTACCGCCGCCGTTGCCCGCGCTTACCTCGAGGCCAGCGGCTCGGTCTGGAACGCCGATGCCCTCCGCATCTATCTCGCTGAACTCCAGCAGCGCGAGCCCCTGCTGCTCGATGAGCTGTGGGTTCTTCCCGTACTGCTGCGCTTCATCCTGCTCGAACTGATCCTCGAACAGGCGCACGCCCGCTTCGACGTTCTCTCATTCTCCGGAGCCACGCCGCATTTCGAAGGGCCCGCCGGCGATCCGGCCTTCGCGAAGCTGATGCAGACGCGCCTCCTCTCGCTGAGGGAGATTGCCTACGTCGACTGGTACTTCGTCATGGAGCCGCTGGTGGTCTTCGACGCAGTCCTCCGTCAGGATCCTGCCGGCGCCTATGCGACGATGGACTTCGACAGCCGCGAAGTCTACCGCAAGCAGGTCGCGCGCATCGCCCGCTTCTCCGACTGCACCGAAATCGAGGTCGCCCGCGCCGCCGTCGAGCTCGCCACGCTGGCGAAGCAGCGGCCGGTCGTTGATGGCCGCGTCTACCTGCGCCAGGCGCACGTCGGCTACTACCTCATTGACAAGGGCTTCGAGGAGCTAAAGGGCCGCATCGGGTACCACCCGCGATTCTTCAATCGCCTGCGTGCCTTCGTCCGCCGAAATTCCGACGACATCTTTATCGGCGGCATTGAGGTGCTGACCGTCATCATCATCGCCGCGGTCCTGCTGCCGCTGATTCCCAACTACTCCATCATCGGCGGCCTCACCGTCGCGTTCATTTTCCTGCTCATCCCGGCCATGCAGGGCGCCATCGACCTGGTGAACAACACCGTCACCACACTGTTCCGGCCCATGCCGCTGCCCAAGCTCGACTTCAGCAAAGGCATCCCGCTGGAATACACGTCGATGGTCGTCATTCCCACGCTGTTGCTCAACGAAAAACAGGTCCGCGAGATGGTGCAGGAGCTGGAAGTCCGCTGCCTCGCGAATCCCGACACCAACCTCCACTTCGCCCTGCTGACCGATCTGCCGGACTCCGTCAGTCGTCCGCGCGAGAACGACAGCGATCCAATGGTTGACCTCGCTGTCACGCTCATCAACGACCTGAACGGCCGTTATCAGCACCAGCGCAAATTCGGCCGCTTCCTCCTGCTGCATCGGCACCGAATTTTCAATGCCCGCCAGGGCGTCTGGATGGGTTGGGAGCGCAAACGCGGCAAGCTGCTCGATCTCAACAAGCTGCTTAAGGGCGAGTACGACGCCTTTCCCGTGAAGGCGGGCGATACCAGCGTCCTCTCACGCGTTCGCTACATCATCACGCTCGATTCCGATACGCAGCTGCCCCGCGGCACAGCGCATTCGATGATCGGCGCCATGGCGCACCCGCTGAACCGCGCCGTCATCGATCCCGAACGCCGCATCGTCACCGAAGGGTATGGCATTCTGCAGCCGCGCGTCGGCGTCAGCGTCAGCTCCGCCGCGCAGTCGCGCATGGCTTCCATCTACTCCGGCCAGACCGGTTTCGACATCTACACGCGCGCCATCTCCGACGTCTAT
Organism: Acidobacteriaceae bacterium; assembly: GCA_035933815.1. Lineage (GTDB taxonomy): Bacteria > Acidobacteriota > Terriglobia > Terriglobales > Acidobacteriaceae > Palsa-343. The sequence continues at coordinate 17,184 of DASYYN010000017.1, forward strand.
CAGGATCTCTACGGCGAAGGCATTTTCACCGGCAAGGGCATCTACGAAGTCTCCACGCTTTACGCCGTGCTCGAGCGCCGCTTCCCCCGCAATGCCCTGCTCAGCCACGATCTGATCGAAGGCGCCTACGCACGCGCCGGACTGCTCACCGACGTCGAAGTCATCGACGATTATCCGTCGCACTACAGCGCCTACACGCGCCGCAAGCACCGCTGGGTGCGCGGCGACTGGCAGATCGCGCAATGGCTCTTCGGACGCGTGCCCGACGAATCGGGCAAGTGGGTACGCAACCCCATCTCCACCATCTCGCGCTGGAAAATTCTCGACAACCTGCGCCGCTCCCTCGTCGAGCCCATGACCATGGTCCTGCTCGTCGCGGGCTGGCTGGGACTGCCCGGCGGAGCCCTCTACTGGACGCTGGTCACGCTCTTCCTGCTCTTCTTCCCGCCTGTCGTGCAGCTTTGCTTTGGATTGGTGCGCGCCTCCATGTCCGAACAGGAAGGCGCGGCCCGCGAAGTCTGGATCGGATTCCAGCAGTCATTGCTGACCACCCTGCTGGCGCTGGCTTTCCTGCCCCACCAGACCATGACCGCCATCGACGCGGTGGTCCGCTCGTCCGTGCGGCGACTCGTGACAGGCAAGCGCCTGCTCGAGTGGGAAACCGCTGCTCAGGCCGAGACGGCCAGCAGCCGCACCTCCACCGTCGACACGTATCTCAGCTTTACTCCGGTACTTTCTGCCGCCATCGCGCTGTTGATCGCCGTGGTTCACCCCATGTCACTGATCGTTGCCGCCCCCATTCTCATCCTCTGGGGATTCGAACGCGACGTTACCCTGTGGCTCAACAAACCACCCCGCGAGCCGCAGCGCCAGCTCAGCCGTGAGGACAATGCCTTCCTCCGCGAGTACGCGCTGAAGGTGTGGCGCTTCTTCTATGAGTTCGGCGGCGCGCGTCACAATTACCTCATTCCCGACAACGTTGAAGAAGACGGCATCTTCGAAGCCGCGCGTGTCTCGCCCACGAACCTCGGCCTGCTCTTCAACGCGCGACAGGCGGCCTGCGAATTCGGCTTCCTCACCGCGCCGGAGTATGCAGAGCTGATGCAACGCAGCTATGCCACGATGGCAAAGCTGCCGCTCCACCGTGGCCATCTCTACAACTGGTACACCACCGACACGCTGGAGCCGCTGCCGCCCATCACCGTTTCCTCCGTCGACAGCGGCAACCTCGTCGCCTCGCTCTACACCGTCGGCACCGGCACGCTGTCGCTGCTCAAGCGGCCGCTGATCGAGCCGCGCTTGTTCGACGGGCTGGTAGCGCATCTGCACATGCTGCAGGATCTGAAAGCGTTCCGCAGAGACCGCAGCCTGCCCAAAGTTCCGCAGAACAGCGCTGATCTCGGCCTGTGGCTGCGCTGGATTTTTGCGCCGGAAACACAGGCTGCGTTTGCCGACCTGCCGCCCTATACGGAGCCGTCCCTCGACGAAGCACTGTGGTGGACGAATGAGACGAAGCGGCGCATTGAAGCGATCGCCAGCCTGGTGCGCGACTACATGCCCTGGCTGCATCCCGACTACGCCGCCATCGACACGGTGATCTACGAGACCGACCCCGCCGACGCGGCTCTCCACCCGGTTCCGGTGAAGGACGCCCGCGCGTTGCCCACGCTGGAGCACGCTGCGCGCTATGCGGGTGTCATCGAGCAGCGGCTGAACCGGCCGCATCGTATGCCCGAATCCGCCGAGAGCGCTGCTCTGCTCGAGCGCCTGCGCCTCGAAATCACACCTGCACGCGAGCGCCTTTCGCAACTGGTCGAGAACCTGCGGGCTGTCTCGCGCGAAGCCGAGCGCTGGGCCGACAACACCGATTTCACCTTCCTTGTGAACAAGGACCGTATGCTGCTCTCGATCGGCTACGAGCTCGCGACGGACAAGGTCCACTGGGCCTGCTACGACATGCTTGCTTCGGAAGCGCGCATCGCGACGTATATCGCGGTGGCACGTGGCGAACTCTCCCAGCAGGGCTGGTTCAAGATGTCGCGCGTGCACGTGACGACCTACGGCCGCTCGGTACTGCTCTCCTGGACCGGAACGATGTTCGAGTACCTGATGCCGGCGCTGTGGATGCGCAGCTATCCCGATACTCTGCTGTCCAAGTCGATCCACGGCGCGGTCGAGATCCAGCGGGCGTTCGGACGCGAGCACGGCATCCCGTGGGGCATCTCCGAGTCGGGCTACTCCGACAAGACCCCGGAAGGGCACTACCACTATCAGGCCTACGGCATCCCGCAGATTTCGCTGAAGTGGGACGCGACGGCCGGGCCAGTGGTCTCGCCTTACTCCACCTTCCTCGCGCTGACCGTTGATCCGCCGGCGGCAATCGAGAACCTGCGCCGCATGGCCGATCATGGCTGGACCGGCGCGTACGGCTTCTACGAGGCGATCGACTTCCGGCGCGGCAAGAACAAGCCCGAAGCGGTGCGCGAGTGGATGGCGCACCACCAGGGCATGTGCATGATGGGCCTGCTGAATCTGCTCGCCGACAACGTCGTCCAGCAGTGGTTCTACGACAACACGCAAATGCGCGCGGTCGAGCTGCTGCTCCACGAGAAACCGATCCGCGAAGCCGCCGCGAAGAGCGACGCCCCCACAGCTCCGAGCAAGAAAGCCGCAAAGAAGCTGCGGAAGCGGGCAGCGTGATCAGCGATCAGTTGTCAGTGATCAGTTCGCTGACCGCTGGCTGCTGACCGCTGGCTGCTGACCGCTGACTGCTGACTGCTGCGAACGCCCCCCGATGCGCATCGTAGACCGCGAGCACTTTGCCGGCGCGGGCCGGGTCCGTCGACCAGGAGCGCGATACTGCCGTTACGAACTGCTCGCCGGTGGCTGCCGCCAGCGCTTCACGGTAATTCGGATAGCCAGTGGCAAGGGAGTGCAGCAGCGCCATCCTTTCCCTGAAGCATGAACTCCAGTCCGGAAACTGAACCCAGACGGCCTGCACCGAAACCCAGGCGCCGTGCAGATACTCGCGGGTGGGCAGCGAGAGCGTTTCCGTGCCCGGCAGCGGCGGGTGCGCCTGCTTCTGTCCGAAGAGGTTGTTCGCCTGTGTAGCCAGGTGGGACTGTCCCCATCCCGATTCGAGAGCCGCTTCACAGGCGGCGTATTCGGGAAAGAGGTGTCCGGCGGCGCGCGCTGCATCGCAGGCGCGGCGAAGGAAAGATTCCTGAGGGGTTGGCATAAGTCTCCGAGTCAGTTATCAGTTGTCAGTCATCAGTGTTTACTTCGCTGTAAACGGGCGACCCTACCGGCCTGTACAACGGGACAGTGCCAGGCAATTGATTTTGCGGGGCTTCGAGAGCTGTCCTCCGGCACAGTGCCAGGTTGCTGAAAATGAGCCACTTTGCGCGCTGCATTTGGCGGCGCGTTCGGGGCACCAGGGGGATCGGCTCGTCTTTAGCGCGGCGATTGCGCGGACTGTGGGTGAAGCAGTGCTCCTGGCCGCGGATTGCCTGCGCCCGGCATGGATGCCCGGAGCGGTTGAAGTAGCGACAAGGCCGCAAGTGCATGGCGCCTTCGGGCAGGTGGGCCGAGCAGACGTTTCCATACGGCAGGGCGCGATTGTCGCAGCGCCGGCCTTCATCGAGCAGAGCGGTACAGACGCGAGGCATAGTTCCTCCGCAGAAAGGAAAAGGCCGCTCGATCGGAGCGGCCTTTCTCTGAATTTCACCTTATAAGTTCAGAATACCAAGTTCGCTTAACTTATCTGCCAGCGAAGTTGGCGCGGAAGAGCTCTGGAATCAGGGACAACACGAAAGTAAGGGGTTGACAAGAAAGCGAGGGTATAGGGGATAGGGTGTAGGGGATAGGTTACGCTGTGCCAGGGCCAGATCAGCGAGTCTGCCGATTCATGCCTCACCAGAGGCGCAGGTGCGCGCGTAAGCGCACCTGCGTCCGAGGGCAATGTGCTTACTTCAGCGATGCCATGTCAATCACAAACCGATACTTGACATCCCCGGCCTGCAGCCGATCGTAGGCTCGGTTGATCTCCTGCATCGGGATGATTTCGACGTCAGCTGTGATGCCGTGGTCGGCGCAGAAATCCAGCATCTCCTGCGTTTGCCGGATTCCGCCGATGATCGAGCCGCTGATCTTCCGCCGCCCAAACAACAATCCGAATGGGCCAAAGGATACGGCACTGGACGGCACACCGACGAGCGCCAGCGTCCCGTCGTGGCGAAGAAGCGTGATGCCCGTGTCCAGGCTGTGCGCGGCCGGGATGGTGTCGAGGATGAAGTGGAAGCTGCCTGCGTGCTTCGCAACGTCGGCGGCATTCTTCGAGAGCACGACTTCATCGGCGCCGAGCCTCGCGCCGTCGGCTGCCTTGCTTTCCGATGTGGTGAACAGCACCACATGCGCGCCAAAAGCCTTCGCGAGCTTCACCGCCATGTGGCCGAGCCCGCCCAATCCCATCACTCCGACTTTTTGCCCCTTCTGCACGTTCCACTGGCGCAGCGGAGCGTAGGTGGTGATCCCGGCACAGAGCAGCGGCGCCGCTCCCGCGGGATCCAGCCGCTCCGACACCTTGAGCACGAAGGCCTCATCGACGACGATGCTGCTGGAATAACCGCCGTAGGTCACTCCTCCCAGGTGCTTGTCAGGAGAGGCGTAGGTGAGGATCGGGACCTGCTGGCAGTACTGCTCCTCGCCCTCGACACAGGCTGGGCAGGTGCGGCAGGAATCCACCATGCAGCCCACGGCGGCGAGGTCGCCTTCTTTGAACTTCTTCACCGCCCGGCCGGCTTTGGTGACCCGGCCCACAATTTCATGCCCGGGAACGCAGGGGAATGTGGTCGGAAAATTTTCGCGCCACTCGTTACGCGCCAAATGCAGATCGCTGTGGCACACGCCACAGAAGGCGATATCGATCTGCACGTCGTTGGGCAGAGGGTCGCGCCGCTGAATGGTGAACGGCGCCAGCGGCGCGGTTGCGCTCTGGGCAGCGTATGCCATCGCCGGGTAACTGGACGGGGTTGGTGAAGTGTGTCCTTGTGCAAGTGGAAGGGATTCGGTCGCCATGGCTGGGAACCTCCTGTGTGGATTGGGGCTGAAATCGAACAGGGTACGCAGGGGAGAAACTCGAGTGGGCGGCTGCGAGGATTCGAGTGGCAGCCATTCTACTCCGGGTCGCTGGATTTGTAAGGGACGTGCCGCGGCTCTCCAGGGAGGGCCGACTCTTCACGTCCCTGACTTTTCCGTGCTTCGTTCCGGCGTCGCGCCCACGCGACTGGCAATCGCCTTCACTGCCTCTTCCACCGGCGTTCTGCCCGGCTTCGCGGCGAGTCTACGACTTATGAAACGTGACGGTCATCTTCGAGGGCGCGGGCGCCGGCGTGATGTCTGTCTCCTTCACCGTCTTGCCGTCGGAACCCAGGATGAATGTGTTTTCGCGAGCAACTTTGCCGTCATTGCTGTAGGTCACCTTCAGGGTCCGAGGTCCGTCCTGTTTCACGGACATTGTGCGCGTTCCGGAAATGGTGGTCGGCGTGCCGTCGAGCTTGCAGGTGACTGGCTTGTCGTTGTCCGTCTCCTTGAAGTCGATGTTATCGCCGTTAATTTGGATGGTAAGTATTCCGTTGTCCTGCGACTCGGTAAACGCAGTCTCCTTCCACGTACCGGCGAGGCCCGGTCCACCCGAAATCCGCTTCGATGTGGAGGTGATGGTGTAAGGGCTGTCGTCCGGCGGGGTGACATCGGCGGTTCGCGTCACCTTCTTGCCGTCGGAAGATATCTCGATCTTCACTTTGCTGACTGGCTTGCCGTCACGCGTATTTTCGAGTTCATAGCCGTTGCCGGACCTGGTGCAGGTAGTGGTGGTGCCATTGACCGGCGCGTTGGGTTTACCGTCGCAAACAACTTTGGGGCTGGCCTCGCCACCGCGCGTGACGGTGAAGCCGTCCGCGTCCGTAGTGATCGACGCAGTGGGGCCGTCATATTTGAGGGTGGACCGATCGATCTTCCACGATCCGTTCCATGGGTTTTCCTGAGCGATACAAGGAAGACTAAGCGTCACGATCGACGCGAGTGTGCACACGTACGCTACATGCCTTTTCATTATTGATTTCCCTCGAAACGCAGATTGGGCGGGATCGATTCCGCTCTAAGGGGAGGGCGCAATAGTGCGTTGCGCCATTGCCGGCTGTCAAGGGCGAAAGGATGGAGTGGCAATCGCTGCGTGCGCGATGCGCACCGAATTTCCCCCTGAGTGAGTCGAAGCGACCCCGTCGAACAGCTGTCAGGACGTGAGCCGCGTACAATACGTTCTGATTCCGCAAGCCTGACCAATATGCACGAGATCATCGATCTTCCCGACCGCAGATCGAGGCGGCCGAGGCGTTTCGTTTTCTTCGTCGCCCTCGTTGTGCTGGCGATCTTTCTGGGGAGCAGCACGGCTCTTTCCTGGTACGTCGACTCGCTGTGGTTCGGATCGCTCGGCTACGGCGGCGTGTTCTGGACGGGATGGCGTTTCGCATGGGGCACGTTCGCGGCGTTCTTCGTCGCGACTTTCCTTGTCCTGTATGGCTGGTTCCTGCTCTTCTGGAAGCTGCACCAGCCCGACCTGCCCCAGGACCGCGCCTTCTATCTCGGGCGTCAGCGCCTCAATGTGCCTTTGCGCAAGGGGCTGCGCCTGCTGGGTGTGCTCGCGTCGCTGGCAGTTGCCCTGATCAGCGGCACCGCACTGATGGCCGAATGGCCCACCTTCGCCGTCTGGCTGCGCGCACCGCAGGAGCCGCACCCCGTCTTCGATCCTGTATTTAGCCGGCCGCTGAATTTTTATCTCTTCTCGCTGCCGGCCTGGCAGTTGATCGCGGGATGGCTCACGACGTTGTCGGTGATCGCATGCCTGGCGGCGCTGGGCTTCATCGCCATCTCGGTCAGCAACACGGCGCTGGTCAGCGATCGCCGCTTCCGCCTGGCGGTTCCGTGGCGCGGATTTTCGCTGGCATTCGCGTTCTTCCTGGTGATGCTGGCCGTCCAGGCCTGGCTGGCGCGCTTCGGCACGCTGGTCGAAGGCCGCACCATTTTCAGCGGCGCCAACTACACCGAAGTCCACATCACCATCACGGGCCTGCTGATCGTGGCCGCCATGCTGATCGTGGGAGCCGCAATCGCCTGCACCAATGCCCTCACCCGGCCCGTGGGACGCCGCCTCGCGCTTGCTGTTGTGCCCGCAGCCGCTTGCTATCTGATCGTCTATGGCGTCGGATGGTACGTCAGCAACTTTATCGTTCGGCCCAACCAGCTGAACCGCGAGCGCCCGTACATCTCCTGGAACATCGAAGCAACGCGGCGCGCCTGGGCGCTCGATCAGGTCACCCGTCACGAGTTCCCTGCCGAAACCACGCCGGAAGCGGCCGATCCGAACGCGAATCAGCCCACGCTCGAAAACGTCCGGCTGTGGGACTGGCGCGCTCTGCAGGACACGCTGCGTCAAATCCAGGAAATCCGGACCTACTACGATTTCCCCGACATCGACATCGACCGCTACTCCATCGAGGGCCAGACGCGCGAGATGATGCTCGCCGCGCGCGAGCTGAACGTCGATAAGCTGCCCGAAAGCAGCCGCAACTGGATCAATGAAAAGCTGATCTACACGCACGGCTACGGCATCACCATGAATCCGGTGAACGGCTTCACGCCGGAAGGCCTGCCGACGCTGATCCTGAGCAACATGCCGGTGGAAAGCACGGCGCCTGCGCTGAAGATTACGCGCCCCGAAGTCTACTTCGGCGAGATGACCAACACCGACGTGTACGTGAAGACACGCCAGCAGGAATTCAATTACCCGCAAGGCCAGAGCAACAATCTTTCTTCGTATCAGGGCACGGGCGGCATTCCGCTCGGCGGGCTCATGCGGCGCATTCTTATCTCAGCCGATTTGGGCGACCTGTCGAAGCTCCCCTTCAGCGACGATGTCAGCGCGGAAAGTCGCGTCCTGATGCGGCGCAATATTCTCAATCGGGTGCGCACGCTGGCTCCGTTCCTCACGTGGGATTCGGATCCTTACATCGTCATCGGCGACGATGGCCGCCTCTACTGGATGCTCGACGCCTACACAACATCGGACATGTATCCCTACTCGACGAGCTATGTCTTCGGCGACGGCGCGATCAACTACATGCGCAACAGCGTGAAGGCCGTGGTGGACGCGTACGACGGCACCACGACGTTCTATGTCTTCGACGCGGAAGATCCCGTGCTGGCCGCCTGGCGCAACGTCTTCCCTGCTCTGTTCCGGGACGCTGCCACCATGCCGGCCGATCTGCACCGGCACATTCGCTATCCGCAGTTGCTGCTCGAGGAACAGGCGGCGGTGTACGCCCTGTATCACATGAGCGATCCGGAGGTTTTCTACAACCGCGAAGACCTGTGGAGCGTCGCGTCAGAGATCACGCTGGGCGAAGGCGGCGAGCAGCAGACGAACGCCATGGTGCCGAACTATGTGCTGATGAAGCTGCCGGGCGCATCCCAGCCTGAGTTCGTGGCCATCCTGCCGTTCACGCCGGCGAATCGCAACAACCTGATCGGATGGATTGCCGGGCGCAGCGACGGCGAGCACTACGGCACGGCGGTCGCGTACGACTTCCCCAAGACGCGCCTGGTGGATGGGCCCATGCAGGTGGAAGCCCGCATCGATCAGAATGCCCAGCTTTCCGGACAGCTGACTCTGTGGAATCAGCAGGGCTCTCACGTGCGGCGCGGCACGCTCCTCGTCATCCCCTGCGGCCGCGCGCTTCTCTATGCGGAAGCCATCTACCTGCAGGCGCAGCACAGCCCCATGCCGGAACTGCGGCTGGTAGTGCTGGCGGTGCAGGATCGGCTGGCCTACGCAACGACCTACGAGGCCGCGCTGCAGTCGCTGTTCGGAGGCCAGGCGTCGTCGCTCACCGCTGCTCCAACTGCGCCGCCGAGCGCAGCGGCCAACGCGCCGGCGGGGGCGGCTCCGGCAGTCCCTGCGGATCGCGCAGCGCTGATCCGGGCTGCGGCTCAGGATCTTTCGGACTACCAGCAGCTGACGGCGCAGGGAAAGCTCGCCGAGGCGGGTCAAAAGCTGCAGGACCTGAAACGCAAGCTGGACGATCTGCAGAAGAACCAGCCCTGAGGTTGCACTCACGTTTCGCCCTGCAGATAACACGCCCCGGCCTATTCGCTGCGCAGCGCCTGCATCGGGTCAATACTGGCCGCGCGCTGCGCCGGGATTACGGCAGCGACGAGCGCCGCCAGGCCGAGAAGCGCGGTCGCGCTCGCCAGCAGCAAAGGATTCCAGGGCCTGATGCCGAAAAGCTGGCTTGCAATTAGATATCCCGCTCCAATCGCTGCCGGAATACCGATGGCCAAACCGATGCCGACCTGCCAAAAGGCCGCGCGCAGCACCATCGCGACCACCGCGCCGCGATTGGCGCCCAGCGCCATGCGCACGCCGATCTCGCCCGTCCTTTGCTCCACGCCATAGGCGGTTACGCCATACAGGCCAACGGCGGCCAGCAGGAGTCCCACCGCGCCAAAGAGCCAGGCGAGGCTGGCGATCATGTTCTGCTGATCGAAGGTTGACTGAACAATCACCGAGTATGGCTCCACGTCATACATCACCAGGGTCGGATCGACCTGCGCCAGTGCGTTCTTCACCTGCTCCCGCAACTTCTGCGGATGCCCCGGCGCCCAGAGCACGATGTTGTAGAGGTTCTGCGACCAGATTTCGTAGCTCTCCGTGTCCGGCTGATTGAAGTGGACGGTTTGCGCTTCGGGGATGTAGTACATCGGGCGGTCCGGTTCTCTGAAACCCCAGCTCACATAGTGCATATCCCGGACGACCCCGACAATCTCGTAAGTCCCGGCGTTCCTGATGGGAGCCGGACCGAAGTGCTGGCCGATCGGATTCTGAGTGCCGAAATACTTCTTCGCGAAGGCCTCGTTGATCACCGCGATGGGCCGCGTATTCTCGTTGTCGTCTTCGGTGACAGGCCGCCCACTCAGCATCTTCGCTCCTACTGTGTTGAAGAACCCAGGAGTCACGCGAGTCCAGTCGGCGAAGACGTTGTCCTTCGGGCCGGGCTCCGGCTTCCCTTCAATCCTGATCTCATGCCCCCACTGATCGCCGCTCAGCGGCGCGTACGTGGCCGCGGTGACGCTGCGCACCCCGGGAATGGCGCTGAGCCGGTCCTGAATCTCGCGGAAGAGTGGGACCAGTCGCTCCTGCTTGTAGTTCGACAGCGTGGGATTGATGTAAATCAGGTAGCGGCCGTCGGGATCGAACCCGAAGTTCTGATGCTCCAGATTGCGCAGGCTGCCTCCGAGCATCGCCGCGGCGCTCAGCAGCACCAGCGATACCGCGGCCTGCGCCACGACCAGCGCCTTCTGTGCCCAATGGCGAGCGTTGCCGACCGCGCGATTTGCGCCGCGCAGCGCCTCCACCGGTTCGGCGTGCGAGGTCATCCATGCCGGCGCCATTCCAAAGAGGGCGCCAGTCAAAATGGAGACGCCCAGCGCGAAGAGCAGCACCGGAGTGGACGGCGAAGGGTGCACCGGAATCCAGGAGCTTTGCGCAATTGAGTGGAACGCGAGATATAGGATCAGCCGCGCTCCAGCCCACGCCACAGCGATCCCCGCGGCCCCGCCGATCAGGGACAGCACGATGCTTTCCAGCAGCGCATTTCTCACCAGGCGTCCGCGCGAGGCGCCGAGGGCGACGCGCACCGCCGTTTGCTGCCGGTTCCTCAGGCCGCGCGCGAGCAGCAGGTTGGCGATGTTGGCGCAGGCTACGAGCAGGACGCAGCAGGCCGTGACCATCAGCAGCAGCAGACCCTGACTGTAATCCCTGCGCATCTGGGAGAAACCCGCGCCGCCCGGAGAGACGCGCAGAGTCTGCTTCTGCCACACAGCCTTTTCCTGCGGACTCATATCCGCCACATGGCTCGCCAGCCAGCCGTGCAATTCGCTCTGCAATTGCGCCTGCAGCGCCGTCGCATTCGTTCCCGGGCGCACACGCCCCATCACGTCCAGCCACTCGACCCGCGGATTCTTCAGCCGCGACGTTACCCCATCGACGATCGGCTCGGTGGTGAGCGGCATCCAGAGATCCGGCATCCCCCAGGGGTTCATCTTGGCTCCGATGAAGCCGGGCGGAGCTACGCCGACAATCGTGAAGGGATGACCATTGATCTGGTATGTGGATCCGACGATCGACGCATCGGAGCCATACTTTTCCTGCCAGGCGTGAAAGCTCATCACCGCGACAGGAGGCGCGCCTTCATGGTCGTCGGCATCGGTCAGCAGCCGTCCGCGCCAGGCGGATACCCCAAGCGTTTGGAAGAAATTGCCGGAGACATACTGGCCATTCGCTGTGTCCGGTGTGGCTGATGTTCCCGCGCGGCGCAACCCCAGCGCGGCGTTTCCGGCCTGGAGCGCCGCAAGGTCCTGAAAGCCTGGCGTGTTGGCGCGGAACAGCTCGTATGTCTCCCATGGGAAGAGGCTCCAGTCGTTCGGCTCGCCCTCGCCCTGCTGGCTGTATCCTCCCCAGTTGCAGCAGCGCGCCTGGTCGCCAATGCGCCATAGCTGATCCGGTTGGGTCACGGCCAGCGACTGCAGCATGACCTGCTGAACGAGGGTAAAAATCGCGGTAGTCGCGCCGATGCCCAGCGCCAGCGTGAGTACGACGGTTACCGTGAAGCCAGGAGACTTGCGCAACTGGCGCAAGGCATGTCGGAAATCAGCGAGCATGGTTTCTCCGCCAGACGTGATGGGGCAAAGAAATTCGTTCCTGAACGCTGTGTGAGCAGTTAACCGGCCAGTGCACCCGCTTTGAAAACAGGGTGATTAAGGTTGGCAAGAGGAACGCCGCTGTCCGGAGTCGAGACGCATTGTCCAAAACCGAACAGAGACTCGGAGTGCGAATTGCGGTCTGGCGGGCTGTGCCACCCTCAGCCGATCGCGGCCAACGCAGCGAAAGCCTTGGCGGATCAGCCGGTTCCACTGCGGGCTCGCGACCTGCGGCGCGTGTATACCGCATGGGCAGCCGCGCGACGGCGTTGGCTGCCAACGTGCATCGACACTCGGCACGGGAGAGCCTCATGTCGAAACGCGTGTTCCTGATCCTGACGCTCGTCTGTCTTGCAGCGAGCGCCGCATGGGCGGCAGTCGACCCGATGGTGGGCGACTGGAAACTCAATTCGCAAAAGAGCCGGCTGTTTGACGAGATGAAGGTGTCCAGCGTGGGCACGAACAAATATGCCTTCGACTTTGGAGCCGGACAGCCGGAGACGATTGCCGTCGATGGCACGGACCAGCCGGGGATGGCGGGGACGACGCTCGCCGTAACGGCACTCCGTACGGGTCAGTGGACTGTGGTGCGAAAGAAGAATGGCACTACCCAGGTGAACGCGACCTGGACCCTTGCGAAGGACGGCAACACTTTGCAGGACGACTACACCCAATTTGACCCCAACGGGAAGACCGTGCACCTGATTTACAGCTATGAGCGCAGAGGAGGCGGATCAGGCTTTGCGGCTGACTGGGTGAGTACGAGCCAGCAGGTGGAAACGCCATGGACGGTGCAGGTGCGGCCGTTTGAAGGTGATGGAATCTCCATCGTTTCTTCTCTGCAGGGAACCACGAAAAACGTAAAGTTCGACGGCCGGGATTACCCGAATCCGGGCTCCCAGCACAACGTTGTGTCGTCGGCGCAGCGGGTGAATGAAAGGTCGATTCAGCTGACGGAGAAGGTCGGGACGAAGGTCGTGGACACCCAGGAGATCACCGTATCCGACGACGGTAAGACCCTGACGATGACGGTGCACCTCCCGCAACGGAACGAGCCGGACGTGCTGGTGTTTGAGAAAGACTGAACGAAAGCCTGAACCGGGCCGCAGGCAGGCATCGCCGCCGTCGCGGTGTGAGCGGCTCAGGGGGCCTGCCGATCCACCGCTGTCCGGCCGAGGCCCGCATTCGACGAGTCGCGGACTACAGGTGGCCTGAGCAGTCAGGGTGGCCGCATCCGCAGGAAATCTCGATGCTGCCTGCCTTGTCTTTGCAGTAACTGCTGCAGTATTTGTCTGTGGTCATACACGTACACGCCGGGTGAGCACATTTTTTAGCCGGTGCCATGATCCACCTCCGCCCGATTGCCGGGCTTTCCCACTGAGATGCGTTGCGGACGGGAGCAGCCTGAAAGGGTACGCGGTTACATATCAGCGGTTTGCCGGATGGCTTCGAGCGCCAAAGCGCGTCTACAGCCCTTTGCCCTAAGACCGGGAGGTCGTCTCAGCAAAATGAACGACTTGCCGCACACCCTCGAAGCCAAACTTTCTCTTCTCAGCAGCTTGCCGCACCTCCGGGCGCAGTTCCGGTGCCAACCGGCTGTCAGTCCCCCGTTGGTGGCATGGGTGTGCCACTCCGGGACCGCTCGGCGAGCCAAAGGGCGATTCTCCGCGGTCTGCGCGGCCCCGTAGTATCTGGCGACACAACATGGGGGAACTATGCGTGCTCTCAACATAGCCGTCATCGCTGTCCCTTTGTTTTTGCTGTCAGGCCTGCCGCCGGCCCAGGGCCAGACCAACCCGACCGTCCAGACGATCTCGGCAACGGAGGCTTCTGAGCACGTGGGCGAGCACGTCACCGTGTGCGGCCGCGTCGCCGCCAGGTACACCGCAACGACCAGCCCGGGCACGCCAACCTTCGTGAGCCTTGACCGCTCCGGCCGGGAAGCGGTCTTCACCATCCTGATCTGGCGCGACGATCGCAGCCGCGTCGGTCATGTGCCGGAGTCGGGCAAAGTCTGCGCCACGGGGATGATTACCGCCTACCGCGGGACGCCGGAGATCGTGCTGCGCGACTCGCACAGCTGGTTCGTACCGCGATAGCGGATTACCGGCAAGCAACCCGTTCTGCAGCAACGAGCCGCGGCTCCTGGACCTCGTCGTGAACGAGGCGGCGCTGGTCCGTGCCCAGGCCCGCGAGCAGGACCGTCCCTGCGAAGAGCAGCGTGTCGAAGATGTAGTTGAGCCCCTCGACCGCGAGGGGTGTGCGCATCTCCATGACGAAGATTGGGACGTAGAAGAAGGCGGTGAGCAGCACGAGCATCATGCCCGCGCTGGCGGCTGCGATGCGGATTATGGGGCGGATGAAGAGGCCGAGCCCGCCGAGCAGCAGGACGATGCCTACGACATACGAAAGCAGAGCGGGCGCGGGCAGCCACGCGGGCATGTGCTTCTCCAGCGGAACACCCGGGACAAACAGCGGGAAGAGGAAGTGCTCGATGGCATAGAAGACCATCACCGATCCGACGATGGCGCGGCCAATGCGGACGAGCGCGATGCCGGTCGGACAGCCGCGGCGCAGAACGCTCCCGGCGAGAACCATTGCTCCGGCCGCGAACGAGGTTTCGCGGACGGTCAGCGTCCAGAAGAGCCGCTCGTGCAGGTGGTGGGGGAGGTTAGGCAGGTCGATAGTGGCGACGATGGTCAGCAGCAGGGCGGCGGTCAGCGCTGCCGACCAGCGCACCTGACGCCAGAGGACGAAGCTAATGGCGGCGAGCAGCCAGCAGGTGCCGACGAAGTAGGTCCAGAAGAGCGGATCGGGCAGCCATTTGGGCACGATGGGCGCGAGGTCGCTGGCGGCCGTGAAGTGCTCCGCGGCAAACGTGGCGAGAGCGGCCGCGTAGCAGATGGGCCCGAGCAGGAGAATCCGCTCGGTGCCCGATGCGGCCCTGAGCCGCGGGCCTGCGAGGGCGATCCCCGCAAGGAGTGTGGTGATGCCCGTCAGCATCATCGTTGTCGCTTCTACCGTCAATGACCGCCTCCCTCTGATCCTGATCGATGCCCAGAGTACGACAGGATCACAGGCAATGCGCCCCGGTCCATCCCCGCTTTTCGGAGAATCTGCAGAAAGTGGAATGCCTCTTGACGGAAGATCGCGCCTGGCGGGTAACATGCCTTCACCCCTGCACCTCCCATGAAGCGCCTGCTTCTTTACTTCGCCCTGACCTATGCCCTCACCTGGGCATGCTTCATCGCAGTCGCGGCCCGTCCAATGTCCCAGTTGCTGGTGCAGGTGCTCATCCTGCTCGGCGCCTTCGAGCCTGCCATCGTTGCTGTCTCCCTCACCGCGCTCGCTCAGGGCGAGCCGGGCGTCCGCGGACTGGTGACCCCTGTTCTGCGCTGGCGAGTCTCCTGGCTCTATTACGTTTTTGCATTGTTCTTCATCGCCGCCGTAAAGCTTGCCGTCGCGGTCCTCATTCGCTCGTCCACAGGGGGCTGGCCGGCTTTCGGCAAGGATCCTTTGCCGGTCATGCTCGCCGCCACCCTCTTTTCCACCCCGTTTCAGGCCGGCGAAGAAATCGGCTGGCGCGGCTTTGCCCTTCCTCAGTTGGCGGAGCGCTTCGGACTCGGCCCGGCCAGCCTTCTCCTCGGAGCCATTTGGGCCTGCTGGCATCTGCCGCAGTTCTACATCCGCCAGGCCGATACCCGGCATCAGTCGTTTCCTCTCTATTTTCTGCAGGTCGTCGCTCTCTCTGTGGCCATCGCCTGGCTCTGGGGACGAACCCGCCACAGCCTGCTGCTCCCCATGGTCTTCCACGCCGCCACGAACAACTTGAAGGACATCGTGCCCTCCGCCTCGCTTCAACCCGGCGGCGTTTTCACCTTTCACGCCTCACTCGTTGGTTGGCTCACCCTCGCACTGCTCTGGTGCGCCGCGGCTGTTTTCCTTGCCACTATGCCAAGAAACACAACGGACAATTCAAGAGGCGGACCGTCCCCGTATTCCACCGCCGGTCGCCCAGCTTTCCTGACGCGGCATTTCGCAGTCAAGCAGAGCATCGCGCAGGATCGCCGCAGTAATTTCAGCCCGAGTAAACTGAATCGCATGCAGGCGATGGTGCTGGAGCAGTACGGCAAGCTGGATTTGCGGGATATGCCGCAGCCGGTCCCCGGTCCTGGCGAGGTGCTGATCCGGGTGGCGGCGTGCGGCATCTGCGGCAGCGATGTGCACGGATATGATGGCTCGTCCGGGCGGCGCATTCCGCCGATTGTAATGGGCCATGAGGCGGCGGGAACGGTGGCGGCGGTTGGCGAGGGCGTCGCAAAACTGCGCGCAGGCGATCGCGTGACGATGGACTCGACGATCTATTGCGGGGCGTGTCCCTACTGCCGGCGCGGCGAGATCAACCTGTGCGACCGGCGCGAAGTGCTCGGCGTATCGTGCGGCGAGTACCGGCGCGACGGAGCGTACGCCGAGTATGTCACCGTGCCGGAGCGCATCGTGCATCGGCTGCCGGAGTCGATGTCGTTTGTGGAAGCAGCCATGCTGGAGCCGACCTCGGTGGCGCTGCACGCCGTCGCGGTGAGCCAGTTGCGCGGCGCCGAGACCGCGGTGGTGATCGGCGCGGGGATGATCGGACTGCTGACGATGCAGGCGGCGCGGGCGGCTGGAGCGGCGCGGGTATTGATTGCCGACGTGGACGCGACGCGGCTGCGGCTCGCCGAGCGACTGGGCGCGACGGAGACGCTGCACATTGCAGGTTCGGATCTCGTGAAACAAGTGCTGCAGCGCGTGCCGGGCGGAGTCGACGTGGCGCTCGAGGCCGTGGGGCGGCAGGAGACGATCACGGCGGCGATCCACGCAGTTCGCAAAGGCGGGACGGTGACGCTGATCGGCAACATTTCGCCGGAGGTGACGATTCCGCTGCAGGTGGTGGTGGGCAGACAACTGCGGCTGCAGGGTACGGCTGCGTCGTCGGGTGAGTATCCGCAGGCCATCGAGATGATCAGCAAGGGGGAAATTAAGGTGAAGCCGCTGATTACGGCGGTCGCGCCGCTGACGGACGGGCCGCGGTGGTTCGAGCGGCTCTATGCGCATGAGCCGAATCTGATGAAGATCGTGCTCGCGCCTGATCCGGAGGCGGTGCGTTGAGCGATTCCCTCTTCGACCTCAGCGGGCAGGTGGCGGTCGTGACCGGGACGAGCCGCGGTCTGGGGCAATACTTTGCGCGCGCGCTGGCCCGCGCCGGAGCGGACCTGATCCTCACCAGCCGCCACCGCGAGTCGCTCGCCGAGTTTGAAACGGAAATTCGCGCGATCGGGCGGCGCACCGTGGCGCTGGAACTGGACGTCCGCGATCACGACAGCATTCAGCGCATGGCCAGGTGGGCGGAGCAGGCGTTTGGGCAGATCCACATCCTGGTGAACAATGCAGGCTGCAACGTGCGCAAGCCGGCGCTCGACGTCACGTGGGACGACTGGAACCTCGTGGTCGAAACGAATCTTCGCGGCAGCTTCTTTGTGGCGCAGGCGTTCGCGCCGGGCATGATTCGGAACGGGTATGGGCGAATCATCAACATTGGCTCGGTGACCAGCGTCTTCGGCTACGCGGGACTTGCTCCCTACGGAGCGAGCCGCGGCGGCATCCGCCAGCTGACGATGAGCCTGGCAGACGACTGGGGTCCGCACGGCGTGACGGTGAACTGTCTGGCGCCGGGATGGTTTAAGACCGCGCAGAACCAGGTGATGTATCAGGACGAGGAGTGGGTCCGTTCGCTGACGGAGCGCATTCCGGTGCGGCGGCCCGGCGCGCCGCATGATCTGGACGGAGCCATCGTGTTTCTGGCCTCGGACGCGAGCCGCTACGTAACGGGGCAAACGCTGCTCGTGGATGGCGGGATCACGACCGGGTCGCTGCGGGCGTTGCCGGGGAAGCCTAAGTCCTGAGTTGATCCGCCAGGGACATGGGGTGCGTGTCGCGCAGGAGGAAGAGATAGGCGCAGATGCCGACAGCGAGGTAGGCGCCGGCGATGCCGAAGGCCAGTCCGAAGGCGTGGCGCGCATAGACGAGATAGCCGGTAATGATGGGCGCGGCGATGCCGGAGATTTGATTCGAGAAGTTCAGGATGCCGCCGACGCGCCCCACACTGGCGCGGGGCGCGATCAGCGCGGGCAATGACCAGCCAACGGGAGAAGCAGCGGAGAGCCCGCCGATGGAGAGGCTGATCCAGGCGATCGCCTGTACCGGGGAATGAGCGCCGGCGCAGCCGAGGATGCCCAGGCCCATTGCGGTGCCGCCGACCAGAACCGCCATGCGCGTGCGGCTTTCGTTCCAGCCGCGCTGCACGAGGCGGTCGACCAGCAGACCTCCAATGAAGAGTTCGGCCGCAGTCGCGACGACCCAGGGCACACCCGTGTAAAGAAACGAGTGCAGCAGGTCGATGTGCAGGGAGATGGAGATGTAGCTCGGGAGCCAGTTCAGCAGCAGGTAGAAGACGTAATTATAGGAGCCGAAGCCGATGGCGAGGCCCAGCACCTTGCGCTGGCGCAGCAGATCGCCGAGCGAGGCCTTTGGCTCCGGACCGGCCGGCGCGGGGCCGCGTTCGGCGCGAATGATGGCCAGTTCCTCCGGGCCAATTTGCGGGTCCTCTTCGGGATCGCGGTACATGGCGAAGAAGAGCAGGAAATAGAGGAAGCTCACCACGCCGGTGGCGGCGAAGCTCCAGCGCCAGCCGGCGCGCAGCAGCAGCAGTCCGATGAGCGGAACGCCGATCGCGGGTCCCATCTTCGCGGCCGAGTCGAAGAGTGCGGTGGAGAAGCTGCGCTCGTGTTTCGGAAACCACAGGCCGATTGCCTTGGCGTTTGCGGGGAACGTGGGCGATTCGCCGATGCCCAGCAGGAACCGCGCGCCGAAGAAGCCGGGGATGTTCGGCGTCACAGAGGCTGCGAAGGAGGCGAGGCTCCACACGAAGGTGCTGATGCGGCCGATGCGACGCACGCCGAGACGGTCGAGCACGACGCCGATGGGCAGCTGGCAGAGGCAGTAGGTCCAGTTGTAGGCTCCGAGCAGATAGCCGAAGACGACGTCCGTGATGTGAAACTGCGCTATCAGCGCATCTCGCGAGACGGAGAGGTTGACGCGGTCGAAGTAGTTGATGAGCACGCCCAGGCCGAGCAGCCACGCAATGGCCCAGCGGCGCCGCCGGGCTACGACGGCAGCGTGACTGAATGTAGCGGAGGGATGCGGGGCGATGGGGTCGTCGGGCATCGTCCCTGCCACGATACACGAGCGGCGGAACCGTTGAAGCCGGAGGAACCGTCGGCGGGGAACTTCGTACGCGGCGAGACGCTGCCGATCGGAGAGTATTTCGGTCGAAACAGGCTGCGTTTCGTATGGTGAGACGGAGCGTCCTGCCAAGCACGCAGAATGTATCGTGTTGCGACTATACTGGCGCGTTGGTCTGACCAGGAGAAGTTGAATGCGGGTATCGCGTCGGAAGTTTCTGGGGGGAATGGCGGCAGCCGGAGCCGCGGCGGCTGTTCCCTCTCGCGCAAAAGCAATCATGAAGGATACGAATGCGGCATGTCCGTTCCGGCTGTCGGTGATCAACGACGAGATTTCGCAGGATTTCGATCACGCCTGCTCCGTGGCCGCGAAGGACTTCGGCCTGCACTGGATCGAGCTGCGCGGCATGTGGAATAAGAACATCACCGCGCTGAACGATCAGGAGATCGCCGAATCGCAGCGCATCCTGAAGAAATACAACCTGCGCGTGACGGATATCGCCAGCCCGCTCTTCAAGGTGGACTGGCCGGGCGCGCCGCGCAGGAACGGGCAGCGCGATGAGTTCAACGCCCACGACACGTTTGCCCAGCAGGATGCCCTGCTCGAGCACTGCATCGGGCTGGCGAAGTCGTTTGGGACGGACCGCATCCGGTGCTTCGACTTTTGGCGGCTCGCGGACGTGACGCCGTATCGCGCGGCGATGAACGAGAAGCTGCGCCAGGCCGCGGAAAAATGCGCGGCGCACGGCATGATTCTGCTGCTGGAAAACGAGATGGACTGCAATACCGGCACGGCAGAGGAAGCAGCGGAGGCGCTGAAGGCGGTTCCGAACAAAAACTTCATGCTGAACTGGGATCCAGGGAATGCGGGAACATTTCCTGGCGCAGTTCCCTTCCCCAAAGGCTGGGATCTGCTGCCGAAGGAGCGGATCGGGCACTGCCACGCCAAGAACGTCAAGCGGGACGACTCGCAGCCACCCAAGCCTGGACGGCCGATGCCGGGCAAGTTCCAGTGGGAGCCGGTGGGTACGGGCGTGGTCGACTGGGTGGGGCAGATCAAGGCGCTGCACGGCATTGGTTATCACTACGCTCTGAGCCTGGAGACGCACTGGCGCGGCGCGGGTACGCCGGAGGCCTCGAGCCGGAAGAGCATGGCGGATTTGAAGCAGGCGCTGAGCGAGGCGGGACTTTCGTGCTAGACGAGTCCCATGTCTCCAACGACGGGAGACATGGGGCACCCGGTACTCAGCAATTAAACGATTGGTGGAGAGCAGATGATTACACGGAGAGAATTTGGCAAGGCAGCAGCGATGGGCGCGGCAGGCGTGGCGCTGGGCAGCACGGCGAAGAGCTACGCGCAGATCATGGGATCGAATGAGCGGGTGCGGTTCGCCATTATCGGGCTGAACGGGCGCGCGTATGCGCACTTGTCGGCTCTGAAAGCCAATGCGGACACCTCGCACGTTGTCGCGGTCTGCGATGTGGAGAGCAACATCCTGGCGAAATTCGCGGCCGAGGCGCAGAAGGAACTGGGATACGCGCCGGAGAACGCGAAGGATTTCAGAAAACTGCTCGAGCGCAAAGATATCGACGCGATTTCGATCGCCACGCCGGATCACTGGCATACGCCGATGGCCATCGATGGCGTCAAGGCGGGCAAGCACGTCTACGTGGAGAAGCCGTGCAGCCATAATCCGGCGGAAGGCGCGCTGTTGATCGAGGCGCAGCGCAAGTACGGCAAGCTGGTGCAGATGGGTACGCAGCAGCGGTCCTCGCCGCACACCATCGAAATCGTAAACAAGATTCATGGCGGGCTGATCGGGAAAGCCTACTTTGCAACGGCGTGGTACGCGAACACGCGCAAGTCCATCGGGCATGGCCAGCCGGCTCCGGTGCCGCCGACGCTGGATTGGGATCTGTGGCAGGGGCCGGCGCCGCGCACCGCGTATCGCAACAACGTGCAGCCCTATAACTGGCACTGGTTCCGAGTGTGGGGCACGGGCGAGACGCTGAACAACGGCACGCACGAGGTGGATGTGTGCCGGTGGGCGCTCGGAGTAGATTATCCGGAGCGCATCTCTGCAAACGGCGGGCGGTATGCGTTTCACGACGACTGGCAGTTCTACGACACGCTGGTAACGAACTTTGTTTACCCGGACGCGATGATCACCTGGGATGGGCGCAGCTGCAACGGGAACCGCATCGATGGGCGGGACCGCGGGTCGACCATCATGGGCACAACAGGGTCGGTGCTGGTGGATCGCGACGGTTATGAGGTGTACGACCTGAAGGGGCGCAAGACAGACGAGTTCCGCGTGAAGGGATCGAATACGTCGTCGGCCGATCTGGTGGGGCGCGATTCGATGACCGACATGCACTTCGGCAACTTCATCGCGGGCATCACGAAGGGCGAAAAGCTGCATGCTCCCATCGAAGTGGGCAACGTTGCGGTGACGATGCTGCAGCTGTCGAATGTCGCCTGGGAAGTGAAGCGCGAGCTGAAGCTCGATCCGGCGAACGGCGGGAAGATTGTCGGCGATGTGGAGGCGATGAAGTACTGGGGACGCGAGTACCAGCCGGGCTGGGAGCCAAGAATCTAGCGTATAGCGTGTAGCGTTTAGGGTTTAGGGGGGACGGTGGCGAAGGAACGTGGGGTGAGCCGGAGGAGTTTTCTGGCAGGTGGCGTTGCGGCGGCAGGCGCGGTGATTGCAGGCGGCAGCGCGTGGCCACAGACGATGATTGAGACCGGGAACGCGACGAACGTCGGGAAAGGGGCCGGCAGCGCGCTTGGCTTTCGCTGGCCGGGACAACCGGGAACGGCGGCGGGGTCTCCGGGCTACAGCGGGATGACTGCGCCTCCCGAGCCGATCAAGCTGGGCCTGGCGAGCTACACCTTCCGCAACTTTACCCGGGCGCAGCTGATCGGATTCATGAAGGAACTGGACATCCGCTGGCTGAATGCCAAGGACGCCAAGGATCATCTGCCGATGGACCCCACGGCCGAAGCGCAGGCGGTCGCAGATTATCAGGCAGCGGGCATTCGTCTGCATGCCGTCGGCGCTGTCTATTTTCAAAAGGCGAGCGATGACGATATTAAGTCGAAATTCGAATATGCACGCCGGGCGGGAGTTCCGGTCATCGTGGCGGGCGACCCCACGCCGCAGAACCTTCCGCGCATCGCGCAATTTGCGCAACAGTACGACATCAAGATAGCCATCCATAACCACGGGCCCGAGGACAAGCTGTGGCCCTCACCGCTGGACATATTGAAGGACATCCAGAACATGGATGAGCGGATCGGCTGCTGTATCGATGTGGGGCACACGGTTCGCGCCGGAACCGACGTGGTACAGGCCATTCATGCAGTTGGTTCGCGGCTCTTCAACATGCACATGAAGGATCTCACCGACTTCCACGACAAGGCAAGCCAGGTCGCGGTCGGCGACGGGAAGATGCCGGTCGCGGAAATATTTCAGGCGCTGCAGGCGATCCGGTATCCGGGGTATGTGGATCTGGAGTACGAGGTGCATGGCGACGACCCGATGCCCGGGGTAACGAAGAGCTTCGCCTATATGCGCGGAGTGCTGGCGGGGATGGGGCAGCGGACGGCACACAGTTAGCCGTTGCGGCCGGCAATCTGGGGGGCGGTCGCCGCACAGTACCTGCGCGTTGACGCCTAACACTTTTCGACTACATCGCTGGATTAGCTCACTCTTATACTTCGCTCAAATTTGCCGATAAGGTCGGTGCGGGCTCCCCCAGAACCCGCGGTGGAGCGTGCGGGGATGGGTGAGGCCGCAGCCGGCGTGTCGGGCAGTGCTTTGCGTGCGATAAGGGCCGGGGCGCTGCGCCCGGTGGCGGCTTTCCCTGCTCTATTGCTGTTCGTCTGCGCGGCTGCGGCTCGGGCCGGCGATTCCCTTCCCACATTGCGTACGGCGCGGGCTGCGCATACGCTTTCCGAGACCGAGGCGGTCCGCGGCTATCCGGTACATCTGGATCGCGCTCAGGTCACGTTCTACGATCCGGTGGTTCGCGCGCTTTTTCTGATGGACCGCACCGACAGCATTTTTGCCGACGTGCGCGGCTTGCCGATGATGAACCTGCGGCCCGGCGACGTCGTCAGCGTGGATGCGGTGAGTGGGCCGGGCAACGTGCAGCCCGTCCTGATGCATGCGCGCTTTCGTCTGCTGGGGCATCAGCCTTTGCCGCCGGCGCCGCTGCTCAGCTTTGACCAAATCTCGACGGACCAGCACGACTCGGCCTGGGTTGCCGTGGAAGGCATCATCCGCGCGGTGCGCCAGCCGCAGGGCACGACGGCGTATGCAGGACACGCTGCCTACAGCAGCGACAATCTAATTCTCACGCTGGCGATGGGCCAGGACCTGATCGACGTGATCACGCTCAATCCGGAGCATCGCGACACGAGTTCTCTGGTCGATGCGCGGGTGCTGCTGCGCGCCGCCTGCGGCACGCGGTTCAATCCCAGGAAGCAACTCATCGGCGTGCACCTGTACATGCCTGATATCAGGTATGCACAGGTGACCGAGCCCGCGGCGAAAGATCCCTTTGCTCTGCCGGTCACCGCGACGCCGGATGTGATGCGAGAGGGCCGGGGCCATCGTGTGCGCGTTCATGGAGTGGTGACCTCGGGATGGGGCGTCCAGGGCTTCGCTGTCGTGGACGCGGAGCATGGGATCTTCGTGCACACGGCCCAGGACGATGACGTGAAGGTGGGCGACGTTGTCGACGTCGTGGGATTCCCCTCAATCGGTGATTACACTTCGGTGCTGGACGATGCAGTCTGGCGCAAGGTGGGGACCGCGGCGGCGCCGGCAGCGCCACAAATCACGGCCGCTCAGGCGCTGCTGGGTGATCATGATGCCGAGCCGATCCAGATCGATGCACAGTTGCTGTACGAATCCCGCAGGCCCGATGAGGAGGACCTGCTGCTGAGCCAGGGTGGCCTCACCTTCATGGCTCGATTGGCGAGCAGTGCCGGGTCGTTTTCCTCACGCCTGCAGCCGGGCAGCCGTGTGCGCGTGAACGGCATTTGCCACGTTCTGGTCACGCCGAATAAGACGATTCAGGGCTTCGAGGTGTTGCTGGATTCGCCGGGCGATGATGATGTGCTGGTGCTGCGGCGCCCTTCGTGGTGGACCGCGCCTCATACCCTGATCGTCATCGGGCTGCTGCTGGCGGCGGTGCTCATCGTCATCACCTGGAATGTTCAGCTGCGCCGCCGCGTGCGCACACAGTTGCGGCTCATTGAAGATCAACTCCAGCAAGCCCGAGCGCTGCGGGATCAGGCACAGGCGGCGAATCGCGCGAAGAGCGAGTTCCTGGCCAACATGAGCCACGAGATTCGGACCCCGCTGAACGGGGTAATCGGTATGATCGCGCTGGCCCTCGATACCGAGCTCAACGCCGAGCAGCGCGAGTATCTCGAAACCGCGCGTCTTTCCGCGGACGGGCTACTGGCGGTCATCAACGACGTGCTGGACTTCTCGAAGATCGAAGCAGGCCGCGTGGAACTGGAATCACGCGATTTCGACCTCTGCTCGGTTGTGGGCGACGCGGTGAAGACGCTGGCGGTCCGCGCCGACGAGAAGGGGCTGGAGCTGCTGTGCGATGCATGCGGCGTCGTGCCCGAGTGGCTGCATGGCGATCCCGCGCGTCTTCGCCAGATTCTGCTGAATCTGGTTGGAAACGCGATCAAGTTCACCCATCGCGGCGAGGTGGCGCTCTCCGTTGCAGTGGCCGAAGAGGCGAAGGACAGAGTTCTGCTGCACTTTACCGTTTCCGACACCGGGATCGGAATTCCCGAAGAAAAGCGCGAATCGATCTTCTCGCCGTTTTCACAGGCCGACACATCGATCACGCGCGAATTCGGCGGGACGGGACTCGGCCTCAGCATCTGCGCGCGGCTCGTGCGGCTGATGCACGGGCGCATTTGGGTGGACAGCAAGGTCGGTTGCGGCTCGCGCTTCCACTTCACGGCCAGCTTCCCTCTTGCCGGGGCACCGCCGGCGGATTCCCTGCCCACGCTGGATTCGTTGCAGGGACTACGGACGCTGGTGGTGGACGACAATGCTACGAATCGCAGGATTCTCGAGAACATGCTGGACCGATCCGGCATGCAGGCGCTGACCGCAGCGAACGGCGAAGAAGCCCTGACCGTGGTCGCCAGCGCGGAATCGCGTGGCACTCCCATCCAGCTGGTTTTAACCGACATGCATATGCCGCTGATGGACGGGATCACGCTGGTGGAGCGGATACGATTACAACCCGATCTGCCGATGCCGATCATCATGATGCTGACCTCGACCGCGCGCGGCATGGATCTGGAGCGGTGCCGCAAGCTGCAGATTGCGGTATGCCTGTACAAGCCGATCCGGCGGGACGATCTGCTGGCGGGCATTCGGCGGGCGTTGAACGGCGAGCATGCCGTGATGGGGAATCCTGAACGGCCCGCAATCAACCTTCGCGGGCGCCGGTATCGCATCTTGCTGGCCGAGGACAACCGCATCAACCAGATGGTGGCCACGCGGGCGCTGGCGCGCATGGGGCACACGGTCACGGTTGCCGAAAACGGTGTTCGCGCCGTACAGCTGTTTGCGGCGGACCCCTTCGATCTGGTTCTGATGGACGTTCAGATGCCGGAGATGGACGGCTATACGGCGACGGCGCGCATGCGCGACATCGAACGGCCGCGCAACGCACATACGCCGATCCTGGCGGTGACAGCGCACGCACTCGAGGGAGATCGAGAGCGCTGCCTGGCGGCGGGGATGGACGGCTACCTATCGAAGCCGCTGACCGGCAAAGAACTCGCCGAGGCGATCCACCGCTTTTTTCCGGATGACCGTGTCGGCGCTCCAGCTGACGCGGCAGCAACGGGCGAGGAGGTGGTTTCGCCCGCCTGGGATGAGGCGCTCGCGCTCGAGCGGCTGGACGGCGATGAGGATCTGCTGGCCGAAGTCATGGCGATCTTCCTGGAGCAGGCGCCGCGGCAACTGGCATCGCTGCAGGCGGCGATCGCAGCAGGAGACTCACAGGCGGCGGGAAACATTGCGCATAGCATGAAAGGCGAACTCAGCTCATTTGGTATTGCGGGTGTGTCGGAATGCGCGCGGCGCATCGAGACGCTCGCCCACGAAGGCAATCTGGAGGCCATGGCCACCGAGTTTGCCGCACTCGAGAGCCATGTGGAGGAAGTGATGCAGTCGATGCAGAGCGTGGCACGCCTGCACGCGGAGGTGAACGCGTGATTGAGCCCGCGACAGCAGCGGAACCCGAAAGCCCAGGATTGCCGCTCCAGGGCGAAAACATTCTCGTCGCGGAAGACGATCCGATCTTTAGGCACATTCTGCAGCGTTGGCTTGAGAGCTGGGGGTTCGGCGTCACGCTGGCAGAGGACGGAGCGCAGGCGTGGGAGATTCTTCGTCAGGAGCGGCCTCCGCAGCTGATGATTCTGGACTGGGTGATGCCCGGAGTGGATGGCCTTGAATTGTGCCGCCGGGCGCGGGCGGCGGGATGCGGACCATACCAGTACATCCTGCTGGTGACCGCGCGCGATCGGACGCCGGACGTGGTGCGCGGGCTCGAGGCCGGAGCGGACGATTACCTGACGAAGCCCTTCGATAAGGCGGAGCTGCATGCGCGGCTGCGCGTGGGGCGGCGCATCCTTTCACTGCAGCGCGACCTGGTCGGGGCGCAGGAGGAGCTGCGCTTTCAGGCAACACACGACGCGCTGACGCAGCTGTGGAACCGCGGCGCGCTGCTCGACATGCTCCATACGGAGATCCAGCGGACCCAGCGGACGCATAACTCGCTGGGCGTTCTCATGATTGACGCCGACCACTTTAAGTCGGTGAACGATACCTGGGGCCATCTGGCGGGCGACGCTGTGCTCAAGCAGATGGCGCGGCGCATCCTGCATGCGACGCGCAGCTACGATATGGCCGGGCGTTACGGGGGCGAGGAGTTTCTGGTGCTGCTGCCTGGGTGCGGTCCCGACCAGGCCCTGGGCAGCGCCGAGCGTCTGCGGAGCGCCGTCGCCGCCGAGCCATTCGACGGCGGTGGCCTGCAGATCCCGCTTACGGTGAGTATCGGAGCTACCGTCGTTCCGGATTTCGCGCAGAGTGAGACGGACATCCTGTCACTCGCTGACGCCGCTCTGTACCAGGCGAAGAGCGAAGGACGCAACCGGACGGTTCTGGGCAGGAGCCTCGAGCAAGAGGATCCGACGGCGCGCTGAAGACAGATACGCCGGAGCCTTCAGCGAAGCTCCGGCGCATGCTCCATGGGTTCAGGCCCGATCGCGTTGCCGCGCGATGTGCGGAGGCAGATCGCGCATGCCGAGGCGAGCCAGGCTTGGCCGGTCGAGGCGCGCGTTCTTTGATGGCGATTCGCTCATCACCTCCTTAAACGCGGCCTGGAATTTCTGCATCTCGCTGCGCGTTCCGACGGTGATGCGAACGTAGGTCGGCCAGACTGGCCACACGCGCCCGATGTAGACGTTGCGCTGCGCCATGGCCTCGATCACGTCGTTGCCGGGACGACCGGTGTCGAGCATGAAGCAGTTCGTCTGCGAGGGGATGAACTTGTAGTTGTTGGCCGTGAGCCAGGAGAACACCTCGTTACGGATATCGGTGTTGATCTTGCGGCGCTCGGCGACGAGAGTCGGCGTCTGCAGGCTGCTGGTAGCGGCGGCCATGGCGAAGATGGGCATGAAATTCATGCCATAGACGCGGATTTTCGCGAGCAGGTCCGGGCGGCCGATCGCCAGGCCACAGCGCAGCCCGGCCATGCCGTAGATCTTCGAGAAGGTGCGCAGGACGATGATGTCGTTGTCGGCCTTCACCAGGTCGATGGATGGTGTCGCGTCACTGAAGTGGATGTAGGCTTCGTCAATCAGCAGGACGGAGCCCTTTGGCTTATTCGCGACGGCATATTCGATGTCGGCGCGGCTGGTGATGGTGCCGGTCGGATTATTCGGATTGCAGATGTAGAGAACACCGGCATTCGGGTCGGCGGCGACCATGGCGCGCATGTCGTGCGCGTAGTCGGCCGTCAGCGGAACCTTGATTACTTTTGCGCCGATTGCCTGGGCAGCAAAGATGCCCGCCTCGTAACTGGGATCGGCGACGACGAAGGGACGCGTTGGCGAGCTGAACGCGATCACGGTGTAATGGAGCGGCTCGCTCGAGCCGGCGTAGAGCGCAACGTATTCGGGCTTGAGGCCTTGCTGATCGGCAAAGAGCTTCACCAGCTTCGGCGCATTCTCAAAGTCGTAGCGGCCACCTTCAGGGATCATGCTGGACATGACGGCGCAGGCGCCGCTGCATGGGCCGAGGGGATTCTCGTTCGCGTCGATGCGGACCGCGCCCGGCGGAATGTCGCGCGGGACGCGCGGGCTCTGCGCCATGGCAAGCTGCGGCTCGGTGAGGATGGGCACGGCGGCAGCAGCCGACGCGGCGCCGGCCATGCGGAAGAAGGTGCGGCGAGAAAACGTGGGATTCATGTGCGCCTCCTGCGGAACTGTTGAAGGCCCATGCGCGTGATCCGGGAGTTCACAGGCCCGCCGGAGACAACGCAATTGCGATCCGTGTGCCGACCGTCTGGAGAGGGGCCGCAGGCCGGCGGCTGAGTCGTCCTATTGTGCCAAAAAACCACAGGAACTCGCTGGAAATTTGCTGTTGACCCCAAAGGGTCGGGGTGAGTGCCCAAAAAGGTGCCCGCGGCCGGAGACAGGAACCGCGGGCTTCAGGGAGGCAAAACAAACCTCGGCCGCCGCACGCCAGGTGCACGATGGTCTGGCGGGCGCATTTGCGCGCAGACCGACCTCACGCAGCGGTGAGCCGCTTCAACATAAACTTTGGGTGATCTTCGACAAGGAAGGCGCCGCGCAAACTGTTGCCCTTCTGACGCGGAAGGCGAACTCGCGGCTCTCCATCTCACTGAGAGACGAAGAAGGTTCTCTATTTTTGACACAGGGTCGAAGAAAGATCAAGCGCGCGTGTTGCGGAAATCTTCAGAACCTTTGTTCATTCGCTCAATCGCCGAATGCAGGCGCGCCGGCAGGTTCGCGGTCCGACGCGCGCACAGCGGCAGGCTTGTGGTGCTTCTCGAGCCCCGAAATACGCTTGATCCAGCGCTGCGCGGGGCGTTCGATCCAGATCATCGCCAGCACGGCGGCCGCGATGAGCAGCGCGTAGCTGAGCCACGGGTCGAAGCGGGCCAGGCCTGCTCGCTGGAGCAGGTGGTTGTCGTGGATCAGGTTCCACAGATTGAAGTGGAGGATGTAGAGGCAGTAGCTGGCCTGGCCCACGGCGACGAAGGGAAAGAATCCGAAGAAGCGCGCGATGAGATTGTGTCCGGCAAGGCCGAGCACGGCCAATGCGAAGAGGGGCATCATGAGCCCGTCGTGCATCATGGGATACGGGAAGTGGTCACCGTAATAGAGGACGGCGTAGATGCCGGCCATCCCGAGCAAGCCGAGCAGCAGCCGCCGGCGCGCGCCGCGCGGGATGAGCGAATCGAGATCCGCGAGCACGATGCCGAAGAGGAACGACGGCACATGCGGTGGCGGCGAGAATTTTAGGGCGCGCATCCAGAAGCCGTCGCTGTAGCGGCCGGGATGCAAATCGCCGTCCGGGTGGAAGTGCATGTAGAGGCTGGGCAGCACCATGCCCAGGCACCACAGCCCCAGCAGGATTGCGACCAGCGTGCCGATTTTCTTCGGGCGTTTCCAGAGGATCACGAACGGGAAGATGACGTAGAAGAACGCCTCGGTGCACATCGTCCACGCCGGCGTGTTCCAGAAAGTCGAGAGCGACGGGCTCCAGCCCTGCAGCAGTAGTGGGGTCAGCACCATGCCCCAGGCAAACTGCGCGTGCGTGCGCGCATGCCACTCGTCGACCAGCATGCCCAGCGAGATGAGCAGTGCGAAGACATAAATGGGATAGAGGCGGGAGACGCGAGCGATCCAAAAATTCTTTGCGCTGAGCTGGCCCTTTTGCGCGCGATCGCTGTAGTTGTACGCGAGCACGAATCCGCTGAGCAGCAGAAAGAAGCTGACTGAGGTGTATCCGTTGTCGACGATGGGCGCGAAAGGCCCGAACCACTTCGGATTGGAGAAGTGGAAGAATACGATATTCATCGCGGCAAAGGCACGGAGTCCGCTAAGCGCGGGCAGGCGTTCTTTGCCAGCGGATTTCGCCGCGGGCTTGTCGGTGGCTGGAGGGAAAGCAGCGACCGCGCCGGAGGGCGCCGAAGGCCGAGCTACGATTTGTGCCTGTGCACTCAGGAGCGGTTTCCTCGCGAGGTCCGCGGCTTCCGTAAACGGCATGAGCCCGGCCTCGAGGCGGGTCTCACAGGGGTTCTCTCAATTTTGTCTTCCATCAGAAACCGCTTCAGGCCGTTACCAGCGAGCCGATCTTCTCTCCGGAGATGACCCGGCGGATGTTGCCCGGCTGGTTGAGATTAAAGATGATCATGGGCAGATTGTGCTCTTTGCACAAACTCACTGCCGTGGTGTCCATCACCTTTAACCCCAGCCGCAGGATTTCCATATAGGTAATCTGCTCGAATTTCACCGCACCCTGTGTGATGACAGGATCGGCGTCGTAGATTCCTTCAACTTTGGTCGCTTTCAGAAGGACATCCGCCTTGATCTCCATGGCGCGCAGCGAAGCGGCGGTATCTGTGGAAAAGTAAGGATTTCCGGTCCCGGCTGCAAAGATAACAATGCGGCCCTTTTCCAGATGGCGGATAGCCCGGCGGCGAATGTAGGGCTCGCAAACCTGGTTCATTTCGATGGCAGACATCACACGGCAGAAGACGTCGCGCTTCTCGAGGGAATCCTGGATCGCCAGGGCATTGATGACGGTGGACAGCATGCCCATGTTGTCGGCGCTGACGCGGTCCATTTCGCGCGCCTGTTCGGCGACGCCACGGAAGAAGTTGCCGCCGCCGACCACGATGGCCACCTCAACACCCATCCGGTGGACTTCGGCTATTTCGGCGGTGATCTCGTGAATCCGGACGGGATCCACGCCGAAGCCACGGCCACCGGCAAGGGCTTCTCCGGAAAGCTTAAGAACGACGCGCTTGTACATAGGTTCCTGAAAAGTATCGCATGCCGGAGGTACTGGGGCGAAGATTACGCCCGGCGAAACCTGGAAGCGAACTCAACTCGCGATGGGGAGCCGGGGCACAGCAATGAGACGCATTTTTGAGCAACGGCGACGCGCTGCAACGCACCGAAACCCAATAAGGGGAACATTCAATATGGCTGCACATGCAGGAGAAGCTGCGCGCGAAACGGGCGACTTCCATTGCCAAAGCTGTGATGCCGTGGTCCACGTAACCAAGGGCAAAAAGATTCCGGAATGTCCGAACGGCCACAAAACGTACGAAACGCGCACGGGCGAACCGCGCAACAAGAGCACGCGGAAGAAAGCGGCATAGAACCTGGCGGACGGGCAGGAAGTCTGGCCGCCTCTGACCGGATCTAGCCTGGGATTTTGCCGGTGAGAGGATGCGTGTGCCGCTCCTGCTTGTCCCAGACCATGGCATCGAAGCGATGCGTGGCTCGGAATCCAAGGCGCTCGTAAAGAGCAACGGCGTGGGTGTTCGAGGCGGTGACGGTCAGCGTCAGCTCGGTGAAGTCCCTTGCTGCGAGATTCGCCGCACATTCCCGCATCAGCGAGGTGCCGAGCCCGCCTCCGCGATACTCCGGCGCGATGCAGATCTGGGTGACGTGGCCCACGTCCTCGCGGACGCGGGAGCACAGCAGCAGGCCGATGAGGTTACGGCTGGACTGGACAAACAGTGACCGGGATGACTCCGGGTCGAAATAGCCGCACCCAGGAAAACGCACGATGTTGTGAAGAAATCGATGGGACCCATGAGCGGTCCGGTATTGCTCGTTGATATGGCTGTCCTGATGGCCTTCATAGGAGGCGGCTATGAGGCGCGCCGCGGCAGGAAAGTCGGCCTCCGACCAACGCCGGATCTCCAAACCGGGAATCCGAGCAGGATCTCCCGTTTTGGCCAGCTCCTCGCGAATCGATTCGACGGGCCACTCCATGAAGATGCGCTCGTGGACCTCGAATCCGACCTCTTCGAAGACTCTCCAGTGCGATCCATGCGGATGGAGCAGCAGCTGGGATTCAATGCGCGTCACGCCGGGCGAGTTCTGCAGCATTTCCAGCAGGCGCCGCAGGAGTTCGTCGCGGCACTCGGCGGCGGTCGTGGAGCCGTCGACGGCAAAGACGTCACCAATCACCGCCTTGTGCCCCTCGTAGACGCAAAAGACATAGCCGGTGACGTGTCCATTCTCAACAGCAACGTAGCCGGGAAGGACGCGGGAATCGAGATACTGCAGGAGCAGGTCGGCCGATCCGCGGTAGTCCCAATGAAGGCGCTCGCTCCACACGCGGCTCTCCACCTCGAGCAGCGGACGCAGACTTCCCGCTGAGAAATGCCTCAGGTCGAGGACCTCGAACTGTACCGCAGAACTCATCGATAGCGAGCCGTGCCCACTCAACGTCTGGAGCAGGCAGATTCCCCCTCAGGATCCACTGCCGGGTGCTGCATCACTTGCCGGCTGCTGCAGCAGCCTGTCTTGCCGAAACTCTGTAGACCACCAGCCCTTGCCAGGGGTAGTAGAAAAGCGGCTCGTACTGCCTCCCTGCAAGCTTTTGACGCAACTGAGCAATCGATGAGTCAGGGATTACTAAAAGATGCTCCTCCTCCGGAATGCCATCTTTCAGGTTGCCCCCCAGGAAAACCGGCGCCTTGTCGGGAATCCTGGGATCGATGACTTCAAATTCCAGATACTGATCGCGCCGCCAGCCCTTCAACATCCGGTTGAAATCCGCATCATTCAGCACCGGCTGGCCATTCACCGCCACGATGTTTTCACCCTGCAGGACCCGCAGGCCGACCTCCTCCGCCCATGAGCCTTCCCTGACCTGGTCGATGGTCACGCCCTGTGGTCGCCCATCTCGGGTAACCACCGGATTTGTTACTACGATGCCCACATCGTAATTCACCACCCGGGTGTTGCGGTAAAACGAAATTCCATACTGTACCTCTCTGCGCACGTTCCAGATAGCTACCGGTTCGGGAGCCGGGCTGATCTCGTTCAGAATGTGCGCCAAAGGACGGGCCGAGTAGGTCATGTCCATCAGGTTGATATTGCGTTTGGTGTTCTGGAGAGGTCCCAGTCCAAACAGCGGCCCGATGCCGAAGATGTACAGCAGCAGCATGACCATGGGCGTCATGGTCGCGATGCGCAGCCGCTTCAGGCCAAAACGGGCCACCATGATCAGAATGAAGACGGCGGCGGCGATGCCTACCAGGCTGGCGGCC
>DASYYN010000019.1:0-10493 GCA_035933815.1 Acidobacteriaceae bacterium
AAATGCCCGTCCATCACATCGACGTGGATCACGGTGCCGCCGCCGCGCTCCGCCGCGGCAATCTCATCGGCCAGGCGCGCAAAATCCGCGGACAATATGGATGGGACCAGCTCGACCACTGGCTCAAGTGTACCAAGGGGAAAGCCGGGCGCCCGTGGTCGCTGCACTGTCCCCGGCGTTCCCGTGTATGCTGGAACCAGCGAGGCTTGACCCGATTCGAGCCTGGCAGTCCCCGAACGCGGCCTGCCACCCCGTCTCCCGCCGATCTTCAGCCAGGATACATGCTCGACCCGAAGGATCGCATGCGCGACCTTCAGGCGCTTTTCAGCAGCACGAAGGGCTCTTTGCGGCTTCACGAGCCTCAGGGCGTCTCCGCAATCCGCGCTTTTAACCACAAAGGAGAGTAGAGGTCGTATGGAAGCCAGCAGCTACAGCAAGTACGCGCTCAAGGACCTGCATCAGGCCATCGATTTGCTCGACCGCAAAATCAGCCACTGCACCGCGCTCGAGACATTCGATTCGCTGGGTACGCGCGAAGCGACCCTTCGCAAACTTGCGTCGAAACGCGCATCCCTCGTCAAATCCGCGATGGCACTGACGGCGCTGGGTGTGACGTCGGATCCGAAATTCCTACCCCGCTCCTTCATCCATCCGGTCCAGAACGATGGTGGGGTAGCGGTGGGCGAACCGTGTGCCGAAGCGGGAGCCGTGCGGAAGCCGCGCGCCCGCAAGTAATTTTGCCCTCTCAACAGCCTTTACGGAAAAGGAACGTGCGATGAAGAAGTTGTATGTAGGAAACCTGTCGTTCGACGCGACTGACGGCGAGCTTCGTCAGATTTTTGAAACGCACGGCACGGTGGAGAGCGCGAAAATTGCTACCGATCGCGATACCGGGCGGTCGCGCGGATTTGGGTTTGTTGAAATGCCGACCAACGATGAAGCCGAAGCCGCCATCACTGCTTTGAACGGCAGCCAGATGGGCGGTCGCTCGCTCATCGTCAACGAAGCGCGGCCGATGACTTCGAAGTTCGGAGGCGGACGATCCGGCGGGCGAGACGGCAACCGCGGGCGCTCCGGTCGGGGTGGCGGCGGGGGCGGTTACCGCTACTAAAACACGGTTGCGCGGCTCTCGCAACGAATTCCCGGGCATCCAAGTCTCCCTGATGACCTCCAGGCAGCGATTCTCTCCACTGTGCGATCTCCACCACACTTCCATGCGAAGGATGATGCTGGAGGAAGACAGTGACGAGGTCCGGACCTTCCACGGCTGCGACCGGCGCGACTGCTCGCGCGTGTTCCGCGACGTGTCCGGCTACGTGGACTGGATCGACGGGCAATTCGATGAGAGCCGCGCGTTTGTCAGGAAATGTCCAACCTGCGGGGGGACGCTTTACCTCGCCGAGGTGGATGAGTCGCGGAAGATGGAGACCTGGGAATGTCCGCAAGTCGATTGCCGATACGCCGAGGAGTTCCCGTCGCCATCCGCACGTTGATCCGTCAACAGAATCGCCGAAAGGAGAACCGCATGCGTTACCGGAAACTGAACATCGAGCTGGTCGTCCTCGAAGATGAAGCGGATGCTGTTGTCGCGGAGTTGAACGCCGCGATCGACAGGCTCGAAGAAGCGCACGAGATTTTCGGCGGAGACATTGAGATGGTCGCTGTCGAGAAAAGCGGTTCGCGACGGAAAACGGCGCTAATGCACGCTGTAGCGGCAGGCGGGACAGCAGTGGCTGCGGTGAAGTTGGCCGGCGACAAGATCTCCGGAGCCTGCAGGAAAGTCATCTGATGCCAATAGCAGGCAAAACGAGGAGCGTGACCTATGCTGTGTCCAATTTGTATTCAGCTTGAGAAAGCAGTGGCGACGTCTCACCGGCCGGATGAGCCCGACACGCTCTCCGGACTGAACGAGGCTGGGATGCGCATTCGCGCTCTCCAGAAAAAAGAGAAAATCGCCGACGCAGAGATGAAACTTGAAAAGCATCGGCGTTCCTGCCAGAACATCGTCCGCGAGCCCGCGGCCTGACTGCCTGTTGGGGCGCCCGCGCTCTCTCCTGATTCCGGTTGCGCGGCGGTTGACTCAGGCTGCCGGCGCGATCAGCAAAGGTTCGATCGCAGGCAGCGGTGCCGGCTCGGGAAGCGCCACCGGGACAAACCGCCCTTTGGAGATGTCGGAGAATACCGCGTTGGTGGTGTCCTCCGTGCGCGTCGAGGTGATGTGCAGCCGTCGCACAGCTCGCATGACAACCGTGGCGAGAAGAAAACGATTCTCGATACTCCGCCCGGCCGAATGCACCAGATCCGATCGCATAGCTGCCTCTTTCCCGGTAATGACGCGTTTTGCTGCGAGAGCCGAGGCTCGATAGGGGCGCGAAGGCGATCCGGCCGGCGGAGGGAACTCCGCATAGTCAGGACGGGCGGTTGCCGGGGCAATCGAGGGCTGGCTAAGAACTGCAGATCGATCCGGAAGCAGATCGACCCTGTGATGAGCATACGCTCTTTTGGGGCTTGCTCCCGATTCATCTCGTCACATCGGCAGCGATATGTTAGAGTTATTTCAGATCGTCGAATCCGACCTGGTCTTCTTGCCTGTTCCGCGTAATCGCTCGACTCGCAATTAACCCCGCTTGAGTTCAGCGATACATCCAAACGAATAAGGAAACACAGATATATGGAACAGGGAACAGTGAAATGGTTTAACGACGCCAAGGGCTTCGGATTCCTGAGCAGGCCGAACGGAGAGGACGTCTTCGTCCACTACTCCGCGATTCAGAGCAACGGCTTCCGCTCGCTGCAGGAAGGTCAGGCCGTCCAGTTCAACGTGGTCAAGGGACCAAAGGGCTGGCAGGCGGAGAACGTCCAGGCTCTTTAAGCCATCACAAAGCCACCGAAACGGGAAGGATTTCGATCCTTCCCGTTTTTGTTTTGGCGGCAACCGTAGGGAATCGCCCTGAGTTGCCGGCCCATTGACATCTCTCCTCCGGCGGTCCTATAGTCAATTCTCGATATATCGATCATCGATTATGCCGAGACGCAAACTGGACCCCCTCCCCTCCGCCGCCTTCCAGATCCTCATCGCCCTCTTCGAGGACAAGATGCACGGCTACGCGATCATGCGGCAGGTCGAGAGCCAGACCGACGGCCGGGTGCGCCTGGGGCCCGGCACGCTCTACAGCTCCATTCAGACGCTGCTCGAGGAAAAGCTGATCGAAGAGGTGGACGCTGCCGAGGAGAAGCGGACGGAGCGCCGCCGCTATTACCGCATCACCTCTGCGGGGCGCAAAGTCGCGCACACCGAAGCCGAGCGTCTGGCGGATCTGCTGCGTGTCGCGCGGGCCAGGAAAGTTTTCAGGGGGGAGTATGTCTGAGAAGCTCTACGCTCTGTTGCTGCGCCTCTACCCCGCACGTTTCCGCAGGAACTGGGAACGGGACGCGCTGCAGCTCTTTCGCGATCGCCTGCAGGATGAGCGCGGCACTTTCCGGCGTCTGCGGCTCTGGTTCGATGTGCTGGGCGACCTGGCGGTCTCCGCTCCGCGGGAACATCGCCGTCCCGCTGTCGCTGCTCCCGCGCCCGCCGAGGCCGGCCTTTTCCAGGTGCTGGAGATGGAGCCGCCTCGGCCCGCCACGTTCTTCTTCGGCGGAGCCCTTGCGTTGGCCGGCCTGGCGGCCTTCGTCATCCTGCTGAGCTATGCCGGAGAGCGGAAGCCGTACCGTGACAAGTCTTCTGCGGGCTCCCAACTCGCCGCCGAACCGTCTGAGAGATCGAGCAGTTCGCAGATGTCAGCGGCTGGCCAGGCGCAGTTCCCAGCGTCCGGCAGCAGTGCAGCGCACGTTCCCACTAACAGTCCGGACACGGCATTCCTGCTCGATGCAGCGGAGCGTCGACGCGTCATCGCAGCGGTGATCGAAAATCTGCGGCAGTACGAAGAGGACCGCGGGGCCGCGCGACGTATGACAGCGGCGCTTCTGAGCAGTCAACGCAATGGCCGGTACGACTCGATTACCGACGGCCGAACCTTTGCCGATGCGCTGAATATGCAATTGGCCCGTGTGCGTCCCGGCAGAGCTGTGGTTTTTTACACCAACCTTCCGTTTGGCAGCATCACGGCGTCGACCACAACCCATCGCATCGACGACCACTTCGCCATCAGCATTGCGGTGGTGGCGCAATCGCGGCGTTCACCGTCGCTCCCCAAAGGGCGAGAGGTGTAATCGGAAGCCGCGGTTCCATTTGTCTGGCCGCGGATTCGCGGCTCTCTGCTGGAGTACCGATATGCAGAAACGCAAACCAGGCAAGCTCCTCCGCGCCGGCCTACAGACCTTTCGGTCTTCGTGATGACGAGTGGAACCACCTTCCTCGTGCTGCACGCGCAAACAGGCGCTGAAAGCATGCGCGCACCCGAACCCTTCGCGATCAGCGCCGTCAATCCTGCCGATCCTCCCAAAATGCAGTTCGAAGTTGCGGCGATTCACCCTGCGAAGGAATTCAGCCTGCCGCTCTTTCCGATTAGTCCGGACGACTCGTATCGGCCCACTGGCGGCCGCTTCCTGGCTACTTTTCCGCTTCCCGTCTATATCGAATTTGCCTACAAGATGTGGCTTACCCCGGAAGAGCAAGACTCGATGCTGGGGAACCTGCCCAGGTGGGTTTCCTCGGAGTTGTTTGCTATCGATGCAAAAGCCGCGGGGAATCCAACCAAGGACGATATGCGGGTGATGATGCAGTCGCTGCTCGCAGACCGCTTCAACCTCGCCCTTCATTTCGAGACACGAACGATGCCGGTGTTTGCTCTGGAATTGCGGAAGCGGGGAAAAACCGGGCCGAACCTGCGCCCGCATGGTGAAGGACCGCCCTGCAATCCGCAGCATCCGGACCGGGATATCTTTCCCTCGCGGTGCGACGTTTACATGAAGCTGCCGGCCGAGCATGGTCAGATTCTTTTTGGATCACGGAACACGACGATGGAGTTGATCGCCGACTCTCTGGCACAACAAGGCCGTTTGGGACGTCCGGTGGTCGACCGGACCGGGCTGACGGGAAGATACGACTTCCACCTGCAGTGGGCGCGCGAAAGCGCTCCCGACCCGGGAAGCGACGCGAGCGCTCCTGCGCAGGCGGAGGGGCTGGGCTTCATCGAGGCGGTGCAGGATCAGCTTGGGCTGATGCTCAAGCCCACGACTGCGCCGGTAAAGCTTCCAGTAATCGATCATGTGGAGAAGCCGGCTGAAAACTGACGGAGCCGGCAATGAGTCTTCCGGCGAAATGAAGAGCACGCTTCGGCAGCGCTGCCGTTCACCGCTGGCGTGCGAGGACCAGGGTCACGTCGTCCGGCTGCTCCTGGGCGCCGATCCAGGAGCGCAGCGTATGAATCACCTGCTCGGATATGGCGTCGAGGCTCAGGTGACGATTGCGGCGCACGATCTCCACCAGGCGCTGCTCGCCAAATTCGCCGAAGTCATTCTCCGGCTCGGTGACCCCGTCGCTGTAGGCGATGAGAATATCGCCCGCATTGAGGTGTTCGGTGCCCTGTTCCCACTCGAGCCCGTCGAGCAGGCCGACGACCGAACCGCCGCGATCGAGGCGTGTGACCGAATCATTGCCGCGCAGCAGGAGCGGCGGCAGATGACCGCCGTTCGAGTACACCAGCCGGCGGGTGATGCCGTCGTAATGCGCAAGGAAGAGGGTGGCGTATTTTTCCGGCTGGGTGCTGCGATACAGATGGCGGTTGAGGAGCGCGAGAATCCTGGCCGGCTGCTCGAACAGCTCGCCGCATTCCACTTCTTCCTCACCAATAAAGCGAGAACGCGGGTTAGCCATGGCGAGCGTGCCCGCATCGACGAGCTCCTCGCCGGCAAAACGATAGGCGCGCACCGCCGAGTGCAGCGTCGCCATCAGCAGCGCGGCTGATATGCCTTTGCCGCTGATGTCCCCGAGCGCGATGCCGAGGCCGGTATCGCCAAAGGTGAGGAAATCGTAGTAGTCGCCGCTGACGGTGCGCGCTGGCAGGCAGACGCCGTGGATTTCCAGCATCGGCAGCGCGATCCGGCTCCGCGGAAACAGGTTCGCCTGAACCTCCTGCGCGATGGCCAACTCGTTCTGGAGGCGCTCTTTCTCGCGCTGCTCCACGAGCAGTCGTTCCAGCGAGGCCGTCATGCTGTTGAAGGACCGCCCCAGCGCGCCCAGCTGGTCTTTCCTCCGTACATTGATGCGATGGCTGAGATTGCCGCCATCAATGGCCAGCGTGGCCTCGTAGAGATCGTGCACCGAACGCGTAATGGTCCGATTCAGGCGCACAGCTGCGATGAAGGCCAGCAGTTCCAGCACGCCAAAGGCGATCGCGATGGAAATCAGCAGATCGCGAATGATGTCGCCAAGTTCGAGTGAAGTGATAAAGAGGCGGCGATAGAGGAGCGAGGGCCGAGAGGTCACCCAGGCGGCCGCGATGTCCTGCTGCGATTTACCGCTCGGCCAGTCGGTGACCTCGAGTGGAGCGGCGAAGCGCACCGGTATGTCGTAGAAATGCTGTTTGTCGGGCAGCGCGCCGCCGGTAATCCTGTGCGCTTCGTCGAGGTCCTGCCCATTCAGTTGCACCTGACCGGATGTTTGGATATTGAAGCTCGTCTTTTGAG
Organism: Acidobacteriaceae bacterium; assembly: GCA_035933815.1. Taxonomy (GTDB): domain Bacteria; phylum Acidobacteriota; class Terriglobia; order Terriglobales; family Acidobacteriaceae; genus Palsa-343. The sequence goes on from DASYYN010000019.1 coordinate 6,631, forward strand.
AAGCCGCGGATTTGTCGCCTCCCGCATACACGCCAACAATGCCCAGTCCCTGGGCGATGGCCTCCACATTCTCCTTTTGCACGGGTACGCTGGTGATCACCACCGTCGTATGCCCGCCAATCTTTTCCCGGTCAGCTGCGCGCAGCCACAGTTGCCCGCGACCGAGCGCAATGCCGTGCCAGCGATCCGGCATCCAGTCTGGAACTGGAGGCGCGTCCGGCGCGTCGATCGATTGCGGGGTCAGATGAACGCGCTTGCCATCATAAAACGCCGCAACCACGAGACCGCTGTATTCGTGCTGCCTGGGCACAGCGCTCATTTCCGGCAGCGCGATGGTTTGCAGCTTCGGATTGCGATCCAGCTCGTGTGCCACGTGCATTGCGATGTTGCCGTTCGCCGAGCCGATGTGCGTCAGCTCGGCTTCGACCACGCTGGTGGCGGCAAAGATGGCAAACTGCCCGGAGAAAACGTAGAGCAGCAGCAACGCGAGAGTGGACAGCAGCACGACAGGCGCAAGGCCCATCAGCACATAGGTGACGATCAGCCGGTTGCGGACCTTCCACAGCAGGCGCTGGAAGATGTACCGCCAGAGCAGCGGGATACAGATAACGATGAGCAGAAAGAAGTCGAGGCTGGCCAGTTGGCGGAACCCGACACCGGTGGGGCCGGGGATCCAGCCGAGCAGAGCCAGGACAAAGTAGGCCAGGAACATCCAAAAGGCTGTGCGATGCACGAACCCCGAGGGTGGATCGCGGTGAATGCGACGGAAGACCGCGGTCTCAAAATTGCGGAACCGGCCCATGTAAGGGAGAGTGTAACGCAGGCCGTAGCCGGTAGCCGGTAGCGAGTCGGCGAGTCAGCAAGTCAGCGAGGTGGCAGGTCAGCAAATCGGCGTCGGCATTTGCTACGCGCGACGGGCTACGGGCTTCCTCACAGCTTCAGGAATATCTTCTTCCGGTAGAGCGGCTGCGTGATCAGCCAGCAGACCAGCACAAAGACGATCGCGTAGATCAGCGAAGCGCCGCCGGCAGATGTCACCACCCCGCGAATCTGCTCGTAGCACCACGCGGTTACCGTCAGACCGTGTATGCGGAAGTACCAGGTCAGGGATCCCAGCACCTCCGACAGTACGTAGGCAAAGATGGCGTTGGTGCCGAAGACCAGCCAGAAACCGGTCCAGCCCTTCTTCCACCCTTTGATATCGATGAGCCAGATGCAGAGCGCCCAGATCAGCAGCGAGCAGCCGCCGGCGAAGAGCACGTAGGAGCTGGTCCAGAGCTTCTTGTTGATCGGGAACCAGGGATTCCATAACTCGCCCAAGACGATGCAAACGATGCCGGAGGCGAGGATGCCGGAGCACTTTTGCCGGATGGTGCGCTCGGTCCGCAGCCAGACTGCGGTCAGCATGCCGAGGATCGTCGTGCCGAGCGAGGGAATATCGCTCAGCAGCCCCTCGGGATCACGGACGTGTTCGTAGAGGCGACGCGCGGGGAAGATGTGCCGATCAAGCCAGGCTACCAGGTTCAGGTCCTTGTCGAGCAGGGGAATGTCACGGCCGGGGACGCCATATCCGGGCACCGGCACAAAGCGCATGAGGATGTAGTAGCCGATGAGGCAGACGGCGAGGATCGCGCCCAGGATGGCGACGCGCCGGGCTGAGCGGCGAACCGCAAGCCACAGAAGGCTGGCCAGCAGATAGCAGATGGCGATGCGCTGCAGAACGCCGTAAATCCGCAGGCTGGCCCAGTGGAAGGTGGGGAAGCCGTTCACGAACAGCCCAAACAGGAACAGCAGGGCGAATCGGCGCACAATGTGCGGCATCTGCGACCCCGGCGTCGCGCCGCGGGTCAGGCGCGATTCCAGCGAGAGCACCGTCGTCACGCCCACCACGAAGAGAAATGTGGGGAAGACCAGGTCGGTCGGAGTCCAGCCGTTCCAGTCGGAGTGGTTGAACGGCCACCAGGCATGGCCGCCATTGTTGTTGACCAGGATCATGAAGGCAATCGTGATCCCGCGCAGGACATCCAGAGAAACCAGACGCGCGGTCAGGGTCGCCGCAGGACGCTGAACCGTTACCGTTGCCATCGGGGAGCGCTCACCAGCCTGGCAACACTGTACACGCCAGGAGGGACTGCCGTCAGGCGAAAAACCGCCTCAGGCTATAGCGCGAATGCCGGAGGTTTCCTGGTCCCTGGCAGCACTGTTGCTCGCGGACTCGTTCGCCGGCAGGAAAACGCGGAAACAGGTGCAGGCCGTGCCGCCGGAGTGGTAGCTGCGGAAGTTGATCCTGCCTTCGTATTTCTGGATGATGCCGCGGCTGATCCAGAGGCCGAGGCCGGTGCCTTTGGCGGCCTTGGTGGTAAAGAAGGGCTGGAAGAGGCGGCGTGCGTCTTCCGGACGGATGCCGCCGCCGGTGTCTGTGACGGAAACAACAATGCCCCGGCGCTGGCTCTCCAGGTCGGTGACTTCGCCCACGCGCAGGCGGAGCCTGCCTCCACCCGACATTGCCTGGATCGCATTCCCGATCAGGTTGAGGAAGACCTGGCGCAGCTCCCCGGGGAAGGCGCGCAGGATGCCCGGCGAAAGATAGCGCTTCTCCAGCACGATGTGGTTGCTGGCGACGGCGCGCTGCTGCAGTTCGACAACATTGTCGAGCAGATCGGGAATGGAGACGGTGATCGGCTGCCGCGATTCCCGGTAGAAGCTGAGCGTCTGCCGGGTGATGTGGGAGACGCGCTGCAGTTCCTGCTCGGCGAGCGCCGCATAGTAACGCGCCTCTTCGTCGAGCGAGGGATGGTTCTTCAGCAGATAGAAGGCGTTGGTAATGGCCTCCAGTGGATTGTTGATCTCGTGCGCGATGATGCCGGCAACGCGGCCCATCGCGGCCAGCTTTTCTGACTGGCGAAGCGCCTCTTCCGCCTGGATTTGCGAGGTGATGTCGCGCTGGATCTCGAGGACGGTATCGCCCTCCGGGTTGAGGACCTTGCGGGTTGCGACGATCAGATCACGGCCATCCCGCGCGCGGACGGTGAGATTGCCGTCCCAGGAGCGGTGCTTTTGCAGGTGGAGTTCGGTTTCCTCGCGGGAGGCCGGGAAGGTTGTCTGGAGAAGCGCGTGCAGATCGCGGCCGTACACCTCGTCGCGCTTCCAGCCATAGAGGCTCTCGGCGCCGGAGTTCCAGTAGCGGATATCACCGTTCAGGTTGCGAACGATGATGGCCTCGGTGGCCAGTTCCAGCAGTTCGGCCCGCTCGCGGTGCTGGGCTTCGCTCTTGCGCAGGGCCTGAGTTCGCTCCTCGACGACCCGCTCGAGGTCCATGTTGAGCCGTTCCAGCTGCCGGGTCTTGCGGTGCAGTTCGACGAAGACTCCGATCTTGGCGCGCAGAACTTCGGGGATGACGGGCACGGAGATGTAATCGACCGCGCCCCGCTTGTATCCGTTGATCTTGTCGGTATCGGTGAGGTGGACGCCGGAGATAAAGATGATGGCGGTCTTATTGAAGCGCGGATGGTTGCGAATCATGTCCGCCAGCTCAAATCCGTCGAGCTCGGGCATGCTCACGTCCATCAGCACTACAGCTACGTCCGTCTTCAGCAGTACGTTGAGAGCTTCCCGGGCGGAGGTCGCCTTGATCAGGTTCTCGCCCAGCTCCGCCAGGATCACCTCATAGCTGAGGAGTTTGGCGGGCTGGTCATCCACCATCAGGATGTTGACTCTCTCGTCTGCCGTCATCGATCTCTCCGAGCCCAGTGTCCCCTCCTCTACCGATGCAGCCACATGCGAAGCGCGGAGAGCAGCTGTTCCGTGTTCACCGGTTTAGCCAGATATTCCGAGGCGCCCGCCTCCAGGCACTTCTCGCGATC
>DASYYN010000020.1:0-2218 GCA_035933815.1 Acidobacteriaceae bacterium
CTCTTCGGAGCGGGCTTTTTTGCTTTGTGCGGCTGGCCCTGTCCCAATCTAAGACACTCTGGCCTGCCGAGCTTTTCTTCCCGCAATACCTTTTCTCCCCGCCTTCGTCGAATGGTAAGCGTCACGTTTTGGCCGCCTGTACAGGCTGAGGGCAGACGGAGAAGCTTTTCCTGTGGCACGGTGAAGGGCCGCGCCGCCGGGGAAGGCGATGGAGACAAGCGGTCAGGAGCAGCGGAGCATCAGGAAGCGTCAGTTTCGTTCGCGTGAGGAGAAGCGAAGGATCGTAGAGGATACCTTTGCTGCAGATGTCTCCGTGGCGGTGGTGGCTCGACGGCACGGAGTGAACGCCAACCAGGTGTTCCACTGGAGGAAGCTGTATGAGGCAGGGCTGCTGGGCTCTTCGCCGGACGCTCTCCAGGACAACAGGGTACGGCTGTTGCCGGTAACGGTTGCGGATGAGCCGGCGAGTGCCGAGCGCCGAGAGAGCGAGCAGCCGGCAACAGCATCCACGGGCACGATCAACATCGAGTTTCCGGGTGTGGCGCTGGTCAGCGTTGAAGGCAGCGCGGATCCGGCAGTGATACGCGCCGTGCTGGAGATTCTGCGCGGATGATTCCGGCGAACACGCGCATCTGGATTGTCGCAGGAGTGACCGACATGCGGCGTGGCCTGAACGGCCTGAGCGCGATGGTGCAGACCGTGATGGAGCAGAACCCTCTCGGCGGGGATGTCTACGTGTTCCGCGGGCGCAGAGGCGATCTCGTAAAACTGATCTGGCATGATGGCGACGGTCTGTGTCTCTTCCAGAAGAGGCTCGACCGAGGCCGTTTCGTATGGCCGCAGGCCGAGAGCGGAACGGTTTCGCTGTCACGGGCGCAGCTCTCGATGTTATGTGAGGGCATCGACTGGAGGCGCCCCGAGCGAAGCTTCACACCTGTGATGGCGGTCTGAAGATATGTACCTGACAAGGTGACTTATTCGCGAGTTAGTGATCTTTTCCTCGCACAGCCGTGACATACTGCCGTCATGGTTGATGCCGCTGCTGCGCCGCCCGATCCGGATCTTGACCGGCTGGATCCTGAAGCGCTGAAGAAGCTGGTCAAGGGCCAGCGCGGCGAGATCACGCACCTGCGGCTGATGGTTCAGAAGCTGCAGCGCATGCTGTTTGGACGCAGGTCGGAGAAGTACGAACCGCAGGACGATCAGTTATTGCTTCTCGGCGAAGCAGCTCAGCTGTCATTCGACGTACAGCCGTCAGCCGAACCAGCTGTAAAGAGCAGCTCCGTCGGAGCGCGCAAGTCTCGTTCGCTGCCCGAGCATCTGCGCCGCGAGATCCGTACCTATGCTCCGGATCACACTGCTTGCCCGGAGTGCGGCGGGACCCTGAAGAAGCTGGGTGAGGATGTTTCCGAGGTTCTGGACTACATCCCTGCCAGCTTCATCGTTATCCGCCATGTGCGCCCGAAGATGAGCTGTCGAACCTGCTCGCACGTGGTGCAGGCTGCGGCGCCCAGCCGTCCCGTGGATCGCGGTCTTGCCGGTGCCGGGCTGCTGGCCCACGTCGTGACGGCTAAATATTCCGATCACCTGCCGCTTTATCGGCAGTCGCAGATCTATGCCCGCGAAGGCGTCGATCTGGATCGCTCCACGCTGGCACGCTGGGTCGCTGAAGCCAGCGATCTGGTCGAGCCGCTGGTCGAGTCACTACGCCGCTATGTAATGAGCGCCGACAAGCTGCACGGCGACGACACGCCGCTGCCGGTGCTGGCCCCGGGCACGGGCAGAACCAAGATCGGAAGGTTCTGGACCTATGTTCGTGACAGTCGTCCGGCTGGTGATGAGACGGCCCCCGCCGTTTGGTTCATCTATTCGCCGGACCGAAAAGGAGAACATCCTCAGCGGCATCTGGCCGACTTCCGCGGCATCCTGCAGGCGGATGCCTATTCGGGTTTCGGGCGACTGTATCAGGACGGCTCGATTCAGGAAGCACCCTGCATGGCCCATATTCGCCGCAAGTTCTATGACCTGATGGTGGCCCACCACTCACCGATTGCCACTGAAGCCGTCCAGCGCATTTCCGCGCTCTATCAGATCGAGAAGGAGATCCGCGGCTGCTCGCCTGATCTGCGCCGGCAGGTTCGCAGCACGCGCGCACGTCCACTGCTGGAGTCGATGCGCCGGTGGCTGGAAGACTCTCTGGCCAGGCTGGCTCCGAAGT
>DASYYN010000057.1:0-5374 GCA_035933815.1 Acidobacteriaceae bacterium
TGAAACACCACTACCACCTGCTGCGGGTTCAAAGGATTGACCGCGACTCCCGGCTCCGACCAGGTGCCGGGTTCGGCGGAAAGGGTCGTGACCTGCGCGCCAGGCGCGGGTGGCAGTTGCTGAGCAGCAGCGGTAACGGACAAGCAGGCGAGGACAGCGGCCACAAAGCCGAATCTTTCCATGCGGTCCATTATCACGGTTTCGGAGTAGTCTCCGGCGCACCCGGCTGCGCCACAGTGAGCTGGATCGGCTTTGTGGGATCAACTGGGAATCCGGCCGGAGGGTTCTGCGCCGTAATGGTTCCCGAGGGCTGCGGAGGCGCCGGCGGATTCGTACCCGCTGCGGCCACAGCCGGTGGCTGCGCGATGGCCGGAGCCACAATGAGGCCTGCCCGGCTGAGCGATTGCGATGCGGCGGTATAGGTTTGGCCGATTACATCCGGCATAACGAACTGGGGCGGAGTGGACGCGGGAGCCTCGGTCGCGGCGACGAGCAGATTGACCACCGGACTGGCCACTCCGGATGCATCGGCTGCCGGGCTCTGGGAGATGACCGTGCCGGGCTGCGCTCCCGGCTGCGGCAGGGCCGCAACGCTGCCAACCTGCAACCCCGCCCGCCGAATCTCGATCTCCGCCACGCGCTGCTCCTTGCCGGTCACATCGGGGATCGCAATTTTTTGCGGTCCCAGGCTCTGCGTGAGCCACACGCGCCATCCGCTGCGAACGATGGCGCCCGCAGCCGGAGACTGATTCGCAATCCGTCCAGCAGGAACGTCCGTCGAGTAGAGGTGGTTCTCCACATGGAGCGTGAGCCCGGCCCGGGCGGCACGCTGTCCGGCATCGGCCAGTGTGAGGCCGCGGAAATCCGGCACCCCTACTTCCGCGCCATGAATGGCGAAATGCATCGTGACGATAGCCGAGGTCATCGCGACCACCGTCAGCAGCAGAATCACCAGCACGAAACGGAAGAAGCCAATCATGGTTCGTATTCGATCGAGTAGTCGATGATCGCGGCCTTCTCCAGCATCTTCGACACCGAGCAGTACTTGTTCTTCGACAGCCCCACCGCGTCCTCAGCGGCCTTCTGCGAAACCGCGCCGCGGATCCGGTAAGTCAGGTGGATGCTGGTAAAGACGCGCGGCGGCGCCTGGGCCTGCTCCGCTGTAGCGCTCACGGTTAGTCCCTGCAGCGGCTCGCGCTTCTTCCGCAGAATGCTGACGACATCGACCGACGTGCAGGCGCACAGCGCGGTGAGCACAGCCTCCATGGGGCTCGGCCCGCCAGTATGCTCCGCGCCGGCGTCAAATCGAATTGCGTGGGCACTCTGCGATGTTCCCTCGTAGAGGTCGCCCCCTTTCCATTCCACGCTGGCGATCATGTGGCTCCTCTCTCGGAGATCACTGCAATGGTTTCACGCCGCGCCACAGGCCGGCGATCCCGAAGCTGTACGGCGTCCAGCTCACCTCGGTGAATCCAACCGACCCCATCAACTGGACCATCGCTAGCGGCGTGGGAAAATTGGCGACGGACTCCGGCAGATACGTGTATACCCCGCTCTGGTCGGAAATCAGGGCCCCGACTCTCGGCAGAATGCGCCGGAAATAGAACGCATACGCCTTGCCCAGCGCACCGCCAGGCTCGCTGAAATCCAGAATCCCAACTTCGCCCCCCGGAGCCAGCACGCGAAAGAACTCCGCCAGCCCGTCGCGGTAATTGGCGAGGTTACGAAATCCGAAGGCCGTCGTGATGAGGTCCAGTGAGGCATTCTGCATAGGCAGATGCAGTGCGTCCGCTTCGACAATCTTCACGCGATTGCCGGGAAGTTTGCGCGCCGCAAGTTCGAGCATCGCTGGAGAAAAATCGGCGGCGATGATCGGCTCTGCAATGCGGGGACGATACCGCAGCAGCGCCCGCGTCATGTCGCCCGTTCCGCAGCAGATGTCGAGAACGCGCGCCTCCGGCCGGGCGAGAATATGCCGGAATCGCCGGCCCGTCCGCCGCCACCAGATGCGGTCCACATTGCAGGAAAGCACATGGTTCAGCAGGTCGTAGCGAGGCGCGATGCTGTCGAACATTTCCCGCACTCTGCGCGCTGACGTCGCTTCGTCGTGAGCGCCCGCAGGTCGGGATCCGGCAACGTTGGCTGAGTCCTGCACAGGCCAGAATACCTCCTGTCTTCACCGCGAGCACAGAACGAAGCAGCTTGAACAGACGCGAGTTCCTTCCGTACCATCCGCCATGCGTCGCGGCACCGTTCCGCCGCGGATCGCGTGATATAACGGCTCGCGTATGAAAATCCCTCAGGTTCTTCTCGCTGTCGTACTTCTTTCTCTGCCCCTCCCGGCGATCGCTCAGAATCAGAACTCCATCGCCTTTCAGCGTGCGCAGCACCTCCAGCACGGCATCAACACCAGCGAATGGTTCGCCCAGGCGAACGACTACTCTCCACAGCGGCTGGAGACATTCACCACCGCAAGCGACATCACGCTCATCGAGCAGATGGGCTTCGATCACTGCCGGCTGAGTATCGATGCGGGACCGCTGGTCGCCTGGCTGCACGCCGGCCACGAAACGCCATTCATGCAGGAACTCGACAAAGCCGTGCGCACGATGCTTGATCACCACCTGTCCGTGATCATCGATATCCATCCCACCAGTGAGTACAAAGCTGAGCTGTTTCAGGGCGGCACCGGCGTGGCCAACTTCGCCGCTCTCTGGCGCGCGCTCGCCGCACATTTCGCGCCCGTCGATCCGGACCACATCTTCTTCGAGATCATGAACGAGCCGGAGCAAAATGACCCGTACCGCTGGCACGGCATTCAGGCCACGGTCGTCGACGCGATCCGCAGGGCCGCCCCGCAGAACACCATCATCGCTTCGGGCGCACACTGGTCCGGGCTGGGGGATTTGTTAGTGCTCGAGCCGCTGGCCGATCCCAACGTGATCTACACCTTCCACGACTATGAGCCCTTCCCCTTCACGCACCAGGGCGCCACCTGGACGAGCACTGAGGTACGGCCGGAACGGGCAATCCCCTACCCCTCAACTCCGGAAAACATCGCTCCGAAGCTCGATCAGGAGCCGAACCTCTCCGGACAGTTCTTCCTCGACAACTATGGCGAAGACCGCTGGGATGCGCAGCGCGTCGAGAACACCATCGAGTTCGCCGCTCGCTGGTCGCAGATGCATCATGTCCCCGTTTACTGCGGCGAATTTGGCGTGTTCCGCCCGTTTTCTCCGCCGGCCGACCGCGCCCACTGGATCCATGACATGCGCATCGCGTTCGAGAAGAACCACATCGGCTGGGCCATGTGGGATTATCAGGGCGGCTTCGGCGTCGTCACGAAGAAGAACGGCACCACTACGCCCGATGTGCAGGTGCTTGAGGCGCTCGGACTGCACGCGCCGCAGTCCTGATCAGCCGGGAACCGTAGCGGCCCTTCGCGCGTATCATCTTCGGTGAGGGCCGCGTGCACGGTTCTCGGCGAGGTCGCGTCATGATCAAATTCCTGCTCTTCTGCATCCTTATTGTTCTCTGCTGGCCGCTGGCTCTGCTGGCGCTGATCGCCTATCCGATCGTGTGGCTGCTGCTGATTCCCTTCCGCCTGATCGGCATCGCCGTCGACGGTGTGCTCGAGTTGGTGAAAGCCATCCTCTTCCTGCCTGTGCGCGTCATCCGCGCCGCCGCGTGAGGTTCATTCCCGTAAACTGACTGCATGGCGGGAATCGTTCTCGACGGCAAGGCATATTCAAAACAACTGGAAGCGGAACTCAGCGCTCGCGTGCAGAGGCTCGGCCTCAAAGAGCCGCCGATTCTCGCCACCATCCTGGTCGGCGACGATCCCGCATCCGCTACCTACGTGCGCATGAAAGGCAATGCCTGCCGCCGCGTCGGCATGGAATCGCTGAGCATCCACTTACCCGGTACCACCACCACGGAAGAGCTGCTGGCCAAGATCGACGAGCTGAACGCAAACCCTCGCGTGCTCGGAATCCTGCTGCAGCATCCCGTTCCGAAGCAGATCGACGAACGTGCCTGCTTCGATCGCATCGCTCTCGCGAAGGACGTCGACGGTGTCACCGCGCATGGCTTCGGCCGCATGGCCATGGACGAGCCGGCCTACGGTTCGGCCACGCCCGCCGGCATTATGCGGCTCCTGCGCCACTATCAGATTCCCATCGAAGGCCGCGAAGCCGTCGTGGTGGGCCGTAGCCCGATTCTGGGCCGCCCGATGGCCATGATGCTGCTTGCCGCCAACGCCACCGTCACCATCTGCCACTCCCGCACAAAGAACCTGTCGGAAGTCGTCCGCCGCGCGGAGATCGTCGTCGGCGCCGTGGGCAAGGCGGAGTTCATCCGCGCCGCCTGGATCCGGGACGGAGCGGTTGTCGTCGATGCCGGCTATCATCCCGGTGGCGTGGGCGACATCGAGCTTGCCGGCGTAATTGACCGCTGCTCCGCCTACACGCCCGTGCCTGGCGGCGTCGGGCCAATGACCATCGCCACGCTGATCGCCCACACCGTCGAGGCCGCAGAGAAGCTCGCCGGAACCTCACTTCGCCGCGGCTAACGTCGATTCGTAGAAGCGCACGCACGGCTGCCCCGTCGAGCAAACAATATTGATCAGCTTCAGCCCCTCCGAATGCGCCGCAACCGCCTGCGCCACAGCGTCATGATCGGCAGCGATCACCCACTTTGCCGACTGTGCCGGATGCGCGAGCGCGTCCTTCCACTGGTAATAATCCGTCTCGTTGATCGTCCGTCGCAGCGGAATCGCCGCCTGCTGAAACGCGCCGATGTGGTCGGACGTCCAGACGAGGATCATGCCCTCCGGCGGCAGATGCTCCAGCGCGCGCGCGTAAGCCGACTCAAACGGTATCCGCGTTCGCGAGTTCTCTATCCCTTCTGCCAGCACCAGCGGTGTTCCGCGGATCAGAACAGCCGTATCCACCAGGGTCAGCACAATGGCGGCCAGCAGGATCAGCTGCGCCTCCCGCCGCCACCGGCGCTCCGCCCGGCTGATCAGCCGAGTCACCAGGAAGCCCAGCGACAGCCCAAACGCCGGCAGCATTTCCATGCCGTAGCGCGTGTTGTACCAGGAGTGCGGCCACCACAGCGGAATATGGATGGGCACCGATCCGAATGCGATGGAATACGCGTAGAACGGCGCAGGCATCCACAGCAGCAGCGCCGGCAGAATGCACCTTCTCCGCCATTTCACCAGCGCCGCAAACAGCCCGGCAAGCGAGAGCAGAAGCAGCAGATTCGCAAACCGCTCCGGTGCGGCGCCCAGCTCCGCAGCCTTCAGGAAATAGAGTTCCGCAACCCGCAGGCTGTGCCATCCGGGATAATGCGGCGATCCGGGTGGCGAAGT
>DASYYN010000081.1:0-12392 GCA_035933815.1 Acidobacteriaceae bacterium
AAGCAGAAGGGGTTGATGCTGTACCTTCTGCGGTATGCGGAGGAGTTGCGGGATCCGAGGTCCGCGCTGTCGGGGATTCCCAATGTGTCGATCACGTCGCAGGAACTGGCGCTGGCGAAGCAGCTGATCAACGGCAGCACCTCAAAATTCGAACTGTCTGCCTACCACGACGAATATGAGGCAGCCGCCAGAAAGCTCGTTGAGGCAAAGAGAAAGGGCAGGCCAATGGCCGAGCCGGAGGCGGAGCCTCCGCGGCCGAAGGTAGTGAATATCATGGATGCACTCCGCCGAAGCCTTCAGGCAAAAAAGCCTCCAGCGCGAAAAACATCAAGGCGGAAGAAGGCGGCCTGACGCGATCAGGGATCGGGCTCAGTGCATAACCTGCTCCGGCATTATGACTGAGCCACGAGCTGGGCGAATTTATCGAGGTCGATGTTCCCACCGGAGACGATGGTGACGATTTTGCCCGAGCCGGCACGGCCCGACAGAGCCGCGGCCACCGCACATGCGGCGGCGCCCTCGATGATGAGCCGGTTACGCTCCGCAACGAGCTTCATAGCCTGAGCTGCCTCATGCAGCGTCACTACGACGGAACCCGTGAGGAGCTTGCGGGCGCGCTCGAACATGCCTGGGAATACCGTTTTGCTGCCAATACCATCGACGAACGACGGCTTGTATTCGACAGTGCGCGGCTCGCCTGCCGCGAGAGAAGCGGCGAGCGGAGCGGCCGTCTCGATCTCCGCGGCATAGATCCGGACCTGGGGAGCGAGAGCTCGCAACACAGCCGCAATGCCACAGGACAATCCACCGCCGCCCCAGGGGATCACGACCGCGTCAAGATCCGGCAAGTCCTCCAGGAGTTCCAGTGCGATGCTCGCGTTTCCTGCCATGACATGAAGGTCATCGAAGGCGTGAATGAAGGTGGCGTCGACACCTGGGTAGGACCGTGTCTCGAACGTGTGCCACCAATCGGCAAAGGGAACCTTGATGACGCGCCCACCCATGCGCTCGACAGCACGAGTCTTTGCTGCCGGAGCCGTATCCGGCGCAATGATGGTTGCTTTGATACCCAGACGTCGCGCACAGAACGCGACACCCTGCGCCATGTTGCCCGCCGACGCGGTCAGAACTCCGCGATCGAGTTGCTGGCGCGGGGTCAGGGCGATGACGTTGGCAGCACCGCGGATCTTGAATGAGCCAATCGGCTGAAGGTTCTCGAGCTTCAGATACAAACCGGCGGGCGCGTCCGTGTTGCACGGGACGAGCGGGGTGCGCAGGGCAATCGCTGCGATGTTACGCCGCGCTTCTTCAGCTTGCGAGACTGAAACCAGCATCGCCGTATGGTAAACCCCGGCATCGCGAACTGAAATGTCGTGATTCGGCACTCTCGGGCGGCTGATGCGCGATCAGCTTTGGAGGCGGTCAGCGCTTAAATCCAGCGCAATCACCTCGTGCAATTCGATCTCCGGCAGTTCCATGACGATCGCGCCGGCTCTTTCCTGGAACGGTATCTCCCCGCCGGCAACCAACCGGTGCGCCTTGATCACTCGCGGTCCACCTGCGGGCAGCTGAATCCGCACGAACTGCCGCGGGACGGGAATCACTTCACGCACCGGGCCCTTCATCATCATCGGATTCGTAAGATTCACAAGGTGAACGGAGATGGAATCCTTCTGCCGCCAGATGGAAATGTCCAGGACGCCCTTGCCCTCGACCTCGACTGGCGCAGTCTCGTTCGTTGCCCAGACGACCGCATTGCGCAGCAACCTCGAGTGATCCGTGGCCAGCACCTCCCAGAAGGTGCGGTCGATGTCGCAGGGGAAGTACACTACCCGACCGCGTCCGACCTGGCGCAGAAAAACTCCGGGATCGTGAACGCCTGTCGGGCGCGGAAAAACCTCTTCCATGGGCAGATCAGGATACGGCGGGACGAATTCCAGCGGAGACTGCATGTCTTTGTCGCGCGCCTCGACGTGAACCCAGTGCGTGCCGTTGATGATCCGGCCGGCGTCTTCCAGGCCTGCGAGCAGCGGATGATAGCGGCCCGTCTTCGGATCTGGTTTGAGATTCAGATACGAGTTCAGCATCGGGCCTTCCACCTCGCCGGAGAAGGACGCGCCGAACAACTCCGCCAGGCCGAAGTCGCTGCGCCGTTTGCCACCCTCGTCATAGAGGGACGTTTCAAGAGTTGCGACAATGCCGCCGCCGTTGCGGACGAACGCGCTGATCTGCTCGCACTGCGCATTCGAGAGCGCGGCAATGTTGGGCAGAATCAAGGTGCGAAGATGACCGACATGCTCCGCATCGAGCAGGTGGTCGTGCACCATTTCAAATGGGATTCGAGCTTCGATCAGCGACTGATAGAAGCCGAGAGCCGGATCCTGTACCCGCGAGGCAGCGTCCGGCCAGCCGTAGAACGCGGCGGTCTGCTGCGAGTACACCAAGCCAACGCGCGCGAGGGATCTTTCGTTGCGAAGATAGCGCTCATTGGCGAAGTGCCAACGGAATACGTCCTCAACAACGGGAAACCAGCGCTTGTCGAAGGGCTTCGCGTTGAACTTGGTAAATGTGGGCCGAAAATTGTGAGCGATACCATCCACCATCCATAGGCGGATTTCATTGCCATCCTGTACAGAATCCTTCCAGCGATTCTTGTCGTCGATTCCTACGCTGGTGAGTCCCGCAACCGGCTTCATACCCATCGTTGAGCGATATTCTTTGGCAGCCATTCCGGCCATCCACGGCGGCATCAGCCCACGCCGGCTCTGTCGATCCGCAATCGCGGCCGGTGAAATGCTGCCGAAGACCGTCATGTCGAGATCGCTGAGCGCACCGCCGCCGGCATTGGGCAGATAGCAGGCGTCCGGCCTCACCGCCTGAATGGTCGCGTTCCAGACGTGGCACAACTCGAATAATCGTTTCTGGCGCCAGGCCATGTACTGCCGCCGTGCGGGATCATGCGGATCACGGGTGCGTGGCAAGTCGAGCCCTGCGAATTGATGGAATTGCTCGCGGCAGTGCTCGCAGTAACACATGCCCGATCCTGCCCAGCGATTGGTGAAGATGGCATCGGGCCGGTACAGGCCCATGATTTCTTTGTGGACAGCCGTCATGAACTCGAAGTTGTAGGGCCCAAGCGCGCACGTCAGCCAAAAATCCCTGTCGGATGGATGACGGAGTTTGTTGCCGTGTTCGTCGACCATGATCCAGTCGGGGTGCGCATCGTAAACGTCCTGATGGCACGCGTGCGCATCGGTCCTCGCGACCACGTTCATGCCAAGGCTGCGAGAAGCTGCGGAAAGATCTCCGAAGCTGTCCCTGTTGCCGAGCCATTTGCTCCGGTAATGCAGCGGGATCCTGGTCGGGTAGAAGGCGACGCACCCGCCGGCATCGAGCAGCGCGGCGTCTGCGTGGATCCGCCGGAAGTAATCCAGCCAGAACTCCATGTCATAGTTGCCGGGATCGTCTTCGACGAAACTCAGTTGTGCCCAGCGCATCGGACGGTCATACCAGCCCGTTGCCGGCAGGTCGGGATCCGTGCTCATCGACCGCGCCGCAGCGTGAAGATTTGTCCCGTGGCCGAAGCCGACAAGACTTGCCGCAGAAACACCGGCTGCGTGCTTCAGGAACGTTCTTCGGGAACTGTGCATGAGGGGGCTCCGAGTTGAAAACGGAGTGTACACCAGGGCTGCACGGGCGAACTCCCTCAACACGGGCGCTCATTCGCGATGCCGACGTTCAAACGGCCGGCCTTGACGGAATGGGTCCTCGCAACCCACCATCGGTGCACGACGCAACTGGGGACGATGAATGCTCGGAACGGCTTCGGCCTGGCACCAAACCTATTCCCTCTTCGGCAAGAGCCTCGGCGTATCTGCGCTGATCGCGGCGCTGCCGATTTTCATTTTTCTCCTGATTCTGGGTGCATTCAGGAAGCCGGCGTGGATGGCCGGGCTGGCCGGCCTGTGCGCCGCTTTCGTATTAGCCGTTGGCGGATATGGCATGCCGGTGGAACCTGCTGCGAGCGCGGCTCTTTATGGAGCAGCTTTTGGCCTGTTCCCCATCTGCTGGATCATCTACTGGGCCATCGCGTTGTTTCACGTAACGACCGAAAGCGGGAAGTTTGAGATTATTCGCGGGTCGGTCGGACGCCTGACGCCTGATCCCCGACTGCAGGCGTTGTTAATCGCCTTCGCGTTCGGAGCATTTCTCGAAGGCGCCGCCGGGTTCGGGACGCCGGTGGCGATCGCCGCCACCATGCTGAGCGGCCTGGGATTTTCGGCGTTCAGCGCGTCCGCACTTTGCCTTCTGGCGAACACCGCTCCGGTGGCGTTCGGTTCCATTGGGATCCCCGTCATCACTCTGGCCGGGATTACGGGTTTGCCTCTGGACAAGCTCAGCCGCGACGTCGGCATGCTCTGCTCGCCGGTTGCGCTTTTCATTCCCGCGTATCTCATTATCGCCATGGCTGGATTTCGCGCCATGAAGGGAATCGTCGTGCCGGCGCTGGTCGCCGGGGCTTCCTTCGCCGTGTCTCAGTACGTGATCTCGGCTGTGATCGGACCGCAATTGTCAGCCCTGCTGGCTGCGATTATCTCGATGCTTTCAATCATTCTGGTTTTGCGGTTGCCTCGTTATCGCCGCACCGACGACGCCCCGTCTTCCTCTGCGCCAGGCGCCGATCTGCGCACGATCGGCGCCTCCTCGAATATCGCCCGACCGGGTGTGGCCGACGTCGGCGAACAGCACAGCGCGCGCGACGTTCTGCTCGCCTGGATTCCCTACGTTTTTCTTGTTGTCTGCGTGATCCTGTGGGGCGTCGCGCCCATTCGCAAGGCGCTGAACCGGGCGACGCTGAACTTTAGCTGGCCCGGCCTGCACGACATTGTTTTGCGGATGCCGCCGGTGACCAAAACACCTTCTCCGTATCATGCTCCGTTTGCGTTCAATTATCTGTCTGCGGCGGGGACGGCCTGCATGGTTGCAACCATTCTTTCGGTGCTCTACCTGCGCGTAAGTCCTTCGGGATTCCTCGCCATCCTGGCGCGCACCACCAGGCAGCTCGCGGTTCCGATCGCCACGGTGGCGCTGGTGCTTGCGGTCGGATTTCTGATGAACTACTGCGGCGCGACGGCGACACTCGGCCTTGCGTTCGCCTCCAGCGGCAGGTTGTTTCCGTTCTTTAGCCCACTGCTTGGCGTGCTGGGAGTATTTCTTACCGGCTCCGACACTTCATCGAACGCGCTGTTCGGAAACCTGCAGGTGGTCACCGCTAATCGTCTTGCGCTCGATCCTGTGCTGATGGCAGCCGCGAATGCTGCTGGAGGCGTCATGGGCAAGATGATCAGTCTGCAAAGCATCGCGATCGCCGCTGCAGCAACAGGGCTATCCGATCAGGATCAGGGGCGTCTCTTCCGATTCACGCTGAAGCACAGTGTTTTGCTGGCCTTCATCATCGGATGTCTGGCTATGCTCTACGCGTACGCTCTGCATGTGTAGCGGAGTCACGCTGGCTCGTCACCTGGAACTGAGTGGCTCCTCGTTGCCGGTGCTGCCGCCGGACCAGAGGCGAGCTGCGCCGCGAACTCCGCTGGAGTCGCCGTGCTTTGCGGGAACCAGCGGGGTCAGCGCGGACTTGCCGAAGGCCCAGCTGGCGATGAGCGGCGGGATGTTCCGGTAGAGCCGCGCAATGCGGGAAACGCCACCGCCCAGCACGATGATGTCGGGATCGAGCAGATTGACGACATGCGCGAGCGCGCGGGCCAGGCGCTCCTCGTAGCGCTCCAGCGCAGCCAGCGCCTCGGTTTCGCCACCGTCGGCGCGCGCAGCGATTTCGGAGGCGGTCAGTGGGGCTCCCGCTGCACGGCGGTAGTCCTCCTCCAGCGCCGGGCCGGAGATCCACCGCTCGATGCAGCCACGCTGGCCGCAGTAGCACGGTTCTCCGGGACACTCGTCTGGGCGCTGCCAGGGCAATGGATTGTGACCCCACTCTCCGGCGAGGCCGTTCGGGCCGGAATGCATCTGGCCGCGCAGAGCGATTCCCGCGCCACAGCCGGTGCCGAGGATCGCCGCAAAGACGACCGCGTGTCCCGCCGCCGCGCCGTCGGTGGCTTCCGAGACGGCGAGGCAATTCGCGTCGTTCACGCAGCGGACTGGACGCCCGAGTGCGGCGGACAGATCTCGCTCGAGCGGTCTTCCATTGAGCCAGGTGGAGTTCGCATTTTTGACCAATCCGGTAGCGGGCACGATGCTGCCTGGAATGCCGACGCCAATCGGCCCGGTGGGACCAACTTCTCGCTCAATGGATGCGACCAACTCGACGGCCGCGCGGATGGAGCCTTCGTAGTCGTGGCGAGGAGTTGGGATGCGCAGACGGCGAAGTTCCTGGCCATCGGCATCCATGGCCAGCGCCTCGATTTTCGTACCGCCCCAGTCAATGCCGATACGAACGCCCGCCTGCTTCATGAGTGGGTTGTTCCCCACTCGTCGAGCGCGGCGGCCAATCGGCGCAATCCCTCGCGCGTCATCGCGGGATCGCCACCGATGCCGATGCGGAAATGATCCGGCATCTCGAAGAAACGTCCAGGCACGACGCTGGTTTCATAGCGGGCGCGCAGAAATTCGCAGAACTCATCGACGGAGCCGTGATTGAGGCGTGGGAAGGTTACGGTGCCCCAGCGGCTGCGAAATCCATCGAGATCGCTGCGGCCGCTGAAGAAGCTGTCCAGAGCTTCGCCGTTGGCGTGCAGAATGGCACGGGCACGCGCATCGATTTTGTTGAGGTGATCGAGCGCGATTACGCTGAGCAGTTCTCCTGCATGGACGGGAGAGGCGGCGAAGAGATCGTTGAGCCGCCACATGCGCTTCGCCAGTTCGGGTTGCGCGATGATCCAGCCACAGCGCAGGCCACTCAAACCGTAGGCCTTGGTAAGGCTGGTGGTGACAACGAAGTTGCTGCCGAGATGGAACGAGGAGCGCACCGGCTGGTCGTACACCATGTCGAGGTAGACCTCGTCGACGAATACCTGGGCTCCGGACTTCTGTGCGATCTCGCCAATTCGGGTCAGCGTTGCGTCGCTGAGGAGCGCGCCCGACGGATTGTGCAGATTCGTGAGGCAGATGAGGCGCGTCTTCGAGGTAATGCGGCGCGCCAGGTCATCGGGATTGATCTGATAATCGTGCTCGGCGCGGCGTTCGAAACGCAGGATGTTCGCGCGCAGGTAAGACGCCACTTCGAGAATCGGTCCGTAGGTCGGCTGCTCGATCAGAACG
The DNA here is from genome assembly GCA_035933815.1 of Acidobacteriaceae bacterium. Lineage (GTDB taxonomy): Bacteria > Acidobacteriota > Terriglobia > Terriglobales > Acidobacteriaceae > Palsa-343. The sequence continues at coordinate 7,273 of DASYYN010000081.1, forward strand.
TCGTCGCCTGGTTGGATCAGAGCAGCCATCGCCAGGTGATTCGCCATCGCAGTGCCCGCGGCGGCAACGATGCAGTCCGGCGCGACGCCGCACTTGCGCGCAAGGCGCTCCTGCAGCGGCGCGTAGCCGTAGACGGTAGGGCCGTTGATCTCCAGTTGCTCCGGAGAGACGTGCAGATCCGCAAGTGGATAGCTCATGATGCCGCTGGTGGCAAGGTTGTATTTTGCATGCGAGCAGAGTTTCGCCCACTCGAGATAGGTGGACGAGACGGCACGCGGGTTGCTCATTCTGTTCCCTCCCTGGACCGGCGGCGCCAGAGCGCGTACACCGGCAATCCGACCAGCAGGATCACAAATCCGATGGAGCTGTTGCGAGGATACTTCCACAGCGCGTTCGCGACGATGAGCCAGCACGACAAGACGAAGATGAGCGTGGTCCACGGGTGGCCGGGAACGCGAAAGCCCGCAGTGGCGGTGGCGCCTCTCCGTTCGCGGCGGCGGAGAACGAAGAGGCAGGTCGCGCTCAGGCCGAAGAAGGTGAAATCGATGGGGGCCTGGAAGTTCAGGATCTGTTCGTATTTTCCGCTCAGCGCGATGACGACGGCCCAGACGCTCTGCAGCACGATGGCCACCACGGGAACCTGGGTTTTGCGGGTGAGGTAGGCGACGCTGCGAAAGAAGAGGCCATCTTCAGCCATCGCGAAATAGACGCGGGGCCCGGTGAGCACAGACTGGCTGAGGAAGCCGACTGTCGAGATGGCGATACCGAGCGCAATGAGGCGGGCTCCGCGCTCGCCGGCTGCAATCTGCATCACGGAGCTGGCGGGAACGCTGGTCGCGGCGAGGGCTGTGACGCCCAGCGCGCGCAGGCAGACGAAGTTCACTAACACGTAGAGCACGACAACGGCGGCGACACCGATGATCAGGGCGCGGGCGAGATTCCTGCGCGCATCCCGGATTTCAGCGGCGATGAAGTTGGTCGTCTGCCAGCCGCCATAGGAAAAGAGGACCGGGACCATGGCCGCAGCCAGTGCGGTGAGCAGGTCGAAGCTCATAGGCCGATCGAGCACCGGGTGCAGGACGGGCTGGGGCGCGCGGATCAGGAATACTCCGGCGGCGATGAGCGCTGCGATGGCTGCGATCTTGAGAACCATCAGGATGCTCTGAACCCGCCCGCCGGGCTTGATGCCCAGGCAGTTGATTCCGGTCAGCAGAGCCAGCGTGACGACGATGACGGAGCGCTCGGAGCAGGGAAGTCGCGTGAGTTCGAGGAAGTAGCGGGCGAAGGTGACGGTAACGGCCGCCATGCCTCCGGTCTGGATGATCAGGAGCAGCGCCCATCCATAGAGGAATCCGAATACGGGATGGAGGGACTGGCGGAGATATTCGTACTGGCCGCCGACCTCGGGAATGCGCGCTCCGAGCTCCGCGTAGATGAAGCTGCCGAGGATCGCGATGATGCCGCCGGCCAGCCAGACGGAGAGGATGAGCACGGGCGAGTGCAGGCGCTGGGCCACGACGTATGGATTCATGAAGACGCCGGCGCCGACGATGCCGCCCATGACCATCATGGTGGAATCGAAGAGGCCGAGCTTCGGGGCGAGTCTCGGGCGGGGGCTCTCGACTTCGAGGCGCGGGTGTGTCACCGCAGCGAATTCTATATGAGCGGCTTATGGCTGCGAACTTATGCGGCGCGGTTCCATAGGCCGGATCGCAGGTAAACTGCTGCGTGGCTGTCGTATCCCTCGCTCGGAGGCCTCTTGTGAAATCATTCTCCTGGAACATCCCTGCTGCGCTGATCATCGTTTCGTGTTCTGCAATGGTTGGCTCCGCGCAGAACACGCCGGCAGTTCAGTCGCCCGACCATCGCCTTGAATTACGGTTCGCGGTTGTGCGCGATGCCGACTCTGCCAGCGGCGCCGGGCGCCTCGTCTATTCGCTGTTCTTCAATGGCAAGCCGCTCCTCGAGAATTCAGGTATGAGCCTTGCAATCGCCGGAGGTCCGCCGCTCGGCGAGCATGTGCGGATCGAGGGTGTGACTCCCGGCTCCGGAGTGGACGACTACAACGAGATTGCCGGCAAGACCAGCCATGTCCACGATGCGTGGAACGGTGTGACGGTGAAGGTCGCCGAACCCGGAGATCACGGCCGATCGATGGAGATCGAGGCTCGCGCCTATGACGGAGCGGTTGCGTTTCGCTACATGCTGCCCGGCGGACCGGATCAGCGCGGATTTCGCCTGCATGACGAGAACACGGAATTCAATTTCGACAACGATGCAACGGTTTGGGCGCTGGAGCTGCCTAACTTTCGCTCGCCCTTCGAGAGCGAGTATCTGCGAATGCACGTCAGCTCGCTGCGCTCGGACGGTGGTGAGGAGAGCCGCACGCTGGTCGGGCTTCCTCTTCTGACGTGGAGCCCAAGCGTTGGCTGGCTCGCGATCACAGAAGCCAACCTTCATGGCAACGCGGTTATGTATCTGACGAACGATCGCGAGCCGCAGCGGCTCGCCGAGGGCAGGTTCCGTCTGGAAAGCATTCTGGCCCCGCGTTTCACCGATATCCCGAGCAATCCGACCATTGCCGTTACGGGTTCGCTTCCATACCTGTCCGCGTGGCGCGTATTTCAGGTGGCAGAGCAGCCCGCTACGCTGCTCGATTCGAACATCATCGACGACCTGAACAGCCCGACGACGCTTCAGGACACGAGCTGGATTCACGCCGGGAAGACCGCGTGGGACTGGTGGAGCGGAAGCATCGGAGCGGATGGCAAGCCCTCGTTCAGCACCGCGACGATGAAGTATTACGTCGACTTCGCCGCGCAGTCCGGCTTCCCTTACATGCTGATCGATGCCGGCTGGTCGAGCCGAGACGACATTCTCCACATGAACGGCACCGTGGACTTGCCGGAGGTGGTGAAGTACGCCGCATCAAAAGGCGTCAAAGTTTGGATTTGGGCCAACTTTGCTCCGACGCATGTGCAGATGGATCAAGCCTTCCCTCTGTTTGAGAAGTGGGGCGTGGCGGGGATCAAGATTGACTTCGTCCAGCGCAGCGATCAGCCCGCAATCGACTTCTATTACAAGGCCGCGCAGCTGGCGGCCGAGCACCACCTCATGCTCGACTTCCACGGCACCACCACGCCGTGGGGCCTCAGCCGCACCTGGCCGAACGTGCTCGGCTTCGAAGGCATCATGGGCATGGAGTACAGCAAGGTGACAGATCGAGACGATCCCGTCCACCGCACCACCTTCTCGTTCACGCGGCTGCTCAATGGGCCAATGGACTACACGCCTGGCGGGTTCGACAATGCCACGGCAGCGCAGTTTATACCGCGCAACATCAGGCCAATGGTGCAGGGAACGCGCGCGCAGCAGCTGGCGATGTACGTCATCGCCTATGCCCCGTTCCAGATGGTCTCCGATGCGCCGCAGGCGTATGCGAACCAGCCAGGCTTTCAGTTCATCCGCGATGTGCCCGCGGCCTGGGATGAAACCCGCGGTCTCGACGGCTTTCCTGGAGAAAGCATCACCGTCGCCCGCCGCAGCGGGCATGACTGGTACCTGGGATCGATCACGAACTGGACGGCGCGCGACATCTCTGTGCCGCTGGATTTCCTGGGGAGCGGGACGTGGACGGCACAGATTTACGCCGACGCTTCGGATGCTGATCAGGTCCCGAAGCACGTCTCGATCGAGACAAAGACCGTCAGCCAGAGGGATACGCTAAAACTTCATCTGGCCCCGGGCGGCGGTTGCGCGATTCGTTTCGCCCCGAACAAGTGATGCTCGGCCTGCGGCTGACTACGTTCCGACGTACAGGAATGCGGTTTAGGCAGTGTGAGCAGCACTGGGGGAGTGCTTGCCCCCAGTGCCGGGATTCTTTTCCTTCCGGCAGAGATCCGATCCCGCACTTCTGCCGGAGAGCGTCAGTGACTTGTTATATTGATCGGGAACCCCCTGCTCATCTGTCCGGTTTGCCCGCTCACGATGTAAATGTCGTAGCAGCCGGCTTGCAGATTGCTGGCTTTCACCTGCCAGTTGAACTGCCAGGTGTTTGTCGTGCTGTTGTACTGGTATCCACTGTTTCCGGCGCTGTCGACGGTAATGTCCTGCGTTGAATTGTCAGGAATCGTGCCGCAACTGAATATCTGGACCTGAGGATTCGCCGCCGCGCTGTTCACGACTGCGCCGTTCGCATTGGTGTACTGCCAAACAATCGGCATCGTCCGCTGTACGTTGAACGTGGTCGGCGGCGGAGCATACGGCGCCTCCAGTCCGAGGAAGCCGTAGCCGATGGCGTCCTTTGCAATCCCGCTTGCACCGTTGTAGTTGCCGGTCGCGTCGGTAAATGTCCAGCTGTCGTTGTACGCTCCGGGGTTCGTATGCGTTGTGTTGCTCAGGTCCAGCCCGCTGAGCGACTCACCCTTGACCCCGGTGGCCGAGCCAGTGGCTGTATGCGCGTTGCCGTCGTAAGTGACGCTGTAGGGTGTCACGCTGATAGCTGCTTTCGCCCTGGCGATTGCATCGGACACAGTGCCGCTGGCGTTGTTGTAGTTGCCCGCCGCGTCGGTGAACGTCCAGGCATCGGTAGCATACGTGCCGGCGTTTGCATGCGTGGTGCCGCTGAGGTCGAGACCAGCCAGCGTCTCATTCTTGACGCCGGTCGCCGATCCCGTCGCGGTGTGCGAATTGCCGTCGTAGGTGACGCTGTATCCGCTCACGCCGATCGCGGCGTTCGCTTTGCCGATCGAATCCGACACCGCGCCGCTTCCATCGGCATAGTTGCCATTCGGATCGTGGAAGGTCCACGGATCTGAAGCGTAGGTGCCGGCGTTGGTATGTGTAGTGCCGCTCAGGTCGAGACCGGCCAAGGTTTCGCCCTTCACCCCGGTAGCTGAACCGGTGGCAGTGTGCGTGTTGCCGTCATAGGTGACGCTGTATGCGTTGACGCTGATCGTGGCGTTCGCTTTGGCAATGTGATCCGACACGGTGCCGCTGGCGTTGTTGTAGTTGCCCGTCGCGTCGGTGAAAGTCCATCCATCCGTCGCATACGTTCCGGCGTTGGTATGCGTGGTGCTGCTGAGGTCGAGACCGGCCAGCGTCTCGCCTTTGACTCCAGT
>DASYYN010000116.1:0-7785 GCA_035933815.1 Acidobacteriaceae bacterium
CTCGGGTCGCATCCCTGCGTTGCCCTATCCTCCGCTCAGGTGCCTCCAGAGTGGATCACATCAACTTCGTCGGTCAACCTTTCCGCATTGAACGGCGCCCAACCCCTTAACTTCGTGTCTCACTCCAGGGGTTCACTTCACGCCGCCCTGCGCCCCCCGCCGGCCCTCCCCTCCTCTGGACACCACCCCACCCGCACCCCGGGCCGATAAGGAATCCCCAAAGGAGGGGAGGGCCTCTTCCCGCGGCTAAGATGCGCTGGCGCGCGGGCCGCTCCTTTGGGGGGCTCCGGGTGAACCACGGACCCCGGTTCAGCCTGGCGGCCGGCGCGCCGAAATTTTATTCAATCGCCCCCTCGATCCCCCTCGCGGGGGAAGTTGCCGGACAGGCGCGATCCCGCGCCCGCCGGCTGTTTGATCACCGCGCCGCTCCGGTTTATGGCCGCCAAAATCTGGCGGCCATAAACCTCCGCGAAACGCGCGGCAAGGCAGGCGCCAGAGGCGCCCCTTTCCCTCTGTCGAACGATCCCGCGGCGGTCCTCGCCGTCAAGGCCAGGCCCTGCGGGTGCGCTGCGCGCAGCCTTGACCGCTCCGGGCCGCCGCGAAAAGGCCACCCTACATGAGGGAAAGGGGCCTCATGCAACGGGCGGTTCACCGATCTTTCGTTGCAGCGAGGGACTTTACCGCTCCCGCATGCCGGCAACGGCGTTACACTCAGACTCAGGTTGAATACCGCCGGTCTCGAGCAAATGGGTTCGTTTTTTCGAGCGCTTCATCGGGACCGGACTGGCTTCGTTTTGTAAAACGCGATGACGACTTCAGCGGCTAAAAGAAAAACTTCATCTGTCGAACAGCCCTCGTGTCTCCAGCAGACAAATGGGTTCGTTTTTTCTTTAGCCGCAAAACCGCATCGGGGCCTCGCGGCTCCGAAAACAGATCCTCACCAGGACCCGGCCATCCGCAACCTCAGGAACGCAGAAGAGATCGAAGCCGAGCTACGACGAAATCGCATCGGGGTGATCTGTTATGGCGATGAAATCACCTCCACTTCCAACGACCGCGAGAAGTTTGGGACTTATACGCGCGATTCGTATACCGGCCTGGATTACGCTCAGAACCGCTACTACGCTTCCAGCTATGGCAGGTTCAACACACCCGACCCGTTCGGGGGCAGCATAAAGGCAACCGACCCTGGGAGTTGGAATCGCTATTCGTACACGCGCGGCGATCCTGTAAACCGAAATGATCGAACCGGCCTCTGCGATGCCGATATCTGTGTCGACGCGTGGGGCTGGGGCGAGGTCATCGATGACTACTGGGATTATTCGCCCGCGATGGCGAACTATGCGATGTTTTGCATGTTTGATCCCATATGCTTTACGTCGCACATGCCAAGCCCAGGTGGCGGAGTCCAGACACAAGGGAACGGCGCACCTGTCGCGGTCACAAACGTCCAGCCGCTCGTCTCGCCGATCTTTGGCCAACTCGCGTCGGCGCTGCAGAACACGCCTTGCGGCCAGTGGTTTCAGGCGGGCTTAACAACGTCTGCGAAGAACGGGCAATCTCTGAGCGATTATCTGACAACGACGCTACCTGCCGCGACCGGCACCGCTAACTTCGTCGGCGGCAATGCCAATGCCCTCGAGGACACTGGATCCCTTGCGCCGGGCTACGGAATACTGTTCAACAACAACGGCGCATTTTTCAAGCAGGTGCCTCAGGGGCAGACGATCGCGCCCAGCAACGACTATGCCACTCAGTTCGCTGCCATCCAGGGAGGCAGTCCCCAAGCCGAGGCTTTCCTGATGCTGCATGAAGTCGCGCACCTCTTCGGGATGATCAGGAACGATAACAGCCCCTCCCTCACCTACGCCCAGAATATGGCCAATCAGGCGTTCAACAACGACGAGATCTGGGTGAACTGCAGCAGCGTTATTCAGGGCTTTTCGAATAAGGGGCCGTGATGAAGATCCGTAAACCCCCTATATTCGGAGCTTTCTTCTTACAACTTGCCGGCGTTGTCGTCCCGGCACCCGCGCAGCACAGCGTGGCCTCCGGGTTCGAATGCATTAGGAACATGCCGATACCGGGATATAAGGCCATTCTTTGGGTATCTCGGGCCGAGGGAGAGGCGGAAGCTAAGATCGCGATCGGAGACGCAGGGACTCCTAAATCCATTGATGTTCAGGTCCGGAGCGGGGCCTTGGTATTGGGTCCTTGGCTGAAGGCCGAACTCCAAACGGCCGTGTTTTCGCCAGGATGTGCTGGCGAGACCTTGACTGTGAGATTCATCTACAGGCTCACGGGAGAGCCGGATTCCGAACCTCGCAATGAGGTGAAGGTAATAGGCCCCGGGGCCTTTGAGGTGATCGCGCGCCCGCCCGTATCCCGTCCCCAGCCTTGAACTGCACGCAGGTTAATCCGCAGAGGGGTGTAGCGAGTGATGCCGCTGGCCCTTTAGCTGGCGTTTTTCAAGCCGCTGAGCATCATGTCGATGCTTTTGAGAACGGTCTGCTGTTGGTTGGCAGGGAGCGTTTCGATCTGTTCCAATCGGCGGAGGACCTTGCGGCTGGGTTTGAGCGCCTGATGTTTTGCGGTTTTCTTCGGCTGCAGAAGATCGTCGGTGCTCACCTCCAGCGCGCGAGCGAAGCGCACGGCCATCTCGGCTGACAGGCGCAGCTTGCCCTTTTCGTAATCGGACACCAGGGCCTGAATGATGCCGACGCGTTCGGCCAGCTCGGTCTGCGAGTAGCCGCGCTCGCGGCGCAGCCGCGCAATCCGGTCCGGCAGGGACTCGATCACGTCGAGCGGGGGAAGCTTCAGTCGGGACACGCGGGGCATCGCAAGGCCAGTGTAAGGGGAGAGCGAAGGGTCGGGAGAATTCATCGCTTGACATCAACAGTATCACACTGTAGTTTTAATGGAAGTATGAAACCGCAGATTTTTTCGCCGCCCCTCTTGACAGATTTTCCGAAAGGAGGCCGTTTCCGATGGCCCGCATACCCGACGAGGTAATCGAACGGATCAAGCAGGAACTGGCGGTCGAGCGGCTGATCGCGGCGCGCGGCATCGAGCTGAAGCGGCATGGCGCCGATCTGTTCGGGCTCTGCCCTTTTCATGATGACCACAATCCCTCGCTGATCGTGACGCCGGCGAAGAGCGTGTGGCGCTGCGCCGGCAAATGCAATATGGGCGGGTCGGTTATCGACTGGGTCATGAGGGCCGAAGGGGTCAGCTTCCGGCACGCCGTCGAACTGCTGCGGGCGCAGCATCCGGCGCTGTTCGAAAGCGCGCCGGCGGTGAAGGTCTCGACCGTGCGCAGGCTGGAAGCCCCGATCGAGCGAGATGCAAACGATGCGGCCACGCTCGAACAGATCGCGGGCTTTTATCACGACACCCTGAAGCAGTCGCCCGAGGCGCTGAAGTATCTGGAACGGCGCGGCCTCACCGATCCCGAGATGGTCGACCGCTTCCGCCTGGGCTTCGCCAATCGCACGCTGGGACTGCGGCTGCCGCCGAAGAACCGCAAAGCGGGAGCCGAGATGCGCGCGCGCCTCGAAAAGCTGGGCGTTCTGCGCGAGTCTTCGGGGCATGAACACATGAACGGGTCGCTGGTGATTCCGATCTTCAATCGCGCTGGCGAAGTAGTCCAGATGTACGGACGCAAAATCACGGCGAGCCTGACCAAAGGCACGCCGCTGCATCTCTATCTGCCGGGACCGCACCGCGGCGTCTGGAATGAAGAGGCGCTCGAAGCCTCGAAGGAGATCATCCTCTGCGAAGCGCTGATCGACGCGCTGACGTTCTGGTGCGCGGGCCATCGCAACGTGACGTCGAGCTATGGCGTGAACGGATTCACGGATGACCACCGCGAGGCCTTCCGCGGATACGGCGTGAAGCGAGTCTACATCGCCTACGATCGCGACGAGGCCGGAGACAAAGCGGCAGCCACTCTCGCTGAAGAACTCATGGCGGCCGGCATCGAATGCTTTCGCGTGCTGTTTCCGAAAGGCATGGACGCCAACGAATACGCGCGCACCACGCAGCCCGCGGCGAAGAGTCTCGGCGTGCTGCTGAACGGCGCGCAGTGGCTGGGCAAAGCGGCTAAAGAAAAAACAGAACCTGTTCTTCCTTTAGCCGCCGCTCCGTCTTCCGAACCCGAAGTGAAGATCGAAGGCGAAGAGATCGGCGTCACGATGCCAGGCCCGAATCCGCGTCATTGGCGCGTGCGGGGCCTGTACAAGAACACCAGCCTGGGCACGATGAAAGTGAATGTCCGGGTGTCGGGCCGCAACACGCGCGGCGAAGACGTGTATCACGGCGATACGCTCGATCTCGAGCTGGCGCGGCACCGCGGGATGTTCGCCAAACAGGCAGCGCACGAACTGGGCGCGAAGGAAGACGCGGTCCAGCGCGAAGTGGGCCGCGTGTGGTCGCTGCTCGAAGACCTGCAGCGCGAGCATCTCAAAAAAGTGCTGGAGCCGCCGCGCGAAGAGGCCACGCTCAGCGAAGTGGAAAAGGAAGCCGCGCTCGATCTGCTGCGCGATCCGAAGCTGCTCAGCCGCGTGCTCGAAGACTTCGAACGATGCGGCGTGGTGGGCGAGGAGACGAACAAGACCATCAGTTATCTGGCCGCCGTTTCGCGCCTGCTCGACAAGCCGCTGGCGATCGTGGTGCAGTCGTCGTCCTCGGCCGGCAAAAGCTCGCTGATGGAAGCGGTGCTCGACTTCATGCCCCAGGAGCAGCGCGAAGAGTATTCGGCCATGACCGGCCAGGCGCTCTTCTACATGGGCCAGAAGAATCTCAAACACAAGATCCTCGCGGTTTCGGAAGAAGAAGGCGCCAGCCGCGCGGCCTATGCCCTGAAGCTGCTGCAGTCGGAAGGCGTGCTGCGCATCGCCTCCACCGGCAAGGATCCGGTGACGGGCAAACTCGTCACGCACGAGTATACGGTCGAAGGCCCGGTCATGATCTTCCTCACCACCACCGCGCAGGAGGTCGACGAAGAACTGCTCAACCGTTCGATTCTGCTTACCGTGAATGAAGAGCGGGAACAGACGCGAGCCATTCATCGCCGGCAGCGCGAGTCGCGCACGCTCGAAGGCCTCTGGGCCCGCCGCGCGCGGGAACGCATCGTGAAGCTGCACCGCAACGCACAGACGCTGCTGCGTCCGATCGCGGTGGTCAACAACGCGATGGGCGATGAAACCTTTCCGGACCACGCCACGCGCACGCGCCGCGATCACATGAAGCTGCTGACGCTGATCGAAGCCATCGCGCTGCTGCACCAGTATCAGCGCCGGATCAAAACCGAAACGCGCGAGGGCGAAACGCTCGAATACATCGAAGCCACCGCAGAAGATGTGAAGCTGGCGCGGGAACTGACGGCCAGGGTGCTGGCGCCAGCGCTCGACGAACTGCCGCCGCAGACACGCCGCCTGCTGGCTCTCATTGAGCAGATGGTGAAAGAGGAATCCGAACGCCTCGAAATCGAAGCGGCCGATTATCGATTCACGCGCCGCATGCTGCGTGAGCATACACGCTGGGGCGATACGCAGCTGCGCGTGCATCTGCGGCGGCTCGAAGAAATGGAGTATCTGGCGGTGCGCCGCGGCGGCCCCGGACAGACGTTCGTTTACCACTACGACGCGAACCTCGCGGGGGCTGAAGGCAACTGCGCGGGGGATGCGCGGCCACCTCGCGGGGCGGGTTTGGACGAAGAAGGCCCCGCCGAATCAGCCGCATGGCCGGATAGCGTGCGGTCTGCCGGAATCACTGATACCGGGCGTGAAACATCACCGGTCGTAGTCACAGTGAAAGTCAACGGCGCATTGCATGCCGGAGCCGTCTGATGGCTCGCCCCCGCAGGAAGCAGAGCGCCACGCCGACGCCGCTTGAAGTGGAGCTCGAAGAGTTTCTGAATGCGCTCAGCGTGCGTGGCTATTCGAAGTACACAGTCGAGAACCGCCGCGCCCACATCCGCCTGTTTCTCGACTGGGCTCACGCGCACGGCCTGCGCGAGCCGGCCGAGATCACGCGGCCCGTGCTCGAACGCTATCAGCGGCACCTTTACTACTACCGCAAGAAGAACGGCGAACCGCTTTCGTTCCGCAGCCAGTTGGGCCGCCTCGTGCCCCTGCGAGTGTGGTTCAAATGGATGACGCGGCAGAACCATATTCTGCACAATCCGGCTTCGGAGATCGAGCTGCCGCGCCTCGGACGCACGCTGCCGAAGGAGATTCTTTCCATCGAAGAAGTCGAGCGCGTGATGATGCATCCCGACATCGCCGAGCCCGTGGGCCTGCGCGATCGCGCCATTCTCGAAGTGCTCTACAGCTGCGGCCTGCGCCGGCTGGAGATCATCCGCCTGAAGCTGCCCGATCTGTATCTCGACCGCGGGCTCATACTGGTGAGACAGGGCAAGGGCAAGAAGGACCGCTATGTGCCGATCGGCGAGCGCGGCGCCGCGTGGCTCAACAAGTACATCGCCGAAGCGCGGCCCACGCTCGTGAGCGAGCCGGACGACCTCTCTGTGTTTCTTTCAGCTGACGGCGAGCCTTTCGATAATCGCGCTTATCTGAGCCTGACCGTGCGCCGGCATGTGACCGAGGCGCTCAGCGAGAACGGCAAGCGGGGCAAGACGGGATCGTGCCATCTGTTCCGCCACACCATGGCGACGCACATGCACGAAAACGGCGCCGATATCCGTTTCATTCAGCAGATGCTCGGCCACGAGGACATCAAGAGCACGCAGGTCTACACGCGCGTGGCGCTGCGCATGCTGCAGCAGGTCTACGCTTCGACGCACCCGGGAGCGTTCCTCGATCCAGCGGGCCGGGACCGAGAAGACATATGATCGAAGTAATGCCTCAGATCCACATGACGGAAGCGGAAGCCGCCCGCGACTTCCATGCCGTGCTCCGAAGAGTACGCGAGGGGGCGGAAGTGATCGTTGAAGAAGATCATCGCGCTGTCGCCGTCATCAGACCCGCGCCTGCCGGCCGCAGAATCTCCGAGGTGCTTCAGGCGATGGAAGCCAGCGGTGCAAACGCAGTCATCGACGAGGATTTCGCGCGGGATGTCGAAGAAGGCATCAGCGCCCATCGCGAGCCATGGAATCCGCCGTCCTGGGATTAGTGCTCGATTCGAGCGTTCTGGTTGCGGCTGAACGCGCGCAGATAACAACTCCGGAGGCGATCAGGAAAGTTCGCGCGGCTGTTGGCGATGTGGACATTGTGATCAGCGCGCTGACCGTGGCGGAACTCGCTCATGGCATCTATCGAGCCGACACGCCGCAGCGGAGCCGTATGCGGCGCCAGTTTCTGGACGAGCTGAAGGCTCATGTTCCCGCCCACCCGATCACGGATGCAACCGCTGAGATCATTGCCCGTGTTGGAGCCGAGCAGGCTTCCAAAGGGATCATTCTTCCTTTGGCGGATCTCATCATTGGAGCCTGTGCCATTGAACTCGGCTACGCGGTCGGCACCAACAATCTTCGGGACTTCAGTCGCATTCCTGGTTTGAACATTATTCGTCTTTGAGTGGACGAAAGACATGGAAGGCGTCCGGTCGCTCTGTCGCTGACGCTCCGCCGCGGCCGCACGCCGACGAATAACTGGATGGCCTCCGGCAGGAAGGAAGCGGCGCGCTGGAGTGAACCCCAAAAGTGAGACAGCAAGTTAAGGGCACAAATACATTGAATGGAGTGAGGAATGGATTTGTCCCGAGCTGTTTACAGTCGCGATCTGAAGATCGCGGCGATGCGCGCGCTGGATGCCGGAACGGCAA